>NZ_JAHLZY020000001.1:1857920-2167573 GCF_018967865.2 Hymenobacter siberiensis
CACCATGCCCCAGGGTTTGAGCGGCCCGATGCGGTCGAACACGATTTTGAGGATGGCGATGACCGGCAGGGCCAGAAACATGCCCGCCACGCCGCCAATGGCATTGCCCACTAGCACGCCCACAATGGCCACCAGGGCATTTACCTGAATTTTGGACGCTACGATGCGCGGAATCAGGTAGTGGTTGTCGATGAACTGAATGAGCATATAGGCTCCCAGCACCGCCAGGGCGTGGCCGTAGCCATCGTTGGCCACAAAGGCCATGAGCATGGGCAGGGCAATGGCAATGAGCCCGCCGATGTAGGGAATGAAGTTGAGCAGCGCGCCCATCACGCCCAGCAGCAGGCCGTAGGGCACCCCAATAATGAGCAGGGCCGTAACGTTGAGCGCGGCCACGATGCTGCCCTCAATCAGCAGGCCCACCATGTAGCTCTGAATGGCGGTTTTGCTTTCGCGCAGCACTTCGCTCACGCTGGTATCGCGGCGCCGGCCCGAAAAGGCCTGCACCAGGAAATCGACCAGCCGCTTCTGGTACAGAAACAGCAGGAAAATATAGACTGGAATGAGGGTGAACGTAACGAGCAGGCCCGATACCGCCGAGAGCGTGCCGCCCAGCAGGCCCTGGGCCTTGGTGCCGGCCTCGCTCATCCAGCCCTGTAGCTTCTGGTCGCTCAGGCCCACGCGCGATTGCAGCCACTCGTGCACCTGGGTTGCGGTTTCGGTGAATTTCTTCTTGAACATCGGCATCTGGTCCGATAGCTGGGCGGCCTCCACGCTGATGAAATACACCAGCCCCAGCACCGCCGCCACGCCCAGCACCACCGTAAGCAGGATGGCCAGCAGCGGCGGCACCCGGTGGCGCAGCAGCCACTGCTCCACCGGATGCAGCATGATGGCAAAAATGGCCGCGAAAAAGAGCGGAAATATGATGTCGCTGGCAATGTGCAGCGTGAATACCAGCAGCGCCAGCCCCAGCAGGATGAGCGGAGCTTTCACGTAGAGCGGAAACCGGAGCTCGCGGGGTTGGGAGTCGGAGGGGGAAGGCATCGAAAGGGTGAAAAAAGAGCCGGCTGGGGCAACATGCCGGCCGGTTTGCCCGCTTACGTGCCCTTGGCCGCCACGTTGTCGGGTTTCGGTGGGGGGAGCGGAATTCCCGGCCAGTGCATTGGTTGTCATTCCAACGAAGGCGGAATCTGAGAAAATCCATTTGAACGGTTTTCCCCAGATTCCTCCTTCGTCAGCATGTCGACCCGGCCTACCGCCCGAAATCCTCCGTCACCTGCAGGAACATGGGCGAGGGCACCTCCGTGCTCTGGCCGGTGGGCGTGAGCAGGCCCGATTGCGGGTCAACGTGGTAGCTGAAAATGTTGTTGGAGTTCTGGTTGGCCACCAGCAGCAGACGGCCGCTGGGGTCGAGGGTGAAATTGCGGGGCGTTTTGCCCTGCGTGTCCACATCCTGGATGGGCACCAGCGTACCGTTGCTGGTATCGATGGCAAATACCGCGATGCTGTTGTGGCCCCGGTTAGAAGCATAGAGAAACAGCCCGTTACGCGAAACATGAATGTCGGCGCAGGAATTTTCGCCCGTGTAGCCGGCCGGCAGCGCCGACAGCGTCTGGAGCTCGCGGAAGCGCCCGGCGGCCGCGTCATACGCCAGCGCCGTCACGGTCGAGTTCAGCTCGTTGATGAGGTAGGCGTGCTTGCCATCGGGGTGAAAAACCAGGTGGCGCGGCCCCGCGCCGGGCTTGGCCACGAAAGCTGGCTCGGCCGCGCGGGTGAGCTGGGCCCTGGCGGGGTCGAGGCGGTAGCCGTACACCCGGTCGGTGCCCAGGTTTACGGCGAAGGCAAACGTATTGGCGGGGTCGGGGAGGAGGCAGTGGGCGTGCGGACTGGTTTGGTTCTTGTGCGGGCCGCTGCCGGTGTGCTGGTCCGTAGTGGGGGCACCCAGCTGGCCGTCGGCGGCCACGGGGAGCGCGCTCACGTTGCCGCTCACGTAGTTGGCCACCAGGGCTGTATGGCCGGTGTGGTCGAGGCTGATGTAGCAGGGCGCGGCCCCGTTGGAAGGCTGCTGGTTGAGCAGGGTCAGGTCGCCGGTGCGCGGGGCCACGGCAAAGGCACTCACGCCGCCGCCCGGCGCACCCCGAAACGTCTGGGTTTCGCTTACCGCGTACAGGAAGCGGTGGTTGGCCGAGAGGGTGAGGTAGGTGGGGCTGGCGCCGCCGTGCTGCGCGCTCACCCTGGTGAAAGCGCCGGTAGCGGCATCCACGCGGTACAGGAAAATGGTGCTTGCCTGCTCATTGCCCACGTTGGTGCCCACGTACAGCCAGTAGTCCTTGGCGATAGCGCTACTGCTCCCGGCCGGCCGCGCACAGCCCGCCAACAGCGTGATGGAAAGCAGCCCCAGCCCGTTCAGGAAGCGCATCCGGCCGCGAAATACAGGAAAATTAGTCATAGAGAAGTCAAAATATAAGGTGCAAAAATGCACAAAACCCGCCGTGCCCAGCGTTCCGGACGTAAAAAATCGGCTCCAACCACGAAAAAAACTGCTTCACTACCAAAAATAAAAGTCCAGCAGGTGGGCCCACCGCCGGAAGCGCCCCGTCGCCGCGCCTCATAAAATATTCACCTGACGCGCCTTAATTTTGCAGAAAAAGCACCGCCGGCCCATCATTCAACGCCGCTTATATCTGTTGCTAATCAGACTGTTGCCCAGTACCCCATCATGCCTTTTTTCACCCGCCTCCCCACCGATACCAACCTGATTGAAGCCCGCCAGTGGTTTCCGGGCCTGCAAGTGGCCGGGGTGGCCGATGAGGTCCCAGCCTTTGCGGGCAACGACAGCCTGCTGCCCATGTCGCCACACGCCTACCTCACCAGCCGCAAGGGCCGCATCACCGTGTTTGCGGGCGACTGGGTCATCACGGAGCCCACCGGCGACCAGCACATTTGCCAGGACCGCCTGTTCCGGATGAGCTATACCCTGGCCGAAAACAAGTTTGCCCGGTTGCCACTCCCTGGCCTTGCGCCCGGCGAACAAGCCCCGCCGCGCTAAAAAGCCCAATACCGTTGGCCCCGCCGTGCGCCGTGGTCCTACCTTTGCCGCATGGAGTTTCAGAAAAAGAAGTACACGTTTCGCGGCATGGATGGCTACGCTGGTTTCCGCAACGGCCAGGAATACGAGCTTGAACTAGGCCTGAGCCCCGCCGACGATGAGCGCCCGGCTGAAATCATTATCATCAACCCCGTTTCCCGCCTGTGGATGCATTGCAGCAAGCAGGAGTTCGCTGTGAGGTGGGATAAGGGGTAGGGGACAGACCTTCCAAGAATCACCCCGTTTCGTTACTGTTGCATCGGATAAGGCCTTCTTTCTGTTTGCAAGCGACTGGCAATCTTTTGTAAATAAAAATACCAGAAACAGGGCCGACACCAAGTGTCTAAGCTCCATTTCTGGCGTTATTTTATCGAATGTACCCGGAGCCGGGGTACTTGGAACTATCAGATTTACGGCCCTAACTCCTTCATTTACTACCCATTCACTCCGCCTCTAAACGCGGTTGTTTTGGTCTTGGTAGCAGTATTGGTAGCAGCAGCTCAATTAGCTTGCTTCACCCACTAATTTCACGTCGTAACGAGCCGCCACGTCCAGCAGAATGCTGCGCAGCTGGGTCGAGTCGTGGGCCAGCATTTCCAGCAGCACCAGCATCCGGTCAAAGGACTCATTGGTGTTGGCCGGTACGCTGCGCGTAACTACCGCTTGCACCTGCCACAACTCCTTCAAATCATTTTGCGGCAGGATGAACGGGTCGTAAAACCGGTTGTCTGACAGCAGTTCAATGGGCTCGTCGCGCTTCACCGGCCCCCGCAGCCGCTTGACCATAATCCGGTCGCGGGCCACCACCACGTAAACGTGCTTGGGCTGAATCAGGTCCAGCCGCTCGGTGCAGGTGGCCACCACTAGGTCGCCCTGGTTCAGCGTCGGCTGCATGCTGTTGCCGGACACCTCAAAGGCCCGCACCGTCTTACCACCCGGCATACCCGGGATGCTCAGCGTCTCCTGTTCAACCATCGTGTCCTCTACGTCGCGGGCCAGCAGGTAGCCGGCCTCGGCCTTCCTCGGCACCACGCTAATAACCTCCAGGCCATTGGCATCCACCGTCACGACCGAGGGCATCCCAGTAAAGCCCGCCGCTGCCTTCACCTCCGATTTGGCGTCCGTGGTCTTAAACATCGGCTCGTCGCCGCGCATCAGCCACTCCGACCGCATCTGCGGGTAATGGTCCAGAATATCCATCAGAGTTTCATAGCCCGGCTTGGATTTATTCTGAATTAGCTTATACAACTTTTGTGGACCTTCGTAGCCTAAATTTTTGGCTAACTGGTAAGCCGACAAGTTGTAATGGGTCATCAGTTCACTGATGCGGGTGCCAACGTGTGCTCTAGGGTCCATTATTTTTGCTGTTACTCAATAAATTTTTTTTGTTGTTACAAACTTTAATAGCCACATTTGGGCTTCGAAGTCTAAACAAAGATACGTAATAGCAAACAAAATGGAACAGTTCGCAAAGATTATTTCTGAGCTACGGGCCACGCTGCCCAAGCGCAACGATTTTGCCAAGCGCACGGTCGAATTATTGGCCACCAAGGGCCTGATTTACTCCAAGCAGCAGGTCTACAACATCCTCCTGGGCCGCTACCACAACACCGACGTGGCCGAGGCCTTCATCAGCGTGGTGGAGGCCGAAAAGAAGCGGGTTGCCGCCCTCCAGGTCCGTGCCACCAAAGCCACCGCCGCCTAGCCATGCAAGTAGCTCTCCTAGTCCCCGAACAAGAGTGGCGGCAGCTGCTGGCCGACGTGCAGCGCCTTAAGGCCCTGGAAGACGCCACCAAGCCCGCCCCCGCGCCACCCGACCGGCTTTTCAACGTCCGCGAGGCCGCCGAGTACCTGCGCTTCACGCCAGAAGGCATCCGCAAGGCCCGCCGCGCCGGCCGCCTGTCGGGCGTGCGTCTCAACGAGAAGGAGTGGGGCTTTCGCCTCTACGAACTCGACCGGTACGTCAAACGCTACCACCGCCAGCTGCCGCCCCCCACCACCATGCCCTTGGGCCGCCCGCTGATGGCCCAGGCCGCCTAATCCCCTGTCATGTCCCCACTACTCCCCATCGTCGGCCCGGTTGGGCCCGGCCCCGGTGCGCCAGAGGCCACCGCATCCATCATCACCATCCAGAAGGTCAAGCTCAAAGACCAGCACCTGACCTGCGAATTCACCGAGCAGCGCATACAGGAGGCTCCGCCGCGGGCTTTCGCCCTCACTTGCGCCGAGCAGATTCACCCCGACCTGGCCCACCGCCTCAGTCGCCTGGTGCCGCACCTCTGCCTGCTCACCGAGCAGCTGAACGAAACGCCCGACTTCTGGCCCGATACGGCCGAGGAGTTGCCCGCCCGTTTCCAGGCCTTCACCGTCACCGGCTTCTCAATGGGCAAGGGCCAGTCCGGCGTTACCCTCATCGGCCAGCGTGCCCTTACCACCGGCAAGGTGCTCAATCTTACGAGCCCCTACATCAGCTTCGATGACGAAACCGATGCTGCCTACGCCTATGCCCCCCTGCTGGAAACCGAGCTAAGCGAAGCCCTGGCCGAGGTCGAAGCCGCCCTACGCGGCAAATGCACCGACTACCGTCAGCTCGACCTGTTCGAGCAGTCAGGAGCAGCCTCCATTTCACTTGTGTCGACTCGTCCCGAGGCATGAAGCTCCCGGCTATCCAATTCTACCCCGGCGACTGGCACAAGGACCAGGGCGTCCAGGCCCTCGACCTGCTGCAGCGCGGGGCCTGGTTCGAGCTGCTGTTGATGATGCACGACAGTGACGAGCGCGGCGTGTTGCTCGTCAACGGCGCCCCCATGCCCGACGCCGTCATTGCCCGCCGCCTCGGTTTGGATAACCAAAGTGCCAACCAAATCCTAACCACCCTGCTAACCTATGGCGTCGCCAGCCGCCGCGAGTCCGACGGCGCACTGTTTTGTCGCCGCATGGTTAAAGACGAGCGGTTGCGGCAAGTGCGGACCGAATCGGGCAAAAAGGGCGGAAATCCACGTTTGCTTAACCAAACTGCCAACCAAACTGCCAACCACCCCCCCAAGCAAACGCCAACCACCGGGGTTAAGCAAATTCCAACCCCTTCATCTTCATCTTCAATTACATCTTCAATAAAAGAAAGAGAGGTGGCTGACGCCACCGCGACCGCTCTTCTCATTGAAAAAAATGTGAAGGAGAAGTCAGCTAAAAAACCGGCTGACGCCCGGAAGAAAGGCCCCCCCGCGCCGCCCACTTTGGCCGAGGTCCAGGCCTACGCCGCGGAGTACCAACCCAACAGCGCCGACGCCCAAGCCGAGGCGGCCGCGTTCTGCGACCACTTCCAAAGTAATGGCTGGCGCGTGAGCGGCAAAACCCCCATGGCCGACTGGCGCGCTGCCTTCCGCCGCTGGATGCACCGCCGCGCCCAGTTCCAGCCCACCGGCGCAGCATCCGCAACCCCGCCGCCCCGGGCCCGCACCTCCCCCAAACCCCTCGACCCCTCCCGCTGGAGCTAACCCCATTCCGCCATGTCCGAAACTCAACCAAAGCCCTACGCTACCCGCCGCTCCGTCATTTCGGCTCCCAGCAGCGGCCACCTGCCACCCCAGGCCCTCGACCTCGAAGCCGCCGTGCTCGGGGCCGCTCTGCTCGAAGCCGACGCCCAACGCACCCTGCTGGCCATTCTGCCCACCGAGGACGTGTTCTACTGCCCCGCTCACCAGCAGGTGTACCTGGCCATCCGCGACTTGGTGCAGCGCGGCGACCACGCCGACTTGCTCACCGTCACCCAGCAGTTGCGCCAGCGCGGCACCCTGGACCGCACCGGCGGCCCTTACTTCGTCGCCGGCCTCACCAGCCGCATCAATTCCGCCGCCCACTTTGAAACCCACTGCCGCCTGTTGCAGGAGCAGCACGCCCGCCGCGTCGTCATCCGCGTCGGCACCGAGCTAACCGCCCACGGCTACGACCAGACCCGCGACCCGTTGGAGCTGCTGGCCAACGCCCAGGCCCACCTCACGGGCTTGCATCGAGCCCTCGAAACCCGGCCCGGCCAAACCGCCGCCGATGCGTTTGAGCCCACGTTTGAACGCCTCACGCAGGCCGTTCAACAGCAGGGCCTCACCGGCGTGCCCACCGGCCTCGCCGCCCTCGATGGCCTTACCGGCGGCTGGCAGCCCGGCGACCTCATCATCCTAGCCGCCAGGCCCGGGATGGGCAAAACCGCTGCTTTGCTGCATTTCGCCCGCACCGCCGCCCTCGACCACGGCCACCACACCGCCGCCTTCAGCCTCGAAATGCCCACCCTGCAACTCATGCAGCGGATGGTGGCCAGCGAAGTCCCCGGCTACAGCAACTCCGACCTGCGCCGTGGCAACCTACCCGGCGGCCTCGAGCAAGTGGCCCACATCCGCCAGCAGGCCCAACGAATCAAGACCCATGGCCACCAGCTCTACATTGACGACACGCCCGGCCTGAGCATTCAGCAGCTGCGCGCCAAGTGCGCCCGCCTCCACGCCCAGCAGCCGCTAAGCCTGGTCCTGGTAGACTATATTCAACTCATGCGCGGCGACACCAAAGGAAACCGCGAGCAGGAAGTAGGCAGCATCAGCCGCGGCCTGAAGGAACTGGCCAAAGAGCTAAATGCCCCCGTCATCGCCCTCAGTCAGCTTTCCCGCGACGTAGAGAAAAGGGGAGGAGAGAAACGCCCCATGCTCTCGGACCTACGCGAGTCCGGCAGCATCGAGCAGGACGCCGACTGCATCATCTTCCTCTGGCGCGGCGAGTACTACAACATCACCGAGTACGAGGACGGCACTGCCACGGCTGATACGGTTCTTTTCGACATGGCTAAGCATCGCAACGGCGCCACTGACGAAGTAGTAGCTGCCTGCAACTTGCGTCGGGGGGTGTTTACTGACCTTCTGAACGTGCGGATATAAGCGAAAATCATTTCCGCTACAATTCTAGCATGGTTAGGCAAATGCCATAGCTTTGTAGACATGACACCAGAAGTAGACACCGATATTCTATCTATATCCCCCCCAACTGCCCAAGCGTTACCTAGTGCTTACGCCTCCCAACTTGCCTCTGAGTACGCAGCAGCGGCTAGTGATACTCATAAAAAGGAATTGGGGCAGTTCTTCACGCCCCATGAAATCGGGGCCTATCTAGCCAGTCTAGCTACGTTTACCGGCACTGAGGCCCGGCTACTGGACCCCGGATTTGGTACTGGTGTGCTGGCTTGCTCGTTAGTTGAACATTTGGTACGAACTAGTCCTCAGCTCACCGTCCTATACCTGGACGCTTATGACGTTGACGCCGGCATCGAGCCATATGCCCATGCTGTACTTGTTCACTTATCTGACTGGTTGGGCAGCAAAGGGATTTCCTGCCACCCACGGTTAATTCCGCGTGATTTCATTCTGGAGAATCAGCAACTATGGGGTTCTGCACTCGAATCAGCTCAGCCCATTTATGACGTGGTTATCTCTAACCCGCCATACTTTAAGCTAAGCAAGCAAGACCCGCGCAATGACCTAGCACGCCAGCAAGAACAGGAGCAGCCTAATATTTATTCTCTCTTTATTGTACAGGCTGCTTTGCTCACTAAACAAGGCGGCGAGCTTATTTTCATCATACCTCGTAGCTTTTGCTCAGGGCCCTACTTCGAGCGGTTCCGAGGCTTCATGTATCAGCACTTGCAGCTGGACGTATTTCATCTGTTCCACTCACGCAGCAAGGCATTCGAGAAAGATGCCGTGCTGCAGGAGAACATGATTTTTAAAGCTACGCGGGTTAATCATGCCGGCGAACAAGACTATCCGGTGCGCGTCCTGGCTTCTGAGGCTGGCCACGACGTGCACGAAACGACGGTGCAGCAGTGCATGCTTGATGAACTAGTTGACTTGGGCAGTCAGGAAAAGGTACTTTTTCTGCCCACAAGCAACGCAGAACGAAGTCTAATTGCGGATTTCAAAATGTGGCGGCATAGACTCAGGGATTTCGGCATCGAAGTATCTACTGGTCCGGTAGTGGCTTTTCGAGTTACCGAGCACCTCAACGAAGAGGCCAGCGCTGGCTACGTTCCGCTGTTTTGGATTGACCACGTGCGCCGTGGTCGCATCGACTGGCCCAACGCGCGCGGTAGGCATCAGTTCATTGCGCTGGCTGGCGGCAAGCGCGCCGGGTTATTACCCAACCGTAACTATGTGCTGCTGCGCCGTTTCAGCGCCAAGGATGACAAGCACCGCCTCATAGCCGCACCCTATTACAAGAAGGATTGGGCGGAATACGATGGTGTGGGGCTAGAAAATAAGCTGAACTACTTCTATTCCATAAAGGCTGAACTAACGGAGCAACAGGTAGCAGGCCTGACCGCTCTGCTGAACAGCAACCTTTATGATGCCTTCTTCCGAGTTTTCAACGGTAATACTCAAGTAAGTGCCACCGAGGCCCGAGCTCTTCCAATGCCGTCCCTGAAAACCATTGAGGAGATAGGGGAAAGAGTGAAGGATAAAGGCATAGATGAGCTAGACGCAATTGTACAGGAAGTAGTAACCGACCGTAAAATGAATAACACGCTATTTGAGCTAGAATCGACGTTTACACCTAAGCAGCAGAAAGTCCAAGAGAGCCTACAGATTCTCAAGGCCCTTGGCATGCCGCGGGCCCAGCTAAACGACCGCTCGGCGCTGACGCTGTTGGCTTTACTCAATCTAAAACCGGATGGCTCTTGGCAGAAGCTAGAGCGCCCGGTAATGGGGGTAACACCCATAATGGACTGGTGTCGAGATAATTACCAGACGACCTATGCTCCGAACTCGCGTGAGACTTTCCGCCGACAAACGTTACATCAGTTTGGCAGCGCCGGAATTGTCGACTATAACCCGGACAACCGTTCACGTCCTGTCAACTCACCGAAGGCTTGCTATCAGGTGTATGAACAGCTTGGGGAGCTGCTTACTACGTTTGGTACGCCAGCTTGGGCCTCGAAGCTGGAGCAGCACCTCCGCGACCGGCCGACCCTAATAGAGAAAAACGCAAAGGAGCGAAACATGGCGTTGATTCCATTGGTGCTGCCCAACGGTAAGGAGGTTACGCTGAGCGCCGGTGCGCATAGCCAACTCATTCACGATATCATCAAGGTATTTGGCCCTCGCTACGCACCAGGAGCGGAGGTTATCTATATCGGCGACACGAAGCCGCAGAATGAGTTTTTTGACCGGGAGAGGCTGGCTGAATTGGGCGTGACGGTGGACAAGCATGGCAAAATGCCCGACGTTGTGTTGTATTACGGTGAGAAGGATTGGCTACTACTGATTGAATCCGTTACCAGTCACGGCCCCGTTGACAACAAGCGGCACGAGGAGTTGAGCCAGTTGTTCGCCGCTGTTAAAGACAAACTGGTTTTCGTAAGTGCTTTTCCTGACCGCAAGTCGATGGCCAAGTACAGGGTTGACATATCATGGGAGACAGAGGTATGGTTTGCCGATTCTCCAACCCACATGCTGCACTTCAACGGCACGCGTTTCCTCGGACCTCATGTTGAGGACAAGTCTTAAGGCCCTCGCAGTGCAGCAAACGGCAGTGGCCGGAATTGATTACATTTCCATAAGTTTACTGGGTTAGCCTCTATGCTTGCATTAATAACTAACTTACCAACAACGATTTAATTAAGATTTCCTGTTATTAATCTGCACGCTATGAGATTGCAGCTCGGTTAGTTTAAGCTAAGACCTTGTTACGACTGCTTCCAATAAGTGAGATTTCTAAAGGTGCTGCAGGCTTGTAAGTACTCCTTGGCATTTATTATAAAATCCATCAAATAATTCATCACAGCATCTTATGAGCAAAAAAAGGCTTAGAACAGCTCACATAAGATTTTCACCCTCAATTCTAAGTCGGTTGGGTGAAGAATTGAATATAGGATATGACCAAGGAATCCTAGAATTAGTTAAAAACGCATATGACGCAAATGCATACAATTGCTTAGTTGAAATAATCGATAATGATGCGGGCACTATTATCCGTGTAACTGACGATGGTGATGGCATGACTCCAGACCAGCTCTATAATGGCTGGCTGCTTCTGGGGGAGTCACAGAAAGACCCAACTAAACGTACGCGTTTGAACAGGGTGCCAGCCGGTAATAAAGGATTGGGTAGGCTCGCTGCGCTTAGAATGGGTACGGTAGCGCAACTTACTACTACTTACTTCGAAGACCCGATGGTCACATATGAAGTTTCAATTGACTGGGACCAGTTCGTCGATGTAGATAGCGTAGACGATGTTCCGATAGATATTTATGCAGAATTGAATCTAGCGGGTAGAGGCACGGGCTCTGTGATTGAAATAATCAATCTGAGAAATAGACTCGGCAGGATGGATGTTAAACGTCTGGCCCGTGGAATGCTCATGCTAGGTGACCCATTTTCGGATACTCCTGGTAGCTTTCAACCAAAGCTCAAGGCTGCTGCTTTTGCTGATTTAGAGCGTTTAGTAGAACAGCGGTATTTTGAAAACTCAGAATTTCACTTAAAAGCAAGAATAGACGAGGCTGGTTACGGTTCAGCTAATGTTTATGACCATAGAGGAGGATTACTCTTCGGGGCCGACCATGATTCTTTAAGACTAAAGCGGAAAAATCAAAACTATTCCGTACATGGAGTCGAGTTTGATTTATGGGTCTTTATCCTCAATACCGAAACTTTCGCTACTCGACCAGTTGCGATGGGTGAGGTAAGAAATTGGCTACAGGAGTTTGGCGGTGTTTATCTATATATGAACGGAATAAGGGTAGCTCCTTACGGTAATAACGGTGACGACTGGCTAAGTTTAAACCTTGCACGTGTTAGGAACCCTGAAGTTAGACCCAGTACGAATTCGTCAATTGGGAGAATAGCCATAAACCATGTCGATTCGAGATTTCAACAGAAAACGGACCGAACCGGACTAATAGAAAATGACGCTTTCAACGAAGTTGTGGAGTTTGCTCAAGAGGCATTGAACTTCATGGCTCGTGAAAGGCTGCGTGAGGCTGAATTACGACGTGAACAAACCAGGAAGAATAATTCAGAAGAAATTGTAATTCAGAAGAAAAATCTGAAACAGGCTATTTCTAAACTAAAACAGAATGAGCAAGAAGTAATTAGCACCATAGTAAAAAGCTATGATAGCGCTTGGGAAAAAGAAGCCAACTCGCTAAGAGGGGAAGTTCAATTGTATCGCACTCTTAGTACTGTGGGGGTTGTCGCAGCTGTTTTTGCTCATGAAACCAAACATCCAGTCTCTTTGATTGAGCGCCGTGCTAAAACTATATTAAGGCGTATTAAAAAAGGGGAAGTTGAAGACAAGGAAAGGTTGTCAAATCCAGCAAAGCAAATCATTAAGCAATCAAAACAGATTAGCAGCTTTCAAGACCTTATGCTTGGGTTTGTTGAAAAGGACAAACGACGGAACACTAGGGTGGATGTTTACAAGACTATTTCTAATGTCCTCACAAAATTTAAACCCCTATTTGATGAAAGAGATGTAAGGGTAAGCGCTGATAGTTTAGAGGGCAACCCGTTCATCAGGGGTAGCGAGGCTTCGATTGAATCAATAATCACAAACCTGTTAGTGAACAGCATCAAAGCATTCACCGATGTTGAGATAGGCATCAGGATTATTAACATTACTGCTGAAATCTCTGGAAATGAAGTGCGTGTAATTGTGTCAGATAATGGACCAGGAATTGAGGCCATTGATGTTAAAGACATATGGACTCCTGGGCAAACTGGCTACAGTGATGGCACAGGTTTGGGCTTGACAATTGTGAGAGACTCCATACGTGATTTAGGAGGCACAGCTGAAGCTAAAGCCCATGGTCGCGATGGCGGAGCAGAATTCATATTGACAATCCCAACCTTAAAAAATTGAATTGAACCATGTCAATAAATGTGTCGGGAAAGTCGCTGTCTAGAATTTCTGTCATTGATGACTTAAAAGATATGCGAGAAGCGCTTAGTGATGAAATTGAGGATTTGGATTTGGAGCCAATGTTGCTTGCAGGGCCATTATCCAATTGCTACGATACGTTCAAGCAAATAAAATCAATTTCGGATGCCGCGCTGTGCGACTTGAATCTTAAAGTAAGAAATTATGCAAATTTTTCTGGGGCCCAGTTGGTTGCCTATTGTTCAGAAAATTCTTTTCCAGGCGTATTGATTACGAGTAATATTGCGAATAGAGACACCATAGACAATGAAATTCGGCCCTACCTGGATGGGATTCCTGTCATGCTTCTCCACTCTGAGGTAGGAGAAGATATAGATGTGCTTGCACATGCCATAGAGAAGTCTGCTAAAGAAGCGTTTAACATCAAAAGGGAAGAAAGTAGAGTTGCTTGGAGAACCTTGATAAGGTTCGAAAGATTTGATGAGAATTCCCGAATGTTTGAAGTTGAAATACCGGCATGGGACAACCCTCAAGATGCTCCGCTGGTACGCCTAAAGTTTGAGAAGGTACCTGAAATGATAAGGGATAGATTCTTAAAAGAGGGTAAAAGCCGCTTCTTCGCGCAGTCTAACATAGGCGCAGAAAAATATTCACAAATATTTGTTAAGTCTTTTGAGTACTAGAATCTAATGGCTATTATAAGTGTATTGGACGTTGGTCACGGTAATTGTACGGTAATTCAAGATGCTCAAAATGTCATAATTGATGCCGGTTTTGGCGACGGCTTATTAAACTTCCTTCAACAGGCCAGAATTACACGAATAGACCAAATAATGGTTTCTCATGCAGATTCTGACCATTTGCGAGGATTGATTGCTTTGTTGTCTTTGGCAACGATAAGTATAGGTAAATTGTACTTAAATACGGACTCTACACGTTCTGCCAACACAGATAAGTTTTGGAAAGATGTAATATTTTTAATTGAAGATGCAATAATAAACAACAGAATGGATGAAAATCCTGTTGAACTTTATCGGACAGGCGCACTAATTGATATTGGTGAGTTCAAGCTAGAAGTTGTTTATCCAACTTATTCATTAATTAAAACTGGTCCCGGTGGAATATCACCGGATGGCCATAGTATGAGCTCTAATGGATTAAGTGCAGTTATCAAAGTGTTAACTACGCAGGTTTCTGCACTTCTTTTGCCGGGTGATGTTGATGAGTTCGGATTAGAGCAAATTAAAAAACTAGGATTTAATATAGAGGCTCAAGTTGCCGTTTTTCCTCACCATGGAGGTAATGCTGATACTAATAATCTCGCAGATTTTACAACCCATTTTTGTCAATTGGTTTCCCCTAACACCGTTCTTTTTTCAACTGGGCGTGGCAAATACGGCACCCCGAGGATGGAAATCGTGTCAACGATAAAAGCGTTGTTGCCATTGGCTTATATTTCTTGTACGCAATTGTCAAAATCCTGCGCTAAATTACCCCCTTTAGCTTCTAATAGTCACCTTAACGCAGCATTTGCTAAAGGGAAAAGTAACAATTCGTGTTGTGGGGGGACTTTTGAGCTTAATGTCACTAATGCCACTGTCACAATTGTTCCGAAAGCTGCTCATGAAAGCTTTGTAAATACTTATGTACCATTGGCAGTATGCAGAATTTATCCGAATTAATAATTCACAAATTGTATCAAATTGAGATGATGTTAACTCTGTTGGCAAATGGCATTTACTAGCGGCGAGCAAGCCATTGCCACCATCCTCAAGCACGACAACAAAACCACCAGCTACAAAATAGCCCTGCTCCGGGCCATCAACGACGTGGTGCTCATGTACCCCGACGTGGCCCGCCAAGGCCAGCCCGTAGCCGTACCGTTGAGCCGCTTGGCTGAATTGTGGGTAGCTTACTATTGGCCCTTTGCCGACGCGCAGCAACCTATCTACCAGGGTGCCCGCGCTATCCGCGACGAAGCCACCCGCAATGACATAGCATTCCGGCCAGCCCTCACCAACCTACGCGCCGTGTGGCTTCAGCTGGTGCAGCTCACGCCCTAGCCCGCCGACGGCTTCTTTCTGCTCACCGAGATGCGCACTCCCCGCCGGCGCGCCACCTACTCACCCGAGCTGCAGCAGGCCTACCGCCAAACCGTCGCGGCCACGGCCAAGGCTATTCAGATGCCCATCAAGTACGCTGGCCCTGGCCACTGGTCAGTATTTGATGCCCCCGTCCGCTACGACCAGCTGCCGCCCACCGTCCTGCCACTGCCCGGAACTCAGCCTCAGGACACCTGCGTCGTAGTGCCGGCCAGTTTGTGGGAAGCTTTTCATCGTCTCTCGCTCTACGTCGAAGCCCTCTGCCTACACGAGTGGTGCTTATTCACCGAGGGAGTCACCCAGGAAAACGACCGCCAGGCTACCCGCGGGGAAGTTTACACCCTGCTCACCGCACGCCCCGACAATCGCCGCCCGCTTTCGTGGGAGCGCAATCAAGTCGATATCCTACTGCACGAAAACATCCATTTCATTTGCCCATGGACGCAAAAGCGCCTTACCCAGCCGCAGCACTACGACCTTGACCACCTACTACCTTTGGCCGTGTACCCCGTCAACGAGCTTTGGAATCTGCTGCCTGTCGACCGCGAATTCAACCAGCACAAAAAGCGTGACAAGGTGCCTGATGCCAAGCGCCTGGCTGCTGCCGAGCCATTGCTAGCTGCTGCTTATAACACCTACCACCAGTCGCCAGCTCTTCAGAAAGCCATGCGCGAAGATGCTGCCCTACGATTTTCCGGCCTCGGCTCAGACCATACTTTTGCTACCATCCTAGCTAGCCGTGCTGTCCGCTTTATTGACGACGTAGCCGCCGCTCGCTACGTCCAGCGCTTCTAGCCCATGCAGTACAATAAGCTCGTTCGCGACCGCATTCCAGCCATGATTACTGAGACTGGTCGCCAGTGCCGCACAACTGTGCTAACCGAGCCAGCTTACCGGACTGCCTTACTCGCCAAATTAGTAGAGGAAGCGCAGGAAGTTCAAATTGCAGCCCCCACGGAACTACTTAACGAGTTGGCCGACCTCATGGAGGTATTAGACAACCTGCTTGCAATTCACAAGCTCACCTTGTCCCAGGTGCGTCAAGTACAGGAGCAGCGCCTTCGGTCCCGTGGTGGTTTCGAGAGCCGCCTACAGTTGGATTGGGTAGGAGAGTAGAGCTATTGGAGTGCTGGTGCCAGAAAATAATACAACTGCCTTGGCAACCTCAAAATCCATTTTGCCTTCTATTAAATGGTCTTTTGAGGTTGCTCGACTTGTTAAGCCACGACTCTATTCTTCTTGAAATTCTCGGCTTGGCCGAATATCTCGCCATACACCTCGTCGCGTTCCACAGGTGGGTAGCCAAATTCATCCAGGAGGAGAATCAGGCCCACTTTCAGCGTTGATTTGATGTCCTCGCGCTTGTTCCAGTCGGGGAAGCGCGCCTGCTCATCTACCAGGGCTTTGATGGCTTTGGCCAAGGTGACCAGCTTTTCATCAGGGTAGCGGAAATCGTACTTGGCGCATAGAGCCAACAGGATGTCGTAGAAGGCCTTTTCTTCGAAATCGATGCCAAGAATGTCGCCGGCCGAAAACTCGTTTTGAACTTCCCAAATCAGGTTGGTGAGCTGCTCGGCTATTTCCTCGTACACTTCGCTGCGCAGGATGTCGTTTTCGTCGCGCTCGTTGTAGCGGGCCACTAGGGCCTGCATCTTCTTGGTGAAGTCGATGCCCTTCACTTGGTTCACCTTTCTCATCTGACCGATAACGCGGGCCAGGAGCTGCTGAAGTAGTTTTATCTTGGTGTTGGGCAGCTTGATTTTGCCGATTTTTTCGAGGTATGCTTCGTCGAAGATGTCCTGTTCGGTGTCGCCGTCGGTACCTAGCTTGATGATTTCCTCTACGCCGTCGCTGGCCAGGGCATCTTGTATCATCTTGCGCACTTGAGCGCTCATCTGAGCCGTATCGGGGGCGTCGCTCTTTGTGAGCTTGAACAAGATAGAGCGAACTGCCAGGTAAAAATGCGTCTGGTCGCGCTGGGGCTGGGTTAGTTTCTCGCTGCCGGCGCAGATGTCGTAGGCGGCTTTCAGGCGCTTGACCAAGCCCATAAAGCGGGTTTCCTGCTCCTTGGTCAGCTGTACGAATTCGGCGGCCATGTTCAGCGTGTGCAGCTGTTGCAGGGCGGTGCCCTTGAAATACTTGCTGCTGTCGAAGGTGTGGAACAGGCGGGCTAGCAGGTCCAGATGGTCCCGAACCACCACCAGCGACTGGTCAATGTCTTCGAAATTCTTCTTGTCTCCTTTGTTGTAATGAGCCAGGGCCAGATTCATCTGGTTTTTGAAACCGATGTAATCGACCACCAGGCCTTTACTCTTGCCCTCATAAGTGCGGTTGACACGCGAAATGGCCTGAATCAGGTTGTGCTGCTGAATGGGCTTGTCAATGTAGATGGTGTCGAGGAAGGGCACGTCGAAGCCGGTGAGCCACATGTCCACGATGAGGGCGATTTTGAAGTTGGACTTTGCGTTTTTGAACTGCCGGTCCAGCTCTTTGCGGTACTCTTTGGTACCCAGCAGGTCGTACATGTCCTTCGGGTCGTCCTTACCGCGGGTCATTATCATCTTCACCCGCGCCATCGGCTTCAGCTCGCGCTTTTCCTTGTCGGTCAGTTCGGCCCCTTCTTCGGCGGCCAGCACCTCGGCCCAGGCCGGGCGCAGCTCGATGATGTTCTGATACAGGGCGTAGGCGATTTCACGGGAGCTGCACACGAACATGGCTTTGCCCTTGACGGTCGCGCCTTCGCTCACGCGCTTTTCGTAGTGCTGCACGAAGTCGGCGGCCAGTACCTGCAGGCGTTTAGGGTCGCCAAGGATAGCCCGCATCTGGGCGGTTTCTTCCTTGCTTTGCTCGATTTGGTAGGCGTTGGCCCCGTCTTCGGCGGCCTGCGCGTAGTAGCGCTCTATCTTTTCCAGCTCGCCGTTGTGCAGCACTACTTTGGCGGCGCGGCCTTCATACACGATGCGGACGGTGATTTCATCCTTCACCGATTCGGTCATGGTGTACTCGTCCACCACCGGGCCGAATACATCCAGTGTGGCATCTATCGGGGTACCGGTGAAGCCGACGTAAGTGGCCTGGGGCAGCGAGTCGTGCAGGTATTTGGCGAAGCCATAGGTTTTGCTGACGCCGGCGGCCGTCACGCGCACTTTCTGTTCTAGGTTCACCTGGCTGCGGTGGGCTTCGTCGGAGATGCACACGATGTTGGCGCGGCGGCTCAGCAGCTCGGTGCCTTCCGTGAATTTGTGGATAGTGGTGAGGAACACGCCGCCGCTTTGGCGGCCGGCCAGTAGCTCGCGCAGGTGCTCGCGGCTTTCCACGCTCACTACGTTCTGGTCGCCGATGTATTTCTTCGCATTGGTGAACTGACCGGCCAGCTGGTCGTCGAGGTCGGTGCGGTCGGTAATGAGCACCACGGTGGGGCTGGCAAAATCCTCGCTGCGCATGAGCAGCCGCGTGAGGAAAAGCATAGTGTAGCTCTTGCCGCAGCCGGTGGCCCCGAAGTAGGTGCCGCCCTTGCCGTTGCCGGTGGGCTTGCGGGCCGCCCAAATCTGGTTATACAGCTTGTGGGCCGCGTAGTACTGCGGATAGCGGCAAACCACCTTCTCGTCTTTCTTCGAGCTGTCGGGCAGGTAAATGAAGTTGCGGATGATGTCGCGCAGGCGGCTTTTGTCGAGCATGCCCTCCACCAGGGTGTAGAGGGTGTTGATGCCATCTACGTCTTGGGCCAGGCCAGCCACGCGCCGCCAGGCGTAGTAAAACTCATAAGGGGCGAAGAAGGAACCGGCCTTGTTGTTCACGCCGTCGCTGAGGACGCAAAACGCATTATACTTGAACAGCTCCGGAATGTCGCGCTCGTAGCGCACGGTGAGCTGCACGTAGGCGTCGTGAATAGTGCAGTCGGGCTGGATGGCCGTTTTGAACTCGAACACCACCAGCGGCAAGCCGTTGATGTAGAGGATGCCGTCGGGGATGCGCTTTTCGCTGCCCACGATTTCGAGCTGCGTCACGAAGCGGTAGATATTGTGGTCGGCCGGCGCGTCGGCTTCGGCGGCCAGGTGGGGCAGCTGGTCGGCGGGGGACTGCTGCTGTCGGGTGAGGCCGGCGTAGTCGAGCAGCTGCACCCAGATGTCTTTCTGGCCGGGGTCGTCGCGCTTGAGGATAAAGCCGTCAGCCAGCAGCCCCATCACGGCCTTGTTGCTCTCGTAGAGGTCGGAGGCGGGCAGGGCGCGCAGCCGCCGCACGACGGCATCGGCTTCGGCCGGGGTGAGGCCCTCGGCCGCGTAGTGGGCCAGCAGAAAGGCCCGCAGGTCGGCTTCGAGCAGCACTTCTTCGGGCGCGCGGGCCAGTGTGTTGCCCAGCTGATGGGGGTAGCCCTGCCCGGCCAGTAGCTCACAAAAAACCTCCTCCAGCTTAGCTTCGGTGAACTTCATATCAGGCGAAGGAAAGGGTTAGCTGCGCGGGACCGGTGGCGGCGGGTTTGGGTACGGGATTCCTATTACACTTATCTGAAATTCCTTTCATTAATACTGGAGAAAGGAGTTTCAGGGAATTTTTTAATTGCTCGTTGATATTCTTTCGTGTTTGCAGAGTATGATAAATAGTGACAATTGCTTCCTGAATATCTTTATCTGGAATTGGTACTTCGATTTCCAGAAATCTATCCCAGTCCAAACCTCCTCTAACGCTTGAATCACAATAAAACCAAGCTAGTCTATCAAACTCAGTGCGATGAAACCAAAGCATGAGAAACTCAGGCAATACTTCTACATCTTGCTTGACCTTAAATGTTTTATAAGCCGGCGATACTATTGCCTTTATGTCACTTTGATACAGAGATACTGGCAGCATTTCATCTCTGCCTACGTGCATTATATTCGCCGCAAATATGCCATTGCTAATTATTTTATAATTACTTAGACTACTTTCTGGCACATTAGCCTTTGACGGCATAAACCTCTTTTTGATATTAACACCAAGAAGATTTTTCACTTGCCCATCAACATTTCTTCTATCGACTGATTCGATGATACTGCCAATAGACTGCAACAGCTTTTTATCAGTTAAGGTCTCCAAGTATATATTACAAATGAATTGCAGATGTAACAAGCTTTCTTCATAGGTTTTTTGATTTGAAATCAAAGACCTATACAGAGAAACATACTTGTGTTGCTCATTAATACTTGGCACGGGGATTTCAATATCACACAACCTGTCCCATTCTAGGCCGCCACGAACACTTGAATCACAGTAATACCAGCTCAATCTATCAAGCTCAGTACGGCTAAATTGAAGCATCAAGTATTCAGGAAGCAATTCTGCTTCATCAATAACCTCAAAAGTCATGTACGCAGGCGAAACAATGGATAGCCTAACTTCATCGTATAGAGCCACTGGTAACCTTGCATCTCTGCCAACGTGCATAACATTGGCGGCAAATTGGTTTCTTTTGATAATCTTATACTTAGACAAGTCTACGCCGGAAGTATTTGCTACAGATGGCATGAATTTTTTCGCAACATTTACTCCTAGTAAATTGGTTACAGCTAGGTCTTTATTCCTGACATCTATCAAACGGACATGACTGCCTATGCGCTCAAATTTCATAACCCAGTGCTTTAAAGGCATTAACTAATTCCTGCTGAGATTCATCTTCCTCGCTCATCAACAGTTTGAATTTCCCCTGGATTTGCTTCATTTCAGAATCAAAATCTATTCCTGCATCCCGGTCAACAAATTCAATATACTTGCTAGGGACCAAGGAAAAATCATTGGCTTTAACAAGGTCAAATTTTACTGAACGACAATACTCGGCAACATCTTTGTAAGAATCCTCGAAACCTAGTTGCTGCCAATTATGGTAATTGTTTGATACCAGCGCAACTTCCTCATTCGTTAATTCGATAAATTGCTTTTCGAATTCTTGGCCCCACTTGCGCAAATCCATAAACAATATCTCGCCCTGGCGATTACGATACCTTTTCACCTTATCGCCAACCTCAACGATTCTTTCATTCTTATTCTTATTCAAAATCCATAGCGTCACACTTATATCTGTTGTATAGAACACTTTCATTGGAATGATTAAGATGGCCTCCACTAGGTCATTTTCAATAAGCTTGCGGCGGATTTTATACTCTTCACCGCGACTACTGAGGGCGCCATTAGCTAGTATAAAGCCTGCCACGCCATTATCAGAAAGCTTAGCCACCATGTTCAGAATCCAGCCGTAATTAGCGTTGGAGCGGGGCGGCACGTCGTAACCGCGCCAGCGGGCGTCATCGGTCAGCTCGTTTTCGCCACGCCATTCTTTTCCTTGGTTGAAGGGCGGGTTGGCCATAATGTAGTCGGCCTTGAGGTCGGGGTGCTGGTCCTGGCCGAAAGTATCGGCGGCCTTCTCGCCCAGGTTGGCCGAGATGCCCCGGATGGCCAGGTTCATCTTGGCCAGCTTGTATGTGGTATTGGTATACTCCTGCCCGTAGATGGACACCTTCTGCTTGCTGCCGTGGTGGCTCTCGATGAACTTGATGCTCTGCACGAACATGCCGCCCGAGCCGCACGCCGGGTCGTAGATGATGCCCTCGTAGGGCTCAATCATCTCGGCAATCAGGTTTACGATGCTGGCCGGGGTATAGAACTCGCCTTTGCCCTTGCCCTCGGCCAGCGCAAACTTGCTCAGGAAGTACTGGTACACCTTGCCCACCACGTCCTGTTTCTTGTCCTTGAGCGTGTCGATGTTGCTTATTTCATCCACCAGCGCCGCCAGCTTGGTTGGGTCCAGCCCGAGGCGCGAAAAGTAGTTATCGGGCAGTGCGCCCTTCAGCGCCTTGTTGTCCTTCTCTATGGTGTGCAACGCCGTGTCGATGATGAGCGCCAAATCGGGCTGCTTGGCCCGGTCCTGAATGTAGCCCCAGCGCGACTTCTCTTCCAGGAAAAACACGTTTTTCATGTTGTAGAAGTCGGGCATTTCGATGTACTTGTCCTTGCCCTCGGCCACCAGCTCCTGCCGGCGCTCGGCAAACTTGTCGGAGGCGAACTTGAGGAATACCAGCCCAAGCACGACGTGCTTATATTCGGCCGGCTCGACGGAGCCGCGCAGCTTGTTTGCCGACTCCCAGAGGGATACTTCGATTGCTTTTTCCTTGACCGGTTTTTTCGGTGCTTTTTTCTCTTTAGCCATTACGGAGGGCCTAAATGCTTATTGTGTTGTAAACTTCAGTTGAGTGACTCAACCTTCGTTGCAGATGTGTTTCCCTAAAATAGCTTAGGTGGGCGGAATGACGTGGTGTTCAGTTAGGAGTCTTCAGCACTTTGGTTTTTGCAGAAGATTGCGACATCAAGTTCATCCTTGCTTCCAAAGTTAGGCCTGTTACCTTTTGCATGGCTATTGCTGTGATGAAACTTTGGCCGAACATTATTTACTACGCGGACACTGATGTCCGGCCTGTGCTCACACCTGTCCGGCTTGCGGATACGCCTCACGCCACCTCTTGCGCCCATTCCCACTCCTCGTCTTCTTCATTCGCCCTTGCTAGCGCCATCCGTACCACCGCTGCCAGGCTCAGCAGCCCCACCGACGCCGCTTCGGTCGGCCGCTGCCGCTGAAACAGCCGCACCAAGTATTCCACTAGCACGGCCGGGGCCGGCCGCTGGTCCATCAGCGCCGGCAGCCCGGCCCGCCACTCCCAGGAAGCGCCCGGTCGGGTAACCACCAATTCCCGTACCACCCCTGGCGTGCTCTCCACCCGCACCCCCAGCAACATTATCAAGTTTGCCATTTCGTTTCTGTAAAAACTGTCCAAATAATTTGATTCCTGATTCAGGGGCGGGAAGTGCTTAACACCGCACCTGCCACAGTTCGCCCCACTTCGTCGTAAACGCCGGGCTTTTCGCTCCCCGCTTCATTCCCCACGGCTCCTGCTGACCTGCCGTTTTCACGGCCGCGCCCACCCGCACCGCGCCACCCCCGTAGCGCTTATTCAGCGCATCCAGCGCCCCCATCAGTTTAGTGCGCTCCGGCGAGCAGGCCACATCCGCGAACAGCGCCGCCTGTTGGTTCGCGCCCGCCCGCTCCAGCCCATCCAGCACAATCCCGGCCTTCACGTACCGCATGCCCGGTCGCCACAGCCGCTCCAGCCCCCGCCGCGCCCAACCCGCCAGCACCAGCGTGTCATCTGTCGCCGTGGGCAGGGTCAGCTGCGCCGAAAAGGAGTAGGGCGGGGGCGTGTTGCCGTACCGGCTGGTTTCGATAAACACCGTCATCAGCCGCGCCGCCATGACCTGCGCCCGCAGCTTCTCACCCGCCCGCGTCGCGTGGGTGGCCACCGCCCCGGCCACGTCTTCCATCCGCGTCAGCACCTGTCCAAACGAGCGAGAGCAGCACAACGACTTGCGCGCCTCGTCTTCCACCGTCACGCTCGAGCACGGTAACCCCCGCAGCTCATGCAGCATCCGCGCCCCCACCACGCCGCCTAGATTCTTACGCGCCCAGGCATCGCCCACCCCCGCCAGCTGCGCGGCCGTGCGAATGCCCGCCGTGTGCAGCTTGGCAGCCGACCGATACCCCACGCCCCACACGTCCTCCACCGCCACCTGCGCCAGCGCCTCGCGCCGCTGCTCCTCGTCGTCCAGCACCACCACCCCCGAGCCCGGGTTGGCCGAGTTGGCCATCTGGTTGGCCAACTTGGCCAGTCGGTTGGCCAACTTGGCCAATGTCTTGGTCGGAGCCACGCCCACGCACACTGGAATGCCGGTGCGTTGCCTCACCGCCCCGCGCACGTCGCTGGCCCAGCCCGCTAGGTCGAAATGTCGCTGCATACCGTGCAAGTCCAGAAAGGCCTCGTCAATCGAATAGATTTCCACTGCCGGGGCCCGCTGCTGCAGGTACCACATCACGCGCCGGCTCATGTCCCCGTACAGCTCATAGTTCGAGGAGCAGGCCACCCCGCCGAGCCGCTCATATTCCTCCTTCACCTGGAAGTAAGGCACACCCATTTTAAGCCCCAGCGCCTTGGCTTCCTGCGACCGGGCCACCACACACCCGTCATTATTGGAAAGCACCACCACCGGCCGTCCTTCCAGCTCCGGCCGGAACACTCGCTCACACGAAGCGTAAAAATTGTTGCAATCGACCAGGCCAAACATACGGCAGTAGGGTAGTGGGCTCGCTTCTTTGGGAAGGGGCCAGGGTAAATACCAAGAAGTCAGGTGCTCTTTGCCTAAGAAGCCAGGGGCCCAGCTGGGCCTATATAGTTATTGGGGCCGCACGTAGCTCAATCCCCGTCTTCCCTCCGTCACGAGCGGATGCAACACCAACACCACCACCCCAAAAATTCTCAAATCATCGGCATTCCGTACCACAATGGGCTTATAGGCTGGATTCTCCGCCACCAACGCTACCGAGTCAACCCGCTGCGACAACCGTTTCACCGTGTACTCCCCCTCTACACAGGCCACCACAATGTCGCCGTCTTGCGCCTGCATGCTGCGGTCCACCGCCAGCACGTCGCCGTCGTGGATGCCCGCGCCCGTCATGCTCTGGCCGTGGGCCCGCGCCAGGAACGAAGCGTCCGGGTGCCGCAGCATCAACCGGTTTAAATCCACCAGCTCTAATTCGTAGTCACCGGCCGGCGACGGAAACCCGCACGACAGCAACGCACTCACCATCGGCAGGGGGTGCGCTGAAAGTAGGGGATAGGCTTTGCCCAGTAAAATGACCTGGTCCATCTGATGGTAAGTTAAGATTGTTAAATATTGTAGACAGCTAAGCCTATTTAGTTGCTTAGCCGCCACAAGTATACAACCCGGCTAACAAATTTAGTTTATTGTTTGCTAACGGTTATGCCAATTTTAGTTTTAACTAATTGACTTCATGAATAATAAAATTTAGTTTGTAGTCCCCGCGGTACTATCGCGCATGTCCTAAAACTAAAACGAGCGGACCATTTGGCCCGCTCGTTTCGTTTACACCCTACACCTCAAAGTGCGGCCGGTCCTTGAACTTAGGCCAGTCGCCGCCCCAGCGCACCCGCGCATCGGCCGCTTTCATCAGCCGCGCAAACTTGCTCAGCAAGAGCCCAGACCACGACACCGACCCATCGGCCAGTAGAAAGGCCACGTCCAGCGCCCGGCTTGGGAGCGTGTTGTGCTTGCTTTCCCCGCCGCGCTTATACGTTACGATGGGCCCCGGTGCGCTCCGCCCGTGGGTGTACAGCTCATCCTGCCGTTCCGGTGACCGGTACCCTTCGCTCACAAATGGCAGCCCCAGCGCCATCAGAACCGGGTCACCCATCCAGCGCCGCAATGCTACCTGGTAGGCTTCCACCAGTTCCGTCCGCACCTGCGATAGCCGCGTGGCCTGCCGCAGCCGTTGCGCCACGTTCAGCCGCGGCGGCGGAAGCAGCCGTAACCTCGTCGACGCGCTATTCTGCTCCGTTGCCATTGCTCCCGTTGCCGTTATTGCCGGCCTTCTCCCCGGGCACTGCTTCCACCGGTATCCTCACCACTTCCTCGGGCTTCTGCAGGGTCTTGCGTATTGTCGCCCAAATGGTCACAATGGCCACCAGTGCCTGAATTATCAGCCGTCCGTAGTGCTCAATCGCCGTCGGGTCGGGCGGCACTAATTCGTGCGTGGCCACTTGCCCAAGCAGGGCCGTCATTCCAATGTGGGCCAAGTGCCCGGCTTTCGTGCTGCTAAACATATGCATGTTGTCTAAAAAAGTTGATATTCACTATTGACCTTGCAAATTTACACTAAATAGACAACTTTGATTGTATATACTAGACGGCTTTATGAATGCCAGTGTAATTGCATTTTTAATAGTTGAAGAATTGATGTGTTGAGTAACATGCAGTAGTTGGGCGGCCCCCCGGCCCTCCGCGCTGCTCCGGGCCGGGGTCAGGCTGTCCAGGGGTCCGCTTCGCTGCCGTGCTGCGCACCACTCCCGTTGGTCGTGCCCTTCCCATCCTTCCCGCATTCCCCCGATGCTAAAGCTGCTGAGCGTGACGACCGCCCTACGCTCCGGCCCACCTCATTTCGCTCCCTACACCAACGCGGCGCCCCGTTCATCGCTCCTGGCGTCACTCTTCACTCAGCTTGCTATGGCTCCGGTCGCTGCATTCGGCCAGCCTACGCTACTGAAAAACCACCCCACGGCCCGCTTCCCGATGGTCAGCCAGCCCCCACCGCCGACCCACCACACCACTGTCAGGCCGCGCAAGGCCCCAAAAAGGCCCTCACGCCGCCCGCCAGCACCCCCTGATGCGGCCGCAGGCCACCGGCTGGAAAACGCCGGCAACCTGCCCCTGAAGTCTGCGTTCAGGCCACGCAGGCCAAACAATTAGGCCCGCTTCGCGGAGGGTTTCATTGGGGAGAGCCCCAAGCCCCCGCCATCATGCCCTGGCTGATGCCCGGTCATCTTCCTCGGGTTCCGCAGCCTCCCGTTGGTCGGCCGCTACCGCCTCACAAGGCCGGCTCCGCCGAGTATCCATTGGGGGCCTCAGGCCGCCCCCAAACCCCCAGGCCAAGGCATTCAGCTTCTTTAGTCAGGTGCCCGGCCGGGGCCAGCGGGGCCGCTTGGCGTGGGCTCAGTCCAGGGGCAGCAGCTCCATCTTGCGGCCCAGGCGTCGGGCGGCCTTCAGCGTGCTCAGCGTGCCCTTGCTGCGGCCGTCCCACACCACCAGCACCAGGGCGGCCTGCTTCACTATCTCGGCGTTGCGCACGTGGGTGGCCGCCGTGGGGCCGTGGGTGGCATAGTCCGGCCGCAGCTCGGTCAGCGGTACCCCGTGGGTCCGGGCCCAGCTGGCCGCCAGGGCGTCCACCCCGGCCGCCCCGCCGCTCACCACTTCCGCCGGCTCCAGTTCAGCCAGCCGCGCCAGCAGGGCGGCGCAGCTTTTCACGCTCCGGCTGCCCACCACCGCCACTACTCTTTTATTGTCTTTTTCCATGCTTAAAGATACGAAATAAATACCTGTAGTGTAACAAACTTTTATAAATATTTAATTTGTAATTACAAATTTTATTTGTATCTTTAGTGAGTAGAAAGGAAGGACCTAGCTACTCGCCCACCCGGAGGCCTACGGCGCGGGCACCCCACGGCTAACACATACAGCCATGCAACCCAATCAACTTTTGCAGCTCGCCGCTGCCGCCTGGAAAGGCCCCGCCCTCTGCCCGTTCGCTGGTATTTGGGTTTCGCAGTCCGCCGCCACCTACGACCAGGGCGGTACCTCTTGGTACATCAGCCTCAAGCTGGCCGAGCAGCCCGCCGAAGGGCAGCCCCGCCCGGACTTCAAAGGCACCGGCAAGTGCCCGTTTCACGCGCTGCGCGAGGCCTTCCGCTCCATGCGCGCCATTTACCCCGGCTATGCTTTCGGGGCCGTGTGGGAGGTTATCAAGGCCGAGGATGATTTTGCCGGCGTGCTGGCCCATGCTTAGCCTGGTTCTAGCCCCAGCCGCGCCCGCTACGGGTGCGGCTGGTGGCCAAGCCGCTATCAAAATGGCCGCCTTGCAGGCCACCCTGGCACGATTGGCGGCCAAGTACCCGCCCCGGCCACAGGTAGCGCCCGCGCCGGCTCCCATCGACCCGGCCGCCACCGCCGCCCGCCACGCACTGGCCCGTGCTCATTCGGCCATGTTCGATGCCCGCGCCGCCAAGTATGCGCTGCGCGACGATTACCGCTCCGGGCCCGGCCGCTTTGCCCAGCTGCGCGCCGCCATCATCCGCTGCCGCGAGGCTCAGGCCACTTATGCCGCCGCCGCCGCTGCTTTCCACGCCAGCCCCGCCGGTGCCGCTTTGCAGGTCGCCCGCGCCAAGTACCCCCGCTTTTAGCCACCCGGCCCGCGCCCTAGCCAGCGCGGGCCCTAAAGCCCCTACCATGCAGTACGAACCAACGGAGGCCGAGCTAAACGGCCTGAGCGGCGACGAAATGGCCGCCGATGAAGCCCAGGCAGCCTACTACGAGCAGCAAGAGGAGTGGGAACGCCAGGCCTACCACCACGAGCAGGAGCAAGAAGCGTGGGAAGAAGGCGAATATGAGCAGATGATTTTCGAGGTCGAAGGCTACTAGGCCCGCCTCACCACCCCCATTCTTTCACCAGGGGCCGCCAAGCCGGGCGGCCCCACCAATCCCGCCCCATCATGTCAAAAACCGCTACTGCCTACCAACCCCAATTGCTAGACCCGCACAGCGCCGCGCCGCAGCCGGTCAGCCCCGCCAACGGCCGCAGCTTCAAGCTGGCCGAGTTGTACCGGCTGCTCGACTGCCGTCTGGTCGATGTCATCCGCCTCACGCCCGAGCTCATTCTCATCATCGACGACGAGGGCAAGTTCCGCAACCCGGCTTACCTCAATCTGGTGGCCACCTACCTCTGGTACCACCACCAGCCCGAGGCGCGGGGCATCGACAGCATCGTCGGCCGTGCCATCCTCTGCCACGACAAGCAATTTAAATAGAATACCCACGGCGTCGGGGCCGGCCGCCAACGGGCCCCACCTTTTTCATTTCCAACCCCCAACCATTTTTCATCATGTCCACTAAAGCCAAACCCCAGCGCAGCGCCACCACCGAAGCCGGCACCGCCACCGCCCCCGAGGCTCCCGTGTTCACGCTCAGCGGCCCAATTACTGCCGTGCCCGCCTACCTCACTGAGAAAGCCGACGAGGCCACGGGCGAAGTCGTGCAGGTTTCCCGCTTTCGTTACCTGCCCGGCCACCCGCGCCAAGTGCGTTTCGATGCCAAGGCCGGCCAGTTCAACATCAGCGGCACCGTGCCGCTTGGCAACTCGCTTTCCTTCATTCCGCTGGCCTGGCGCGTGTTTCAGGACGACATTCTGAACATGGGCCGCAAGCTGTGGGCAGAGCTGTTTTTTGCCGACGACAAAGGCGCTATCTGCGCCGTGCTCTTCCACGGCTACAGCGTCGAAAACCTGTACCGCCTCATTGAGCCCCTGTTTTACGACGACCTGACCCTGGCCGACGTGACGGTAAAGGTTACGGCCGAGAAGAAGCAGACCACCAAGGACGGCAAGACGGCCACCTACTACATCGCCCAGTTCAGCTACGAAGCCGCCGACGCGGCCGAGGTGGCTGCCCGCTGCGACTACGCCCGTGACTTCCCCATCTGGCGCGCCGAAACCTACACCGGCAACGCCGACCTGCGCATCCAGCACGCCTACACCGTGCCCGTTGAGGACGAGCCCACCAGCCCCGAACCGGCCGCCGATGCGCTGGCCCTGCCCCAGGCTGCCTAATGCCCCGGCTCCCACGGTGCCCGCCGTGGGGGCCACTTGGCTACTCACTTCCAAAATACCCCATCATGAATCCCGCAGACCCGCCCCAATTGCTCATCGAGCAGCCGCCCCACGACGAGGCCGAAGCCGCCAGCCTGGCCCAGCTCACCGACCTGGTGGCCACCACCGACCCGCTGCCTGACCTGCGCGACCTGGCCCCGGCCATTCGCCAGCTCTTTCCCGAGCCCGCCTACCGAGTCGGTTGCGGCGGGGCCCACATCTGGCTAGCCCGCGCCAACGACCCCCAGCGCCTGGCTCTCATCTGCTAATTCCTGATTTCTCATTTTTCATTAAGCGTAGCGTCATGTTTCACTCCCTTATCCACCACCCCGACCTGACCCAGGCCCAGCACCGCGCCCTACCCCAGGTTTCCAATACCGACCTCTCCGAGCTCAAAGCCGGCATCATGGGCCAGCTGCGCCGGCCCAACCCCGTAGCCCTTTCCTATGGTAGCTACTTTCACACCGCCGTATTGGAGCCGGCCACCTACAGTCGCACCGAGGAGCGTGGCATCCGTTGGGCCGACATAGAGACGCTGGCCCGCCAGGTGCGCCGCCAACGCTACTGCCGCGACCTGCTCTACCGGGGCCAGGCCGAACGGTCCTACACCGCCACCCACACCGCCACGGGAGTAGGGGTGAAGCTCCGCCCGGACTTACTGGTGCGCAGCCGCGCCGGCCGCCAGCTCACGCTCATCGACTTCAAAACCACTAGTAGCCCCGACCGGGCCCGCTTCCTGACCACCATCGAGCAGTACGACTACGACCGCCAGGCCGCTCTATACCTGGACGTACTCGGTGCCACGCGCTTTCTTATCATCGGGGTGCAGAAGCGGGCCCCGCACGAAGTGTGGCGCGTTGAGCTGACCGCCATGCCCGGTCTCATCGAGCAGGGCCGTAAGAAATACGCGGCGCTGCTGCGCCACCATGCCCGGCAAGCCGCCGGCTTATCTATTCCGTTCACCATGCCAGCGCCGTTGGCGCTGGCTGCCTAACTTGCTGTTAATCATTTCTCCCTCAATCTGTTTATCCCTATGGCAACTTTTCAGATTTCCCACACCAGCGGCCAGTACTGGTACCACCTGCGCGCCGGCAACGGTGAGATTGTCCAGTCCGGCGAGGGCTACACCACCAAGGCCAGCTGCCAGAACGGCATCCGGTCCGTGCAGGCCAATTGCCAGCCCCAGCGCTTCGAGTCCTTTTTCAACGCCGGCCAGTACGGTTTCAATCACGTCGCAGCAAACGGGGAAATCATCGGCCGCAGCGAGAAGTACACCACCGCCCAATCCCGTGACCACGGCATCCAGGTCGTGCTGCAGGATGCGCCTAACGCCCGCATCGAAGACTTAAGCTAGGTATTGTATATCGATATAAAACAGCTTTCGCTGGTTTAGAGTAGCTTATGCAATGATACAACGTCAGATTCTGATACAAACTTCTGTATTGAGAGTAAGACCATCGTGCCCTGACTGAGCATCAGTTACACCTTTTTTCCTGTATCACTGATGTGTTAAGTGATGTGTCAATGGCGGGTGAGGATACAAGATGTTTGTGGGACACCCACCGGAGAAATGAGTTAATTCTTGTCTATTTCTCTGCTACTTCAACATAAGCGGCCACCTGTTTTCCAAGGTCCCAACCATTAGGAAATTCGCTAGGTACGATAAGCAGTGTATGCCGCCGCGCTCGACTCGTAGCTACGTTAAAATGTGGGGCTTGCACTTGGTTGAATCTGCCCTCGTTTACTAAAACATATATCAAAACGTCAGTGGTCAGCCCTTGAATACGGGCCACTGTATCAACCAATACATGTTCTTTCACACCAACTTCAACTAGCACTGCCTGTTGGAGCGCACGCACTGTGTGGCGGTAAGTTGCAAGCACAGCAATGTCAAGTTTTGGCTCAGCGTGTAATAGTTCTTTAACCAAACGGGCAGCCATGGTGATTGCCTCCAGAGGGTCCAGCTCACCCAAAGGCATATTCATGCGAAGCAATGATGGCCCACCTTCGGGATTGAATATGGAGCTTAACCCAGGCGCATTGGTAAATTGAGCCGGTACGGTGGCCCCTGACTTTAACCGGCCATTATAAAATTGATTGGTACACGCAACTGCCCGGGGCGGTAAGCGGAAGGATTCAGTCAGCATTAAACCAGCTGGTGTTTTCCAATGGTCGCAAACGGTGCGCAGTCCGTCGCGAGCAGCCTCCAGCTTTTGAACATCATTTTCAGGTATGGTGACGCCCATAATTGGAGGTAACTGCTGTGGGTCACCTACCAATAAAAGCTGAGTGCCCAAGGCCTGAGCAGCAGCTATTGTAGCCAGGTACGCTTGACTCGCCTCTTCGACTACTACAGTATCGAAAGGTGCGCTGCTAGCTACCAATGCCAATCGACTCATGCGGTAATATGTCAGTAGCAGAAGGGTCCCAGGCTGAGGTTTTACATCCTTGCCTTCGCGCAGGTTTGGTATCGCTCGCTTTTCGTCCTCGCTCATTCCTGCTTTGAATACAAGTCCAGCCGTTAGGGCGGATGCAAGCCCGGGTTTGGTGAGTAATTCCATTAATGCCCGATTGGTCAAAGCAGTTACCAATACTCGCTTGCCTTGTGCGATAAAGTTTCCACAGAGTTCAGCAGTCAGATGAGTCTTTCCAGTCCCGGGGGGACCTTGAATAATTGCTGCGTCCCGAGCTGCCAGTTCAGATAATACTCGTACTGCCTGGTTTGGCCCAGAAACCAAATCATCCGGCATCCAACTAGGGGCGTTTAGCTGCAGGTCCAGCAGTGCTTGAACCGCTGGCGACATAAAGGCCCCCATACTTCCAACTAGGTTGTACAGGTTTTCCAGGTACTCCAAAGGTGGCTCTTGTGGGCCGAAGCAAAGGATACGTCCCGGTGTCACGTATTCCACAAACTTGGCATTCGCTCCCGTGAAGCCGATGTGATACCCCTTCGTTTCTGGCTTGGCTTGCCAAAAACGCGGAGTGAGCTCAGCAGCCATCAAATGGTCTTTTCTTAGTCCAATATATGTCAAGGCCCCCCAACTGGTTGGATTAGCTAGTTCCACTTTGGGCACAAAGCTGAACAACGGCTCACCGCGTCTTGGTAGTGGCCTGGATGATGGAAACCAGAACAATACATTGCCCCTTACTTTGTCGAATCCGACATATTTGCCAAGAAGTACAGTGCCAGCTTCGCGAAGCTTACTAGCACTGGAATTAAGAATTTTGTCAAATTCTATTTTTTGCTGCTTGTACTCCCGGAGGAGCAATGCTGCATGGTTATCACGGGTAATGGACGCCATACCTTAATTAATATTGAAGTCGCCCCCTTGGTCGGCTAATGGTTCAGTAGGATTCTCGTTCACCTCAAGTTCAAAGTCAAACGGCTTATTGCTTATGGAGTCGAATATGTACTTGAAGCTTTTAGATAGCTTGTATTTCTCTGCCATCAGAGTGAGTTCGTTCAGTTCCGCTCGTGGGTCGGTATTAGCCATGCGCACAATGATGTTGGGGTTGCGCTGAAGGACCTCATTTAAATTACGTACTACCTCAAAAGCAGCAGATTTTGCCTTTCTCTTAGCAGGCTTATACAATAGCAGAAAGCTGTTTTCACCTGCTAGCGTAATCCACTCATTAGGGTTAATGTAGAGAATGCCGTTCCGATAGCTTTTAACTACAATTTGCCAAATTGAATCCGTTGCAGTATGATAGACATCCTTCATAATAGAAGCTTCATCCATCGTTGCATTGGCCTGATTATAACCGTTTTCTCCCAGCCAATCTTCCAAGGCCTCGCGAGCTTCACGTTGGTACGCTTTGCGCTTATCCTCTGATAAATCCGAACCATTGACAACGCTGGCTCCGCCATCACCATCGAAGTCAAGGGTTGAATCATCATCTGCGGCAAATTCAACAGCGCTAGTTTTTGGGTTTGCAGCAGGTTCATTTTCTGCCTTCACCGACGCACTTTGCGGTTGTGCTTCAGGTGCTTTTAGCCAGTCTGGCACCAACCACTCTGCATCTTCCAAATACCCGCGCAATTCTGTGTTATTGCGTGCCCTGAGCAAATCAGCAAGTACAAGTGGGCTACAATCGTATGAAAGCTGTTTACTTATGAATTTGCCCAACTGCTCATAATGACGCCAAGTATTCAGGAGCGTGCCACTGAAGTAGAAGGTCTTAGAACTTGGGTCTGCAATACACCGGGCCTCAATAGGCACTACATAATCCGGTATTCGGCTGCAGACGAGCTGTACAGCCGGCACCTTCAGGAAAGTCAATGCTAACAGACGGTTTTCCATAACCGATATCTGCTCAAGGTTGTCGTAAGCTAGTCGTTGATGGATGAGCAGGCGCATCAATTGGTTCTGCTTAGCCTGTTGTTGTACCACGGTCGACTGATTTTCACCCCCTCCGGTTGGTATCTCTGGCTGAAAATCTTCGAGCATAACAATTCTTACTCCCAGCGCAACACAGAAATTATTCAGTTCGGAAATTTGCCCAGCTATTCTCAAAACAAGCTTGGAACTAGTAGTAGAGAAATAACGGGCAGCATCGGAGTTCAACCAATATAGTTTGCTGAGCTTATGCCAACTTCCATCAGCCGCAAGCCAACTCAGCTTGTCTTTCCAGGTCGGGAGGGTAGCATCTTTTGGTGGCTGAGCAAAAAGGGCCAAGAGAGGTAAAGCCAGACGTTCAAATTCGCGCTTTGTTTTTTCCTTGTCTATCGATACTTGTTGCTGTAAAGTCAGAATTCGGTCTTCAAAGGCCTCTAGCCGTTCAGCTAATGTTAGTTCGGTCTGCAAGCCCCAGTAACGTTCCATTGATGGGCTACCATAGCTATGCATCGACACCCACGCGCTTTTCGGCGCTTCTTCCTGTAAGCTCTTACTTAGGTATCGTTCGCCTTTAATCGGTAATCTGCCCGCTTTGCCGTTAAGACAAATACCTTGTTTGTAGTCCAACCACGGCGAAAACGGTAAAACCGACGACTTACCAATAATCTGATAAGTAGGGGTATCTAATTCCTCCGGCTTGCCCTCCCAAGGCGCTGTTAAAGCAGCCGCAAATTGAGCTGCAACAGCGTCGTTCTTGACTAATTCAATATTATTGACGACAAGTAGGCTAGTAAATTGAATTGTTTGGTCAAGCAGGGTAGAATTATGAGTTTTAGCATAATTCCAGTAGGGCTCCATAAACGGTACGAGCGTGGATTTATGGATGGAAACCTTGGGGTACCAGACCGGCTCAAATTTCTCTCTGGTTTTCAACCAGTCAGTCATAAAAGATTTTAAAGCAGCAAGCGATGAAGCACCTTTCAAATACTCAGCGCTCAGCACAGCCTTTTCCACCCCACCACTAAGCTTCTCAATGTCTACCAGTGGCTGATATTCTGTTCCTAAGTAGCAACGACCCGCAGCTATTGTTTCTCCATTCTTTAAGAAAAGCGGCAGGTGGACCAGTGTTGACTTTAGAGAAGCCGACAAAGTGCATTCGCTAACTGCTTTTGCCAATAATTGCACGACACGCACTGATTCAGCTATCGTTGCCGGTGCGCCTCCACTCGTTAGGTATTCAATCCCGTCTTTTATAAGACCGACGGTCGTTGTTGCTGGTTTGGCAGTAGCATCAACTAGAAATTGCCTTACTACTGCAACAGGTATTTGCGTTGATGTTGCGTAGTCGGTAGCCAACATTTTCGGCAGGCCTTGTGGGAGCAGTTGGCTCAAAAGGTCTGGCACCTCTGGGTAGGTTTCCCATTTAAGGCACTCAGTCAAGAGCTGCCGTGTGCCGCCCTTTGTGCGTAGACGTAATGCCCCCAGCTTAGCCCAGTGACTGTCTAATTCCCCCCGTGTTGCATTTGTATAGAGCTGCAGAGCAAATTTTGCCAGCGCGTCATGCGAGGTTTCTGCTAGTTGATTGGCCGTCAACAGGGGCAATAGTTTACCGGTCAGTAATTCACCAGCAACCGGACGTCTGGCTCCCATCTTGCCCCAAAACTCACCCCACGCTCGCGCATCTGTTTCTGTGCAGTAGTCCTTCGCTATGAATGAGAATTTGTCCTGTCCCAACTCTGCAGCCAAAGCCTCAAGTGGGTATCCGGGTTGATAAAAGTCCGATAGATAAGTTTGCCCTATTGGTAGCCACTGCCCAGATTTTGTGCGCACGAGAAGCTTAGATAACACCGGTTCCGCTCCGGCTAGCTTAAGCTCGCCAACCACGTGAAGCTTATACAAATAATTGGCTACGGAGGGAGCCTCTTCCTGTGTTATCTGACCGCCGCTAATCTTTGCTCCTATTACTTCTATTGCTCTCGCACGATTCAACGCAACTAGTAACGGAAACTGTGCTTCAAACCATTCGCGTAATGATAGATTGTTATGCAGTGCCGTCTGTAAATCAGCATGCAGGTAACGCAAACTGGCATAATACGGCATGTCAGCATCTAGCTCTTCGTCAATTATACCAAACTGGCTAGCAGCGTTGGGGGCGAGGGGTTTGCCGTTTTGGTCAAATAGCCAAGTGCACGTCTTTAATTTAGTTAGTAGCTCAGTATCGGAACTGAACTGCAGATATACCAATAAATTCACCGCTGCCTCCGGCGAGTAGCCCGGTGCCGTCTGTGGCTGGTTAAGCGCAGCAATGACATGGGCCTGCATTATTTTGGGCAGCCCAAGCATCTCCGAATGCTTTACCAATGCATGCGTTGCGGAGGCCGCCACCTGCTGTTTGCCTCCCTGTAGCAACTTAGTGTAAAGTTCAGGCAATACGTTAGCCAGGCCAGCTACATCAAGCACCGCCTCAGAAGGCGTTACTAATGCTCCGCTTGCCGTTTGGATAAAAGCATCCTTAGCAAGACCCGTTTGAAATCCAGTATTGAAATGCTGCTGGTTAGCATCCAGTTTAGGACCGGTGTACAGCAGCGGTAGGAGATGATACACCTTTGCGGCCCATTCTGGCCTTTTCCCTAGTATAGATGCCAGCCAGCTAGGCCATAGTCTGCCCAGTTCTTCAAATAGAAAGTTGTTCCATTCCTTCTCTGGCAATACCCTTTCGCGACTTGGGTCAGTTAGAAAGTCCGCGTTAACCAAAGCAGGCAGGTGATAGCCGCGGTCAGTTGTTGGTAGATAGCAATAGAGAATGGCTTCATCGGCAGTTACAGGAGCCGGGCCGTCATCTGTAAGCGGGACAGCTAGTGTAATAGTGGCCGAAGTTGCTCGCCGTAAAGCCGGCGGCATTTGTTTGTCTGCTTGCGCCAGCTCTTGAGTAGCAACGGGCACCGATACTACAAAGTCCTGGCGCCAGTAATTTTCACTCGCCTCATTTGCCCAAAGGACTATTTCACAATCAACATTGTCCTGCCGGCGCAGATTGAGTGAGCCACTAACGCCCTCCAAACGGACCGTGCGAATAGCGCGGAGAAACAGCAGGAAAGTTGGTCGCGCGAATACCTGTGGGAGCAGGGCTTCATAGCGGAGCATTTGCTCGCTTCCCATCTGGAGCCCTATTGCAACAGTGCTGGCTGCAGACTGGAAAAAAGGGTCATATGCATAAATCTCCTCTGGAAACTGATTGAGCTCCGTCCAGCGCGGCCAAACTTGCCACGGTACCAGGTCGGGGTCTTCCGTTGGTTCAGGCTTGAATCTAAAAGAGTAACCACCGGACAATATGTAGACCGCCGTACTCTTTGCAAAAACGGATTTAAAGCCAATGCCTTTATACCCGGTCATGTTTTCTGCCTCTGGCTTTGTTCCATGAGTGGCATCGGAAATGCCCTCTACATCAGCCAGTGAGAACGGCTCACCATTATGCAGAAACAAGAGGTAATTATCCAGAAGCCGGAAAGTGACTGTAGGTGGTTTTCCTTTGATATCGGGCTTGTCGTCAGCATTTTGAAGTAGCTCCCAAAACATGCGTTCTGAGGCTGTAGCCAGTCGAGCACTCACTTGGCTTAGTAAACCGGATACTATGTTATCCCCCCAGTCTCCTAGATTTGTGCGCCGTGCCAACGCTGCTTGTATTTCTGACTTTCGAGTCTGTAGGTTAATATAATCCCCTAGCTGTGCCCGACGTCGTTGTAAAAGCTCTGGCCGTTCTAGCAAATGAGAAATAATTTGCTCACTGCCTTCAACGACTCTGCGGACGCTTTTAGCTACTGCACGAAGTAGTTCATGAGGTTTTTGTCGTGTAGCTGGAGCTGTTATTTCCAGTCTAAATTGATATAGTTTGTTTGCTTCTAGTGCAAGATTTGATTCGTCTACTCCCTTAAACACGAATGCGCTTGGTAACACACCAAGCGCTGGTAATTGTAATAGTTCACCAGTAGTTGGATTACACAATTCCTTAAACCATCCAAAAGACTTCTCTGGATGCGGGATGTAGCACCCAATTACTTCCAATGAATTCAACTGCCAATATTCTTGTAATTGAGCTTGCGCCTCCGGTGGAGACAATTCCAATAGCTTCTCCATAGTAATGGGGAGGGGGGAGCGGGCCAGATGGACCATCAAAAGCTTTTTATAAGTGAGTCCTATGCGGGCAAATTGTCGCTTTATCTGAGGTCAAAATTTCATCTATATTGCTATGACATTCTTAACCAAATCAAGATTGTCTAACCCTTTATAAGGTCAGATATTTTATTTCAAAAACAATTTTGTGACACTCATTCAGGATGGCACTAAACAAGCAGAAGTAAAAGGCAGTATTACCACGCAAAGTTTCTATTCGCTTTCTCTCTTCGTTATTTCTGCTTTTTCCTGAATTCCCTCCATGGGAATCAACATTTCTGGCAGTTATAAGAAGGTGATAGGGATTATCAATAATGAAAAAGCTGCCAGGCTTTCCCTCGTTCTTTTGCTTGTAATACCAGTAGAAATATTTTACAGTTGCGCGGAAATCAAAGTCTTTGTGAACAATGCTCTTTCCTGATTTAACATTGTTGACATTGTTGTCATGAGCTATGGAAAATCCTGTTGAATTGAATAACCGTTCAACTAATAAGACTGGCGGGCTTCCAGTTTTTTCAGCGTTTACTGAGACTTTCATGTCGTCGTTTATCTGTTGAACTGTCAGCTTGCTCAGAAAAATGTTGGTTAGCGCCTCAAGTTGTCTGTGTACATAAGACCCAAACCAAAAAATCTCTCCTTGTCGCTGAGCTAATTCCATGCGGACGTAGTTTTCTGCTAACTCAGTTTGGTCGTCTGCAGTCAAAGGCAAACTGGCAATAGGTTTCTGTGCATAAAGTAGTCTCGCACGTTCCTTTAGTTTGCTATCAGCTACCTGCTGGCTAAGTAATAGGTCGCCAACCATACGCACTAGTTCAGGCAAACTGGCCCGCAATGCTATTTCATTCGTGAGCGTCTGCAGCCGACCATCCTGTCTACCTACAATGGACGAGACTCGGTCAGCAAATAGCTTCTTGGCCTCATCTTCAGTGACGGCAGCATATAATTCAGTGATAAGAGAACTCTCATCCTCAAACAGTTTAGCGACTCGCTCCTGATGGTTAGTTGTCATGGGGTAAGGCAGCTGCTGATAAGGTGGAAAGTTTAGACTTGAAATCAAGAAACATTACATCCGCTTTACCGCGTAACATGCCTAAGTAGGCAATTTTTCCAGCTAGAACTTTTTCCAACTTGGGAACCTTCCCTTCGTGGCGTGCGTGTGCCTTGGTTTGTGGGTAAAACTGTCGCAATGTAGTACTAGCTACTGCATAGCCTTTGGTTTCCCAGTTATGCAACATAGCCCGTATTTGCCGAGCATACTCGCGAGTAACGTTAGGACGCTGGTTAACAACTACTCCAGTAACTTCTTGGCGTTGGTTCGGAGTTTGTAGCCGCTGTTTATTCGGGTTTTGCTTATACCCTTCCAAGGTTAGAATGGCGTTTAGCTCCTTGTGGAACAGTTCCTGGAATGCAGGTCTATTGCTAGAGAAGGTAAGGTCATCTGCATAGCGCGTATAGGTACACCGGTGACGAAATGCTAGCTGGCGCAAGCGGCGGTCGAGACGTTGGCAGACAGCGTTCGTAAGCAAGGGCGAGGTAGGTGCCCCTTGTGGAAGGCTGCCCTGGTCGCAGCAAAGGCTAGCAATCAAATGTGCTACAGGTTTAACGAGGCCAAATGGCTGCAGCTGTAAAACCTTTACAACACGCTGCACTGGTGTATTTGGAAAAAAATTTTCCAAATCTAGGTTCAGTACGTAGCGTCGACCAGCATGTGGCAAGGCATTAGTCAGAACGCTCCGGCCGCTTACGAATCCATGCGCAGCGTCGTCACAAGTGCTAAACGCAGCCGTGAGGCATCCAAGAAGTAACCTTTGCAGTCGCATTAGGCCATAGTCTGGAGCCTTAATCTCACGTTGCTCGCCAGGCGTGCGCTTTGATATCAGAAAGGTGCGGTAACGCCTTTCCCCTTTGTGGAAAGCGTAATAGTTCAGCAGCTTAAAGCTGACTGGTTTTGCTTTGCGACTTGGATTCTCAAGTAGGTTGAGCCGCAGCACGGCATTAAGTACCGCTGCGAGGTATTTCGCGTTTGTTGCTCTTCGAAATGGCTCAGCCAAGTCGTTGAGTGTGGTAGCCGCCGTCAATACAGCCATAAATGCTCCCCACCTTTTTATTTCTTCAATTACATCATCAGAAAGTGACTTATTAGCGCTGTACGTACCAAATAAGCTTTCGCTGGCGAGCTCATTCTGCATCTCACTGCGTAAATCAGCTTCTAAATCCGCGTATAATTCAGCTTGCAGTTCGGCTTTGATTTCAGCCAATAGTTCCGCCTCTTCTTCTGAATGTTCACGTTGAGATTCCTCAAACGCACCTTCGAATTCTTCCTGGCCAGGGCCGGGTTCATCGGTTGGTTGTTCGGGAGGGTCTTGTTCAGACATTGGGTAGTTTTATAAAAAAACCTTAGAAAGTACCTGCCGGGAAAATTCAGGTCTGAAACTAAACAGACTTCAAAGCTCAAATTATTCAGAGCTGACTATGCAAGGAATTAAATCAAATCAATTAATTAAGTCAAATCAATTAATTAAATCAAATGTCATTGCTACCGTTTAAAAACGGGCGCGGCGCAACGCCGCACGGGGTCAAAGGCCCAGACGCAGGTACTTTCAAAGAACAGAAGGCTACCGCAGTTCGGTAACCGGAAATTTTAGTCAGCGCCGCAAATACGACACTTTAAGGGCAGAAAGCTAGTAACCCATCGCATCACGCAGCGAATCCATGTCGCCGTTGAAGTCGTCATAGTCCCCGTACTGCCCATCGGTGAGAGCATCAAAGGTGTCTCGTTCAGCATCATCGCGGCTATAGTAGTCGCTGGAATCGTAGTGGTCATCGTTGTAAGAAGCAGCTTGCAGTCGCGCTTGCTGTGCCATCAGTTCTCTCTCTTTTTCATCAAGCTTGTTCCATGCTGCCTCCGTCATCTGCGCTTTCAGCTTCGGATACTCAACCTGCCAGGCTTCAACATCAGCCCGGTACAGGCCAAAATGGTCGAGCACCTGAAGGCAGAAATTCAGGTAGCCAGGATTCTCAACTAGCACCTCTGCCACAGTCTGGCCTTGATGACGGCCAAAGGAAAAAACGGTATCCAGCGTGTAGAATTTCATGGCTGTTTTTGCTTTGAGGTGGATGACGATACAAAGGTGTTGGCCCGGAATGCAGCCTATCTGCGTCAGGAAATTATTCTCGCAAATATTTTTTAGCGCTGTACCACTAGCCGCTTTGCGCCGCGGCAAGCGAAGCAGATGCCGCCTTCCACGTGCCCGTACATCGGTATGCTGCCCCGGCCGCTGCACCGACCGCATACAACAGTATGTAGCAATTCGGCGGGGGTGGTCTGGCGAGGCGAAGCAGTGGGTTGGCTCATAGGGAAATGCTTTTGTGCGTATTGTTGCAACAAAGGTGCTCCCCTCAAATGCAGCCTATCTGCGTCGCAAAAATTCTTTTCAAAATTTCTGATGCCCGCCAATAAAAACGCGCTGCTTCGCTATAAAATCCTCGACGATTGCCTCAAACGCCGTGGCCGCTATTGGTCGCTCGAAGACCTCATGGAGAAAGTAGGTGCAGCATTGCGCGAAGACGGCGGCCCCGCCAGCGTGAGCAAACGCACTATCCAGGAAGACATCAAGAACCTGCGTTTAAACTACAACGCCCCAATTGATACGGAGCCAAGCCAGGGCTATTACTACAGCGACAACAGCTTCTCCATCTCAAACACGCCGCTTACCCTCGATGACTTGCCTGTGCTCCATCAGAGCCTGTCTGTCCTAAGGCAGCTTCAGGCCTTCGGGTTGTCCGATGAGCTCGATGAAGTCGTTCAGCGCATCGAGCAGCGCCTCACCGAGTCCGGCGCTACTCCTTCACAGGAGGTGGTGCACTTTGAGCAAGTCCCCACTTATACTGGCTTGGCATGGCTCCGCCCGTTATACCAGGCCATCCGTCAGCAAGAAGCCCTGTGGGTTACATACCAGCCTTTCCTGGCTCCCAGCGCCCGCCGTGAATTGGTACATCCTCACTTATTGAAAGAGTTTAACCACCGATGGTTCTTGCTCGGGCTCAATGGGCAAAATGTCCACACAACGAGTACCTATGCCCTTGACCGCATTGTGGACGTCGAACCCGCAGGCACCCAGTATCGGCCCGGGGAAATAGACCCGAACACGTATTTTCAGCATGTGATTGGAGCGTCTGTGCCACCTAATGGGAAAGTGGTAGAAATCCGGCTGCGCTTCTCCCATGCCAGAGCGCCGTACATCGTAACCAAACCATTGCACCCAACTCAGATGATGCTGGCCGAATCAGCAGAGGGAATAGAATTCTCACTTCAGCTCATTCCAACCCGTGAGTTAATCAGCCTGATTCTGAACTTTGGTGCAGATGTAGAAGTAATTGCCCCAGATAGCTTACGCTGCCACATTCAGGAGCTTCTGCAAAAGGCCTGCACGAATTACATAAGTCCTACTTGAGAGTATGGCAGGACCCTATTTAAGCAGAAATACCCGGTTCCTTTAGGAACCGGGTATTTTATTAGCTGAATATAGCAACGACCATTAGGCCCTTGCTAGGTCCGGGCCGCATCGGCTGGAGGGGTGGGCTGTGCCGGCTCATCGTCGTCGAAATAATCTGCCTTGGACCTTCCCGGGGCGAAGTCTTCCAACGGCTTCATATTATAGCGCCGGCGCGAAATCCGTTCCTTGGTAAACATGACGTCCATTTCCTCTGCATTCTGTGTAAAGGCCAGCTTGTTGTCAATGGCCAGCCCATCGGCCGCCCGGTCCACGTCGTGGTTGGTGCCGATGTAGGTAAACGTCCAGCCTTGCTCTTTCAACTGCTCAATCAGCTGGCGGGTAATCGGCCGTGTAAACTCCTTCGACGCGTTTTCTTCCCCGTCCGTGAGCACCGTTACCAGCACTTGGTAATCCGTTGCTCCAGTTGTGACCAGTACATTGCGCAGCTTGCTCACGCTTTGCCCGATGGCATCATGCAGCGGGGTCATCGAGTCGGGCCGGTAGTCGGCCAGCGTCAGCGGCTTGAGCGCGCTGGCATCCTGCAAAAACAGCGTCTCCCGAATGCCGGCACCGTTAAACGTCGTCAAGCTCACCACTTGCTTCTTATCGGTGAACTCCCGGGCCAAGCCTTGCACAGACTGCACCAACTCATTGAATCCACGGATAGTGGCCTCACGTACGACTTCCATCGAGCCGCTCTCGTCGAGGATAAGCAAATTATACACGGTGCGTAAAGGTGTCAACTGTTCCATGCAATAGGGGTTGGAGGTGAAGAAATACAGACTTTTTACAGCGCCGCTACGTGCTGTAATTTACGCATTCCTGGCCGCTTGACCTAAGAAAACGCCTATTGGGGTCGCATTCCTTAGTGCTGAATTACAATGTTATAACGCGCTAAATGAAAAAGCCGGCCCCTGTAGGGACCGGCTTTCACACCTGTGGATTTTGGTATTGCCCAGCTAGCCTAACCTGCTGGTTCCTGAATAGTTGCCTCCGTTGCTGGCGCAGCATCCTGCACAAAGGCCTTCTGCTTAGTCGACACTTTGGCCGTCTGCAAGGGCGCAATAATCGGCGTGCCCGTTACCACTTCCCCAAACAGCGGATTAGCCGGCAGCGGCTGACCGCCATTGGCGTCCGGCACCTGGTTGAAGATAACAACCTCTTCACCGGGTGTGCTCTGCGCCAGATGGTCTTCCAGCACTTCCTGCCCGCTATTGGCGTGCAGCGCCTGTGTGAGCAGCGTGTAGGTACTCACATCGACGTTGTAGAGCTGGTTGAGCTCATTCATCTGCATGGCCGCATCCTCGGCCGCGCCGATGGCATCCGCCAGGAGTTGGGTGTAGCGCCGGGCCTTCTGGTCGGCTTTCGCCCGCAGGCTTATGGCGCGCTTCATGCGCCGCTTAAATTGCTGTTGATAGGCCGTGAGTGCCATAATTGAGAAAATTAGAAAGTGAAAAGAAAGACTTAATCCAAGTCAACATCGGGCGGCAGCATTACCCCGCCCGCATTGGCCGACAAGTTGACGAACACCGCCGCCGGAGCCCCGCCCAGGCTGGCTGCCGCTATCTGATTCAGCGCCGCCGCCGTGCCGGCCAGCCGGTAGCCGTCCACCAGGTCCGTGCGCAGACTCAGGTTGGTGCCGTACAGCGTATTAATCCGCCCGATATGGTCGGCGGCCGTTTCGCCCAGGGCCAATACCGTGGCCAGCCGGGCCACCAGGAAACGGGCCTGCCGGTCGGCCTTCGCCCGCAGGGCCAGGGCCTTTTTCATGCGCCGCTTGTACTGCAGTTGGTAGCCAGTGAGTGCCATGGGAAGGAGAGGGATGAGGGAAGAAAAAACGGCCAGCCCTTTTACTGGCTGGCCGTTTCGTGCCACTTGCTACGGCCTAGGCCACGTACTCAATCGCCAGCGGGTTGGTGCTGTTGTTGTTGAGCGGGTAGAACTTGCCGTTCACCTGCTGGTAGAAGTTGATGCCCACTACGCCCACCACCAGGTTGGCCGCGGGCGGTGCCACCGGGAAGCTGGCCACCACCGCCTGATTGGCCAGGGCCACGCTGTTCACGGCCAGAATGCCCAGCGGCGCGGCCACCACGGCATTAGTGTAGGTTAGCGTCTCCATGTCCAGCGACGAAGCCGCGAACACCACTTCAAAGTGGGTCGTGCCCTGCGGCGCGGCAATGTCCGAGGCCGGATTCAGTGCCGAAATGCTCATCGTCACATCCGCGCCGTTGCCGGCCACTTCGTACGGAAAGTACATCGTCTGCCCGATGCCAGCTCCCGCGTTGAAGTTGAAGCCCAAGAGCGGGGCCGAGTTGGACGAGTCGAACATGCGCTGGCCCCGGTCATTCGTATCATCGAGGCCGATGACTTCCCGCATTGCTTTGGTGAGTCGCGAGGCCAGCCGGCTGTCGCTGGCCGAGGCAATGGCTACGCGCAGCGAGTCACGCAGCAGCTTGCTGTACTTCGCCGAGAGGCCAAATTCAGCCGCGTTTTCGCGGGTCCGCGCCAGGCCTGGTGCCGATTGAAAGGCCGCCCGGTTGCTGGCCGGCTTCTGCGAGATGCTGCCGTCCTTCCGGAAGACCAGCCCGCCCACCGTCCCCCGAATCCCAAGAATTCCAGTTTGTTGTGCCATTGGTAAAAAATAGTTTGATGATGAAAGTGCATCCCAGCGCCCAAGACGTTCGTGGTGCTGGATGTTGAACCAAAATTCATCTACTATTTTTGTACAACCAAGTCGGGTGCCCAGCTAAGCCCGGTTTGCTCCCTCATACCCCCATGCCGCGCATCTGCTTATACCCCAAAGACGTGGCCCTCCTCACCGGCCGCAGCTACGACGCTGCCAAGCGGCTCGTGCGCCGTGCCCGCCAGGCCGCCGGCAAGCCCGCCGGTGCCCTCGTCTCCGTCCAAGACTTCTGCCGCCTCACCGGCCTCGATGAAGCCGAGGTATCCGCGGCGCTCAACCACTAAGCGCCGCCCCACCTCCGCCCCACCTCCGCCCGTACTCGGAGCCTATTCCGCCCCTATACTCCGTAATCAGGCGGTGAAGTAAAAAGCCCGGCGCGGAATACTTTCCGACCGGGCTTTTTTGCTGTAGCGAATCAAGTTAGGCTGCTGTCATCACTGAGCAGACCGCCCCATCTGGCAGCGCATCAATCGCTGTAGTAGTTGGCTCATCCCAGGCTGCCCGCATGGCTTGATGCTGCAGCTCTTCCACCACCTGAGCATACCGCATGGTGTTTTGAATCTTGGTGTGACCCATCACCCGCTGCAGCACCGCCACCGGCATCCCACGCAGTAGGCTCTGCACCGCAAACGTGTGGCGGGCAGTGTGCATCGTCACCATTTCGTGCAGCGGCACCGCTTCTTTCACCACCCGGCCGCCGGCCATGCCCACCACTTCCACCAAGCGCGTCAGACCCGCCAGCTGCGTGATTTTCTTTAGGTACCTGTTCATCGGCTGGTTGGCCAGCACGGGCAATAGCTTGGCGCCATCCCCCGACCGCTCCGGCGCGGCGTAGCGGTCTAGAATTTCCGCCGCCAACCGGCTCAGGTAGATGCTCACCGTGGCCCGCGTCTTGGTTTGCACCAGCCGGAGCACCCGGTCACCGGTCCCGTTCGCCCCCAGGCCGTGCAAATTGCCGCCGTGCAGCGCCGCCACGTCGGAATACCGCAGCCCCGTGTAGCAGCAAAACAAAAACACGTCCCGCGCCGGCGCGAGCGTCGCGGGCAGCTTCACCGCCACCAGCGCCGCGATATCGGCTCCCGTGAGGTAGGTTTTGGCCTGGTCGGTGTAGCGCACCTCGACGCGCTTCAATTCCACCCCCAGCGCCTGCTGTCGCTCGTCCTGCGAATGGCGCAGAAACGTTTTCAGGTCTTTCACGATGGAATAAATGCCGTTGGCCCCCAGTCCGCAGGTGGTGCGCAGGTACTTGACAAAGTCGTCGTGCATGGCCCCGTCGTACTCGGCCAGGCTTATTTTCTTGCGCCGCTTCGCGGTCAGGAAGGTGGCCAGGTGATTGCGGGCCGTGTTGTAGTGCCGCACCGTATGGAAGGCATAGCCCCGCCCGCGCAGCACCTCAATAAACGCCGTCATGGCCTCGACCATGCCCAGCTCAGGCTTGGCCGCGGCCGGATTAACCACGTCGCGTATCAGGGCCAAGGAAGGAGGGATGCCTGCCGTGCGCAAGTCCCGGTAGCGCTTTTGCACGCGCTCGGCAATGGCTTCCAGCACATTGTTGGCTTCATCAGCGCCGGTTTTCGCTTTCCGGAACCGCTGTTTGTCGGGGTTCCATTCCTTGGGCAGGCACTTTTCCCGCGTGAAGCACTGCAGCCGCAGCCCTTCAAAGTTGGCGTTGAGGAACACCGGCACCAGCCCGTTTTTGTCGGTTTTGTCTTCTCGGAGGACGAATTTAACAGTCATTTTTTGGTAGCAGATTTGGTAGCACAAATGCGGCCGTAAATGAGTGTAAATGCAAAAAGCTCCGGACGCAAAAAGGCCCTAAAAACTGCTTTAGCGTACGCTAGAGCAGTATTTAGGGCCTTCCGTTGGTAATTCCTAGTACCCGGAGCCGGAGTCGAACCGGCACATCTTGCGATATTGGTGTTTGAGACCAACGCGTCTACCGGTTCCGCCATCCGGGCAGGATAAGCTTTTAGAACAATTCCGCTCTGCCGGTATCAGGAGCGGGTTGCAAAGGTAGCAACTTGCTGCTGGATGCGCAACAGATACCGCTTTTTTAGGTAGTAGGTGCGGATTTGCTGGAGCGCGGCCTGGTGGTGGTCGGTGGGGAGCTGCTCATAGCCAGCGAGAACGGGCTCGATGCCCGCGTCGAGGGTACCGGCCAGGGCGGTGACTTCGGCGGCCACTTTGGTGATGCCGGCCGGGTCGGCGTCCATTCCCAGCTCCATAAGCTCCTCGTTGAGGTCCATCATGTCCATTAGGAAATCGGGCGGGAGCTGCTCTTGCTTGCCTTCTTCGAGCAGGCCATTTTCGCGCAGCAGGTATGCCATGCGCTGGTCGGGGTCGGAAAGGGTGCGGTAGGCGTTGGTGTTGAGGGTGGCTTGGCGCAGCATCTCGGCCTGGTTTTCGGGCGAAGTGGTGGCGTGGAAATCGGGGTGCGTTTCGCGGCTTTTGGCGTAGTAGAGGCGTTTGAGGGCGGTCTCATCGGGCCGGAAGGAGTGGGGCAGGCCGTAGAAGGCGAAGTAATCGGGGGACATAGAAAACGAGAATTAGTCAGGGGGGAATACGGCTACAACACCGGATTCACCGAAAAGGCCACGGGCGGCGCGGCAAATAGCCGCTTGGTGGCCGGCCACACCTCGCCGAACAGGCCCGACTTACGGTAGGCATTGAGTGCGGCCGCATCGTCCCAGTGGCTGTGGGTGCAGTAGGTGGCCGGGTGGTCGGCATCCTGCCACAGCTCCAGGTAGCGGCAGCCGGGCTGTTGCCGGATGCGGTGCTCGGTGGCCCGGAAAAGGGCAAGAAAGGCCGGTACCTGTGCCGGTTCAAAACTCATGCGAACAATACGAATCAGCATTCGGAAAGTGAGAGGGTAAGCAACAAAAGTAAAAGACCCCGGCTCCGCAAAGCCAAACCAGCGCCCGAGGCGAATAGCTTCTAAAGCAGTTCTCAGGTCTGTCCAACGGCGGGCAATGAAGCATGATGTATTTTTCATCAGCCTGTAAAACCAATGGCGCACCATGTGCAGACGCTCCCGAAACGTGGTGCCACTATTTGACCACCTACGCCGGCAAAGAGTGACATTCTCTTATGAAGTGGGTAGAGCCTCATATTTGTCGATATTCGGGTGTTGATACTGAAGCTGTTTAGAAAGTCCCCGAACGGTCATGCTGCGCTGCGCGCTGCATGACCGTTTGAGTACCTTTTGTGACTTTCTAAACAACCCCACTGATTAATTACTTGATTATTAAAATAATAATATTGGTGTATTTGTATTATTTCTGATACCAGAATGCTGCATCAGGCGTCAAAACTCGGGCTTATACCAACTATGTGTACTGCTCAGCGTAGAACCTGCCGCAAACACCTGCTCTTTATACCGTCATACTTTACCTATTCTTTTCCATGAAAAATTTCTTCTCCCGTTCATCAGCATTTGCGTGGCTCACCGCTCCTGCTTTAGCTGGCGGCCTGCTATTTAGCAGCTGCAACAGCCAGCCCATCGCCACCGAAACCGACAAAACGGCCACGGTGGTTTCCGGCGAAACCAATGCTGTCTCCGATAGCTCGGCGGTAACGGCCATTGCCGATGGCATGAGTGCCGTGAAGCCAACCGGCCCCAATCCGGCTTGGGGTCCCAACCTCAAGCCCGAGATGGCAGCCGTGATTGAGCAGTTGATGAGCTTCAACCCGAAGCCATTGCCCTCGCTTACCGCCGCCCAGGCACGTAAGGGGCCTAATTTTGCCGATGCCCTTAAAAAGCAGATGCAGGTGAGCAACATCGCCATGCCCCCAATGAACTGCGACACGATGAGCGCAACGGTGGCTCCCGGCGTGAAAGCCCGTGTGTACACGCCCAAGAGCGGTACGGCCCCGTACCCCGTTATCGTGTACTACCACGGCGGCGGCTGGGTAATTGCCAACAATGATACCTACGCCGCATCGGCCCAGGCCATGTGCGAGCAGGTGGGTGCCGTACTGGTGTCGGTGGAGTATCGCAAGGGCCCGGAGTACAAGTTCCCCACCGCCCACGACGATGCCTTCGCCGCCTACCAGTACGTGCTGAAAAATGCCGCTTTGATGAAGGGCGACCCCGCCCGAGTGGCCGTGATGGGCGAAAGCGCTGGTGGCGGCCTGGCTTGTGCCGTGAGCATGATGGCCCGCGACCGCAAGGTGGCCCTCCCCAAGTACCAGGTGCTGGTGTACCCCATTGCGGGCTACGACATGACCACGCCTTCGTACCAGAAATTCACCGACACCGCGCCTCTAAACGCTCCGGCGATGGCCTGGTTCTTCAAAAACTACCTCCGCAGCCCCGCCGATGGCAAAGACCCGCGCGTGAACCTGGTGGCCGCCAACCTGAAAGGACTGGAGCCAACCACCGTCATCAGTGCTGAGTACGACCCGTTGATGAGCGAGGGCAAAACCCTGGCCGATAGGCTTACCGCCGCCGGCGTGAAAACCAATTATAAGCTCTACGATGGCACCACGCACGAATTCTTCGGCATGGGCGCCGTGGTGCCCGAGGCCAAAGAAGCCGAAGCCCTGGCCGCCAGCGACCTGAAAGGTGCCCTGAAGTAGGAGCATTGCTTTCTGAGTGAACCGAATTCTGTGGTTCAAGCCGTCATGCTGCGCGCAGCATGACGGCCTTTTTTTGCCTGTTACCTACTCTGTCTGAAACCGCACGTCCACCTGCGAGTCGAAATTTAACCCCAGCAGCTCCGAAGCGTTGCCTTGGCAAATACCCAGACACAAAAAATCCTGGCTGTTGAACACCACCACCGCCTCGCCGGGTGGCACGGCCGAGAAGTGCGGGTGCAGGTCGCGCACCACGTCGCGCCCGAAGTGGATGGCCAGCGGCCGGCCGTGGCCCACGGCTTCCACCGCCGTGCGCGAAATGTTGGTGACGAGGTTGCCGTAGTGGTCAACGTGCGCTACGTGGCCCGTGACGCGGTGGTCCTGCAGCCGCAGCTGGCGGTTATTGAGTTGATGCAGCGCGGTAACGGCCGGGCCGAGGTCGCTTAGCATAGCGCCCTGGGCCAGGGCTACGGCGGCGGGTAGCAGCACGTCGCGGGTGGGCGAGGCAGTGATGGCGGCCGGCAGGGCCACCATTTTTTCGGGGATGCCGTTGGCCAGCAGGGCCAGAATGCCGTTGTCGCCGGTCACGAAGTAGTGGCCGTCCAGCTCGGCGGCCAGCCAGTTGGGCTCGGGGCCCGCGCCGTGGTCGGCCACGCCGATAACGTGGACCGTGCCCAGCGGGAAATCCCGAAATACGCTTTGGAGAACGTGAACGGCGTGTGCGATGTTAAAGGATTCGACGCCGTGGCTGATGTCGACCACCGGAACTGCCGGGGCCAAGTGCAGCAGCCGCGCTTTCAGGGCTGCCACGTAATGGTCGCGGTAGCCAAAATCTGTGAGCAGCGTAATCAAACCCATGCTTGCGTTCCGTAGTTATTCGTAGTATTGTTCCAGCGTCCGAACCGGGGCAAAAGTAGCCGGTTCGGGTCGAAAACAGCCCGTTTTTCCTACCCCCTTTCTCTTTCCCCCTCTCTTCCAACTTGGTCGAAAAAATCATCACCCTCGAAAACATGTCTTTGGTCGATTTCCTCGGCCCCGACAATCAGAATATCCGCCAGCTGGCGGCCGCGTTTCCCGGCTCTAAAATCATTAGCCGCGGCAACGAAATCAAAATTCAGGGTCAGACGGAAGTCATCTCCCGCATCAATGACATCTTCTCCTCGCTCATCGAGCACTACCACCAATACGGTCAGATTACCGACAAAACGGTAAATCAGTACCTCTCAGCTACCTCTGAGGAGGCCGAAGGTCGGGTGCTGGCTGCCTCGCCCGACGTCATTTTGTTCGGGGCTAAGGGCGGCGTCATCAAGGCCAAAACGCCCAACCAGCAGAAGCTGGTGGACACCGTAATGACCCACGACCTCACCTTCACCCTGGGACCGGCCGGTACCGGCAAAACCTACATTTCGGTGGCGCTGGCCGTGCGGGCGCTCAAAAACAAGGAGGTCAAAAAAATCATTATCTCGCGCCCCGTAGTGGAGGCCGGCGAAAGCCTGGGCTTCCTGCCCGGCGACATGAAGGAGAAGGTCGACCCCTACCTGCGGCCGATTTACGATGCCCTGGAAGACATGATTCCGGCCGAAAAGCTGAAGTTTTACCAGGAAAATAAAATCATCGAAATCGCTCCGCTGGCCTACATGCGTGGCCGCACGCTTAACAATGCTTTCGTGCTTCTCGATGAAGCCCAGAACACCACGCCGAGCCAGATTAAGATGTTTCTGACCCGCATGGGCCCCACGGCCAAGGTGATGGTGAACGGCGACCGCAGCCAGATTGACCTGCCCACCCGCCAGAAATCGGGCCTGATGCAGGCCATGGACATCCTCAAAAATGTGCAAGGCATCGGCTACGTCGAGATGACCTCCGAAGACGTGGTGCGCCACCGCCTGGTGAAGGAAATCGTGGAGGCCTACGATAAATTCGACACCGAGGAAATGACCCGCACGGCCCAGGCCAACGGCACCCCGCGCCGCGACGAGCGCCACGAGCGCCGCTTGCGCGAGCAAGGTCTGGCCGAAGACGGCCAGCCTATTTCGGATGAGCCCGAACTGCCCGTAAACCACGAGCAGCCGCTGTAGTGGCTGCTGTCTGATATTTTCAACATCTGTCATCCTGAGCTTGCGAAGGACCTTATCACAGTCGAACGACAAGTTCACTCGTGGCAAGGTCCTTCACGGCGCTCAGGATGATAATTTTATAGCCTTGCCACCATGCCCGCCACCGCCTTCCGCATCACCGACCTGCGCGACCTGGACGCCGCCTTCACCATCCGCGAAAAAGTATTTGTGGAAGGTCAGGGCGTGCCCGCTACCCTCGAAAACGACCTCCACGACCGCACCGATGCCCGCCACTACCTCGCCCGCACCGACGACGGCACCCCCGCCGGCGCCGCCCGCTGGCGCGAAACCGAAAACGGCGTGAAGCTGGAGCGCTTCGCCGTGCTCGAAGGCTTCCGCAACCAAGAAGTAGGGGCCACTATTCTACATGCCGTACTGGCCGACGTACGCGCCGAGCTACCCGATGCCGAAGTGTACCTGAACGCGCAGCTGCGGGCCGTGCCGTTTTATGAGCGCCACGGGTTTCGGAAGGAAGGGGAGATGTTTGAGGAAGCTAATATCCAGCACTACCGGATGGTACTGGGGTAGAAGGGGTTCAAATTTGAAATTGCTCAAACGCAACAAAGCCGCTCCAGTAACCCTTGGAGCGGCTTTGTTGCGTTGAGTCTCGGCAAACTGTGCTTATTGGCCCATCTGCTTACTCATTTGCTCCATCATTTTGGCCGAGCCGGCGGTTTGGGCGGCCATAGCTTTCGTTACCTTGGCGGTGATGCGGGTGTAGCGCTTCATAAAGGCAACGTCGGCCTCGCAGGCATCGGGCTTATCTTGTTGCATCTGCTGTGCTTTAGTGGCCATGTCGGTGTATTTCTGCATGATGGTCATGTCCATCGGGTTCTTGGCGTATTTGGCCGCCAGCACCGCGTAGGAATTGGCGTAGTCCTCGTAGTCGGTCAGAAATTTGTCGCAGGCCGAATCATCATCGGCTGACGCTGGTGCCTCGGCCGCCGCCTCTGGCGCTGGCGAAACGCTGGCGGAGGCTTCGATAGCAGTAGCCGGTTCCATTGCCGGTTCAGCGGTTGAGTCGGAGCCGATAACAGCGGTTTCGGGGGTAGCGGCCACCGCAGAAGTGTCGTTTTGGGTAGTGCCGCAGCCAGCCAGTGCAATGCCGATGGCAACCAATAAGGGAAGAAAAACTTTTTTCATATAATTGATTATAAGGGGGAAATGGTGAGAAAATCTATTTCCAATTGTTGGTTTAAGCCAGGGGCCGATTGGGAAAACGGTTAATAAAAAATTGGGTCTTGTTAAATCAAATACCCATTAAGGCAAATATTTTAGCCGGGTCGGTTTCGGTGCCGATTTTTTCTTGTAAACCAGGATTTTTCCCGCTGTACATCTCTTGGGCCAGTTGCATCGCAGCCAGCAAACGTTGAGCTATAGCGAGTTCCTTATCGGGATTATCCGAGGCAAGGCCTGCTTTTTGACAGGCAAGTACCAGCGTATCGTAGATAGTTGCGTAGGGAGACCGCGCCGATGAAAGAGCAGCCGAAGTGCCAGATTTTTCTCTGCGGCGGTCTTCAAGGAACAAGACATCATCGAGCACGTTACGAGCTTTTGCCAGCGTTTCAGAGGCCTTTTCCCGCTTGGCTCTTTGGTCCTTCTCGGCTTGCAACGCCAGTTCCTGCGCCGACTTGCGGTGCGCCACCATTATATCGTTCACATATCGGTCATTAGCCAGGGTATCGCCGTGCTGGTCAAAAGCCAGAATGCGGCCCTCCCGGCTATCAGCTACGTAGTTTTCCTCGTAGCGCAGTTGCCCGTTGGGGTACCAGGCTAGGAACTTGCCATCCATTTGCCCGTCGGTGAAGTGACCGGACTTTTTCGGGCTGCCGTCTTCGTAAAAGGCTTTTACGTCGCCGTCGTTGTATTTCTCGTCTTCCCGGTAGGCATATTGGTCGGCCACCTTACCGCTTTTGTAGAAGAGCGTGGCGGGCCCTTCCTTTTTATCGTTGCGGTAGGTGCAAACCTCGTGACCTTCGGGATAATAGAATTTCCATTGCCCTTCGCGGCTTCCATTAACGTAGTTGCCGGCCGACATTTGCTCGTTCGGCCCGCTGTAGCGGATGTAAGGGCCGTTGCGCAGGTTGTTGCGCACCATGATGTCGTATTCCAGCCACGTTTCGCCTTCCGAAGTGCTGTATTCCAATTGCCGGCCGTCGGCCTTGTTGTTGCGGTAGCTATGCTTGCGCCACAGCGTGCCATCTTCGTTGTATTCCTTGTAATAGCCCTGCTTGCTGAAGCGGTTGGTCGGAGTCGAAACGTACTGATATTCCTCGTGCAGCTGCCGGCCTTGGTAGTCGTAGTACGTGCGCTTGATGAGCGCCTTGGCGGCGGTGGCCTTCTGGGCCTGACCGTGCAGGGCCAAGCCCACGAATGAGGCCAGCAAGAGAAAAGAGCGGAAATATTTCATGGTACCAATAGCTTAAAATGGGATTTTCACCAGCCACCACACCAAGCGCACGGGCAGCCACAGCAGCTTGAAAGGAATGGCCCAGCCGGGGCTAAAAAAGGAGCCGCCGCCCGACGACGATTCGCGACGGGCGTTGCCCTTGCCCCAGAACTGGTCCATCGACTGCGTATTGTTGCGGTTGCGGGCACCGCAGAGCGTGCAGGTATCGCCGAAGAAGACGCGACCCCGGCCGCAGGAGGTACAAGTGAGCTTCATACAGGAGTTGTGAAAAAGTGATGGACAAAGGTGCCGGCCCGAACCCCGCTGGCGCAAAGGCCAAAAATTTCTTTTCTTTGGCAACCTCAACCTTATTCTACCCCGTGCCCGCTCTCACTCCCCCGCTCCACACTGCATTGCGCGAAGCCGTCGCTACCCGCTTCGGCCAGCCGCTGCGCTACCCCAGCCACTGCGACGCCCTCGAAACCGAATTAGCCAAAACAGCCGGTTCCGGCGGCCGGCGGTTGAGCCCGAGCACGTTGCGCCGGTTTTTTGGGCTGGTTGAGAAGGAAGGCGGCTACCACCTGCACACCCTCGACACGCTGGCCCGCTACGCCGGCCACGCCGATTTCGCGGCCTTTGGGCAGGCCGTGGCGGGCCTCGCGCAAGCCGCTGGCGCTGCCGCCGCCCCTAACTTCCCCACCGACATTCCCGAGCTGCTGGCGATGGCACGGCTGGCCCCGCCCGAGCGCCTGCTGCTGGGCTACTTTCTGGGGCGCGTGACGCGGCCCGTTCAGCCCGGCGGCGCGGCGGCTCCGCTTGCCCTACGGCTGGCGGCCCACCCGGCCGGCCAGGAATTTTTCGTGGAGTCATTTGTCGACCTGGCCCACCTCAACGGGGCCTACGGCGAAGTGCTGTGCGAATACCTGCGCCACAAGCTTACGCCCGAAGCCCAATTGTTCGGACACGGCACCTTGTTTCTGGGTGAGTTTCTGGCCGAAGACGAAGCGGCCTGGCGGGCGCGGCTACCGCAGCTGCTGGCCCTGCCCGTGCCGCCGGCCGTCCACGCCTTCCCGCGCGGACGGCGTGCGTTCGCCGAAATCGTGGCCGCCTGGCACGCTGCGCCCGAAGCCGTCTTGTCCCCCGAGTTGTTGCCACGCCTGCGGCGGGAAGCCATCGCCGCGCCCCGCGCCACCGCCGCGCCCGCCCCGCCGCTGCCAGCGTTCTACAACTCGTTTCCGGCGGGCTACCACTTTTTCGTGGCCGAGGCGCTGTTTCTCACCGCTCAGTTCGAGGAGCTGGTTGAATGGATAGCCGAAACGAACACCGCCTTTCCCGAACTAGCCACGTTGGAGCTTAACGTATATAACGAGCTATTACGGGCGTTTCTGCGCGTGGCCCGGCTGCGCACCGGACGGGCGGCTCCCGGTTGCCCACCCGCCCAAACGCACCCGTTGGCGCAGTTCGAAACTCACCACTGGCTGCTCGATTACTACCAGGTTCATATCGATTTGGTCGACCTGCATCTGGCCGTGATGGCGGCCGATGCGCCCGCTGCCGCACAGGCCCAGCAGCGCGTGGTACAGTATGCGACTACTCACCATACCCCGTTTTTTCGGCGCGTGGCCGAGCGGGTGCTCGCGGCCTGACAACCGCACTCGCCGCTAAAGCAGCGCCGGCCGCTGCGTGATTTCGTGGTAGCAGATGTGGCCCTGGCTGAAGTAGTGGAACACCATGCTCTTACGGGTTTGAAACTTGTCGAGGTGCGGCTCGCTACCGTGCATCAGGTTGGCGTGCCAGATGAATACGTCGCCCTTGCGGGCCAGGAAAACCTGCTTGGGAATGCCGGCTTCGAGGATTTTCTGGTTGATGTAAGCCTCGTATTCCGTGTAGGCTTTGTCGCCGATGAGCCACTCGGTGCCTTCGTTCTGGTAGTCGGCGTTGAGGTAGTAGGGCAGCTGGTGGCTGCCGGGGTAGTAGTGCAGCGGGCCATTATCGGGCGTGATGTCTTCCAGCGCTATCCAGGCCGCCGCCATGCCGCCCAATGGGAAGGTGCTCATGTGAATGCTGTCGGAATGGGTGCGCTGCTGGCTGCCGGTGAGGAAGTTGATGCTTTGGAAGAGCTTGGTTTCGTGGCCCAGCAGGGCAGCCACCAGCTCCCGGAGCGCGCCCTCGCCCGCCGCCCGGATGCGGGCCGACTTCCGAAACGCAAACATGAATTTATTGACATAGCGCACGCTGATTTCCTGGCTGGCAATAAGCTGGTGCAGCTCCTGGTTGATACCATCGACGGTATCGCTGCTGAAAAACCCCGGTAGAATAGCAAATCCCTGGTCCTCAAACGCTCGCAGGCTGGCCTGGCTGGCGGCGGGCTGCGCCGCGAAGGCTGGCGTAGCCGCTAGGCGCTCGGCCAGGGGCAGTACGGCGGGCAAGCCGGCATTCGTAGGCAAACCCGCAAAATCGCGGCTGCTGATGGGGGAGAAGTAGCGCTTGCTCAGCCCCAGCTTCTGGTAGATGGGCAGGTTGTGGGCCAGCCGGCGGCGCTGGAAAACGTTGTAGACGGCATAGCTGAGCTTGAGGCGGCGGAGCAGGGAAAGCATGAGTGGGGTAGGAGTTTTTCAGGGAGCCAAGATACGGCTGCGGGCAGGCGTGGCCGGGCCGCAGTTGGCTGTTTCGGCCCAAACCGCTACATTGCCAGCCCAATATCCTTTCCTTCTTCTACCCTTCTGATGATTGCCTGGGCTACCTTTCCCTTCGTGCGCTATACCCCCGCGCTCATTCTCGGCATCGTGGGCTACCTCTACCTCGGCGCTGGTTGGCCGGAGTTGTGGCCCGTGGCCGTGTCCCTGGCTGTTCTGAGCATGGGGCTGATTTTCTGGGCCGTGCGGCAGCGCACGCCGGCCGCCGCCGACATGGCCGGGGTTGTGTCGCTGCTCACTATCGTCGTGCTGGGGGCCACGCTCACCCAGCGCGCCACCGAAAGCCGCCGCGCCGACCACCTCTACCGCTTCGGTGATAAAGTAGAAAGCTACCAGGCCGTGGTGGACGAGGCTACCGTGGTGCGGGCCGCTACCTATGCCACCACCCTGAAAGTGCAGGCTGTGCGCGTGGCCGGCCGCTGGCGCCGGGCCACGGGCGGCGTGCGGGTATCGCTGCCCCGCGTGGCGGGCATCGCGCAGCCGCAGTACGGCGAGGTCTGGCTTATTCGCGGCCACCCCGACCCCAGCAAGCCCCCGCTCAACCCCGGCGAGTTCGACTACGCCCGCTACCTGGAGTACCGGCAAGTCTATCACCAGCAATATATTCACCCCGACCAATACCGGATGCTGCGGTTGGCCCCGCCCAATATCCTGGTGGCCGTCAGCATGCGGGCGGCCACGCAGCTCGACGGCGTTTTCCGGCACTACATCAAGGCCAAACGCGAGTACGCCATTGCCTCGGCACTGGTGCTGGGCATTAAGGACGACGTGGATTTGGCCACCAAGCAGGCCTACACCGCCACCGGCACCACGCACATTATGGCCGTGAGCGGCTTGCAGGTGGGCTTGTTGTTCGCGGCCATGTCGTGGGTGCTGCGCAAGCTATTTGGGCGGGTGCGGGGCTTTTTGCTGTGGTCGTCGCTGGTGGGGCTGGCCGTTATCTGGAGCTACGCCTTTCTCACGGGGCTGTCGGCATCGGTGCTGCGGGCCACGGTGATGTTCACGGTCATCATCATCGGCCGGGCCCTGGGGCGGCAGGATTCCATCTTTAATACGCTGGGCGTGGCCGCGTTTGGCTTGCTGATGTGGAACCCGTTTCTGGTGGCCGACGTGGGCTTTCAGCTTTCGTTTCTGGCGGTGCTCAGCATCGTGTACGTGCAGCCGCGCATTGCCCGCTGGGTGGATGTTGAAGCATATTTCTATGCCCGCCGCCGGCCCTGGCAGCCCAAGGCCGTGCAGTGGGCCTGGCGCGGCAGCGGCTGGTTTCTGGATAAGGTGTGGCAGGCGGTGGCGCTGTCGCTGGCGGCGCAGGTGGCCACGTTTGGGCTGGGGCTGTATTACTTTCACCAGTTCCCGTTCAGCTTTTTGCTTTCCAACCTCGTGGCCGTGCCCATTTCCAGCGGGGCGGTGTATGTGGGGCTGGCCTTGCTGGCGGTGAAGGGCATTATGGCCACCATCAACCTGCTGTTGCCCGCCGGCGCGGCGTGGTGGCTCGATTTGCTGCCCCGGGCCGTGGCGCAGCTATTCGAATGGATGGTGTGGGCCTTCAACGAATACATCTTCCTGATAAGCCGCTACTTCTCCGGCTGGGTGGTGCGCGATATCCACGTTTCGGCGCTGCAAACGGTGCTACTATTTGGTATAATCGGGGCCGGCCTGGCCTGGCTGAACACCCGCCGGCTGGGCTGGCTGCGCGGCATGGCGTTGCTGCTACTCTGCTACGGCGGTAGCCGCGTGGCCGAAGCCCGCGCCGTGGCCCCCACCGAAGAATTCATTGTGTACAGCATTCCGCGCCGCTCGGTGGTGGGGTTCTGGCAGGGCGCGGCGGCCGAGTTTGTCACGCCCGACTCGCTGCCGCTCACCGAAACCGAGCGCACCTACCGTCTGCTGCCGGGCATCATCCGGCGGGCAGCGCGGCGCACGGCCTACCGCGTGGGCTGGCGCGGCTGCACCATCCCCGTGCAGCGCCTGGCCGACCCCGATAGTGCCAACTCAGCCCTATACTTCAAGCCCGGCCCCGTGGTGCTGGCCCGCTGGCACGGCTTGCGGGTGGCTTTCGTTTCCAACCGCATTTCGAGCGCTACCCGGCCCGCGCCCGTCGATGTGCTGGTGCTGCGCCGCAACGCCCGCCTGAAGCCCGAAACCGTGGCCGCCGTATTCGGCCCACAGGTGCAGGTGGTGTTCGACTCGAGCTGCAAAATCTGGTACGTGGCCCGGCAGGATTCCCTGCTGCGCGCCCAGGGTTTCCGCACCTGGGACGTCACGGCGCGGGGTGCTTTCTCCTGTGCGCCGCCGCTGGGGGGGGCGGTAGGCGGGGCCCGCGAAAGCCTGGCGCACAAAAAAAGTTGCGCCCGCTCCGGGTTGACCCCAACGCCGCCAACGGACCGATAGCCAGCGTGTTTCGTCGTTTTGGTCGGGCGTTTAGTCGAGCGGAGTAGTCCATCCATCCACTTTTTGCGTTAATTGCCCCAAGAGATGCCACCATTGCCCCGCCGGCGGTATCCCTGCTGAAACCATCCGTCTGCGCCAAACCCGCCCCTATGGAAAACCTGCTCACGCCCGAACTCGAAGCCCTCCGCTACATTCAGTACGAAGCCCAGGACCGCATCGGCTACATCACCCTCAACCGTCCCGACAAGCGTAATGTCCTGAACGCCGACGTAATAACCGAGTTGAAACAGGCGTTCGAATTCGCCGAAGATGATGAGGAAACCAAGGTTATTGTGCTGCGCTCGGCCGGCGATGTGTTCTGCGTCGGGGCCGATTTGGCCTACATTCAGGAGCTGCAGGGCTACGGCTACACCGACAACCTGGAAGACAGCACGCACCTCATGCAGCTCTTCCACCAGATTTATACCCTCAAAAAAGTGGTGATTGCCCAGGTGCAGGGCCACGCCCTGGCCGGCGGCTGCGGCCTGGCCGCCATCTGCGACCTGAGCTTTGCCGTGCCCGAGGCCAAGTTTGGCTACACCGAAGTGAAAATTGGCTTCCTGCCGGCCATCGTGAGCGTGTTTCTGCTGCGCAAAATCGGCGAGTCGCGCACCAAGCAGCTGCTGCTCACCGGCGACCCCGTTTCGGCCCAGGTGGCCCTCGACATGGGCCTTATCACCTTTCTGGCCCCCAAAGAGGAGCTGGCCGCGAACGTGCACACCTTCGCCCAGCGCCTGTGCCGCGAAAACTCGGGCCAGAGCATGGAAGTAACCAAGGAGATGCTGGCCCACCTGCCCGAGCTCGACCTCGAAGAAGGCCTGCGCTATGCCGCCCAGCGCAACGCCGAAGCCCGGGGCTCGGAGGATTGCCGCAAAGGCATTGCCGCCTGCCTCAGCAAAGAAAAGATTGGCTGGTAGCTTGAATAAGCTGTTAGCTGATGAAGCTGTTTAGAAAGTCCCCGAACGGTCATGCTTCGCTGCGCTCTGCATGACCGTTTGAGCACCTTTTGTGACTTTCTAAACAACTCCAATAGCTTTGCAACAACGCCGTTCCGTCCCGGAATTTATTGGGGACGGAACGGCGTTTCCGCGTTATTTCCAAACAACCCTTTTCCAGTTCCGGTTACTTCCACATGACAACACTGGCCGCCATTGGCATCACCCTCGCTACCTTCGGATTCATGGAATTCTGGGCGTGGTTTATGCACAAGTTTGTGCAGCACGGGCCGCTATGGTTTCTGCACCGCTCGCACCATGTGCGGCACCCGCACCCAGTGGAGCGCAACGACTTGTTTTTCCTCATTTACGGGGCCATTTCGGCCGTACTGTTCATTACCGGCGACAATGGCGGGCGCTGGTGGTTCTGGGTGGGCGTGGGCATTGCCTGCTACGGCACGGTGTACTTCTTCGTGCACGACGTACTGATTCACGGCCGGCTGCGCTTCTGGAAAAAATCGCAGAATACCTACCTGCGGGCCCTCAATATGGCCCACAAAACCCACCACAAAACCACGGGCCGCGATAGTTCGGCCGAGTTTGGCCTGCTGTGGGTTTCGCCAAAATACTTGCAGCTGGCGCGGAGGAAAAAAATAAAGACGGGAAATTAAAACATGACCAATAGAACATTGGTTTTAAACTGGAATAATTATAGGTTTTATCAGGTGATTCTCGATTTATAAGGTTATAATTTTTAATTAAAAAAATGGGCCAATTCTCTATCAGTGACTTAGAGCAGCTTTCGGGCATCAAAGCGCACACTATTCGCATGTGGGAACAGCGCTACGGCCTGCTGCATCCGGTACGCACGGCCACCAACATTCGCACGTATTGCGATGATGACTTGCGGCGGTTGCTCAACGTAACCACGCTCTGCGGCCGGGGCCAGCGCATCTCGCAGGTGGCCCGCCTTACGGATGCTGAAATCAGTGAAGCCGTGCTGGCCTGCTGCGATGACTCGCATGACTACCACCGCCAGGTAAACGACCTGCTGGCCGCCATGCTGGGCTTCGATGAGCCCCGCCTCGACCAGCTATTAAGCGAAGCCTCCGTCCGCCTTGGCTTCGAGAATACGATGCTGCGCGTGGCCTACCCGCTGCTGCAGCGCATTGGCCTAATGTGGCTGGCCGGTACCGTGGACCTGGGCCAGGAGCACATGCTGGCCCACTTGCTGCGCCAGAAGCTGCTGGCCGCCACCGATGCCCTGCCCAAGATACCCACTACGGCCCGCCGCTGGGTGCTGTTTTTGCCCGGCGATGAGCTGCACGAGCTGGCCCTGCTCTTTATGAACTACCTGCTGCGCGCCCGGGGCCAGCATACGCTCTACCTGGGTCAGAACCTGCCTACGGTCGGCCTCACCAATGTGAACGCGGCCTACCGGCCCTACGCCGTGGCTACGGTGCTTACTACCCAGCCCGAGCGCGGCCGGGTGGCCGAGTACACCCGCGAGCTGCGCACCCTGTTTCCCGAGGCCCAGCTGGTGCTATATGGCCCGCTGGCCCGGCAGGAAGGGCTGGAGCTGCCCGCCAACTGCGTGTCGCCGCTGCTGATGACCGATTTCCTGGCCCTGATTTCTGCCGAGGCGACCGAGTCCGAGGCGGCCTGAGTAGCAATTTGCCGTCCAGCAAATCCCGTAGGTGGGCGCAGCCTTCACAAAACGATAATAATAAAACTGGACCCGAACCGCTGCCAAAATGCTTGCCAGGTGTAATTTGCCGCTCCTACCCGAAAGAAGTAGGCGTGCCGAGTAAAATAATTTTGGCCGGAGCTGGTCGAATTTGCGGTTGGTACGTATATTTGTTTAACAATCGGCCACGAAAAGCTAAACAGTATGACTTCGCTAGAATTCACCTCGCAAGTGCAGAAGATTTCGCTCACCCTCCGGCCCGCCGCCATGAACTTGACGCGAGACGCTGATGATGCTAAAGACTTAGTGCAGGAAACCCTTCTCAAGGCCCTGCTTAACAAGGACAAGTTTAAGGCCGGTACCAACCTGAAGGCGTGGTTGTATACCATCATGCGCAACACCTTCATCAACAACTACAACAAGATTACCAAGCGCAGCTCCAACATCGATTCGACGGAGTATTTCCAGTATTTCAACACTGACCAGAACTACATCACCCACAACGGCGCTACGTCGGATTTCGTGGTGCGCGATATCAACGAGGCCATTTCCAGCCTCGGTACCGACTACCGCACGCCGTTTATGATGTACTACATCGGCTACAAGTACATGGAGATTGCCGAGAAGCTACAAATCCCGATTGGTACCGTTAAAAACCGCATCCACATTGCCCGCAAGGACCTGAAAGCAGCCTTGCAGGTGTATGCCCCGGTGGGTGCCTCTGCCGCAACCGAAGCGGCTGAAGTTCTGGAAGACTAGCCAGTTTCTGCCCGTGCGATGGCCGCCGGCTCTGCTGCTGCACTTGCGGCGCTGGGCCGGCGGCTTCTTTTTTGGGCGTACTTCGCCCGTCCGTTCAACCAAATCTGTTCTTACCTGCCTTTGCCCTCCAACCCCACTATCCCGAAACAGGCCGTCGTAATCGGGGCCGGCTTTGCCGGACTGGCGGCCGCTACCACCCTGGCCCAGGCCGGCTGGCGCGTCACCCTCCTCGAAAAAAATGAGGGCCCCGGCGGGCGGGCCCGGGTTTTTCACGCCCAGGGCTTCACCTTCGACATGGGCCCGAGCTGGTACTGGATGCCCGACGTGTTTGAGAAGTACTTCGCCCGCTTCGGCCGCAAAGTGACGGATTACTATGAGCTGATACGCCTCGACCCATCATACCAGGTGATTTTTAAGGGGCCCGAGGCCGTGGATATTCCGGCTAAGATGAGCGAGCTGCGGGCGCTGTTCGAGCACTACGAGCCCGGCAGCGCCGCCCGCCTCGACGAGTTCCTGAAGCAGGCGGCGTATAAGTATGAGGTCGGCATCAACCGGCTGGTGTACGCGCCCAGCCGCTCGGTTTTCGAGTTTGCCGACCCGAAATTGCTGGTTGACATGGTGCGGATGGACGTGCTGCAAAGCATGCACAAGCACGTACGCCGTTTTTTCAAAGACCCGCGGCTGTTGGAGCTGGTGGAGTTTCCTATCCTCTTTCTCGGCGCGACTTCGGAAAACACGCCCGCGCTCTACTCGCTGATGAACTACGCCGACCTGGCGTTGGGCACCTGGTACCCCAAAGGCGGCATGCACAAGATTGTGGAAGGCATGGTGCGCCTGGCCGAAGAACTTGGCGTTGAAATCGAATACAACCAGGAAGTGACGGAAATTGTGGTCGAAAACGGCCTCAGCACCGGCGTACGCACGGCCAGCGGCTTTTTTGCGGCCGATGCCGTGGTGGCCGGTGCCGACTACCACCACATCGAGCAACAGGTGCTCAAACCGGAGTTCCGGCACTACGATGCCAAATATTGGGATTCGCGCACCATGGCCCCGTCCAGTCTGTTGTTCTACCTCGGCGTGAACCGCAAGCTCGACAAGCTGCGCCACCACAACCTATTCTTCGACGAGGACCTGACCCAGCACGCCCGCGAGATTTACGAGCAGCCGCAGTGGCCCACGCGGCCGCTCTACTACGCCTCGGTGCCCAGCAAAACAGACCCCACCGTAGCGCCCGAAGGCCAGGAAAACCTGTTCTTGCTCATTCCCGTGGCCCCCGACCTCACCGACGACGAGGCCACCCGCGAGCGCTACTACGACCTGCTGATGGACCGCCTGGAAAAGCATTGCGGCCACCCCATCCGCGAGCATGTGGTGTACAAGCGCAGCTACGCCCACCGCGACTTCATTGCCGACTACCACAGCTTCAAGGGCAACGCCTACGGCCTGGCCAACACCCTCAAGCAAACGGCTATTCTAAAGCCCACGCTCAAGAGTAAAAAAGTAGCAAATTTGTATTTCACCGGCCAGCTCACTGTGCCTGGTCCCGGCGTGCCGCCTTCGCTCATTTCGGGGCAGGTAGTGGCGGGGGAAGTATTGAAAGAGAATTAATAATTGATAATTAAGAATTAAAAATTGAGCTTGCCGGCAGGTTTCTGGTTATTCTTAATTAATAATTCTTAATTCTTAATTCATCAAATGGACCACGTTAAACTCTTTACCGACACCAGTCTGGCGTGTAGCAAGCTCATTACGGGGCGCTACAGCACCTCGTTTACGCTGGGCATTCGCACGCTCGACGAGCGGCTGCACCTGCCGGTGTATGCCGTGTATGGCTTCGTGCGCTGGGCCGATGAAATCGTGGATACTTTTCACGACCACGACAAGGCCGCGCTGCTGGCCGACTTTCGCCGGCAGACCTACGAGGCGCTCGATACCCGCCTGAGCTTCAATCCGGTGTTGCACGCGTTCCAGCACGTAGTGCACCGCTATGGCATCGACCGGGAGTTTATTGAGGCTTTTCTGCACAGCATGGCCCTCGATTTGGAGGACCAGAACTACCATCCCGGCCTGTATCAGGACTATATCTACGGCTCGGCCGAAGTGGTGGGGCTGATGTGCCTGCGCATTTTCTGCGATGGCGATGTGGCCATGTTTGAGCGGCTGCGCGAGCCGGCCCGGCGGCTGGGCTCGGCGTTTCAGAAGGTGAATTTTCTGCGCGATATTCGCTCCGACTACGAGGACCGGGGCCGCGTGTACTTCCCCGGCGTGGTGTACGCCCGCTTCAACGACGCTGCCAAAGCCGAAATTGAAGCTGATATTAAAGCCGATTTTGAGGCGGCCTACGCGGGCATTCAGCAGCTACCGCGCAGTGCCAAGCTGGGCGTGTACCTGGCTTACGTGTACTATCTCAAGCTGTTCTATAAAATTAAAAAGCTGTCGGCGGCCCGTATTCTGGGCGAGCGGGTGCGCGTGCCCGACAACACCAAGCTGCTGTTGCTGCTGGGTTCTTATCTCCGCTACCGACTCTCGCGCATTTGAGGCAATTTTGGGCCTGGCTTTTGCCTGAGAGCATCTGCATTGCGGCCTTACGCCGTAGTTTTGCTGATATGCGAATTCCCGGGTTCTTGTTTCTTGCGCTGGTTTTAGGGGTTGGCTCGTCGTCGTCGGCGGCCGGTTTGTGTAGTATTGCCGGGCGGGCCGCTGCAGTCGTTCGCCCCTTTTTCTTAAACTTCCCCATTCCTCCCGTGTCGTCGTCTCCTTACCATCCCGCCAACTTGCGCCGCCATTACGAGCTGGCGGCCGCCGATAAGTCGGCCGGCGAAAAATTCTACCAGTTACTGGCCGAATACAAAGACCGCGACGGCTTGGTGCTGGCCTATAAAGGTGCATCAGAGGCCATCAGGGCCCGCGATGCCTCAATGTTCAACAAGCTCACCTACGTGCAGGACGCGGCCAAAACGTTCGACCAGGCCGTGAGCATCGACCCGCAAAATCCCGAAATCCGCTTCCTCCGCTTCTCAGTCGAAAGCAACCTGCCCGCCTTCCTGGGCCTGAGCAAGCACGTGGATGAAGACAAGGGGCTGCTGCTCAACGCCGCGCTCAAACACCCCGGCACGGGGCTCGACGCGGAAGCCTTCCGCACGGTGCGCGGCTTCCTGGTGGGGCGTGGGCACGTGAGCGAGGAGGAGGCCCAGCGCCTGAACAAAGTAAAGGAGTAGCCAGCCGGCCTAATCCCTTGTATCACAAGCTTCAGCTTGTGACGAGCATAGCGAGTATTAGCGTTGGCACCGTTCAACAAATACCCCCGCTGCGCGCATAGTACAAGTTTAGGCATTTGCTTCATTTTGGTCCAGGTTGAACGCATATAAATGGAGTCATGGGCCTCCATTGTCTCACAGGGCATTTTAGGTTTTAAAAAAGCGTCAGGTCCAAAATAAAAAAGTACCCTGGCAGGCTGGATTCAGTTCTCAAAATTTATATGCGTTCAACCTGATTTTGGTCTAAGGCAAACTGAATTAGGTAAGAATTACGTATTTTCGGCCATCCGGCCTTCTTTACGCAACCTTGCGGGTAGGTTACCGGTTACCGAGGTCCTATGCCGAACCTGTCGCTCAGCGTCCGAATTGACCCTAACTCCGGCTTTTGCTTTGGTGTTATATACGCCATTCAAATGGCCGAAGACCTGCTCGATGAGCAAGGCTACCTCTATTGCCTGGGCGATATCGTGCACAACGATGAAGAGGTGCAACGTCTGGAAGCGCGCGGCCTGCGCATTATCTGCCACGAGCAGCTGGCCGAGCTGCGCGACGAGGCCGTGCTCATCCGGGCCCACGGTGAGCCCCCGGCCACCTACCAGATGGCCCTGGAGAACAACCTGACCCTAATTGATGCCAGCTGTCCGGTGGTGCTCAAGCTGCAAAACCGCATCAAAACCAGCTACGATAAAAAAGAGCAGATTTTCATCTACGGCAAGCACGGCCACGCCGAAGTGCTGGGCCTGCTGGGCCAGACCAGCGGCAACGCCGTCGTTTTCGAAAGCCTCGACGAGCTGCTGAGCCATGAGCTGCCCGAGAATATCACCCTCTACAGCCAGACTACCAAGAGCACCAACAGCTTCTACAATATCAAGAACCAACTGGAAACCCGTGGCTACCAGGTGAATGCCAATGACACCATCTGCCGGCAGGTGAGCAACCGCGACAAGGACCTGCGCCGCTTCGCCGCGCAGTACGACCAGATTGTGTTTGTGTCGGGCACCAAAAGCTCCAACGGCAAGGTGCTCTACCAGGTCTGCAAGGAAACCAATGCGCAAACGCATTTCATCTCCAACTTGGGCGAAATCGACGCGGTCTGGTTTGCGCCGGGGCAGTCGGTGGGCATTTGTGGTGCTACCAGTACCCCCATGTGGCTAATGGAGCAGGTGCGCGACCGGCTGCTGAGCCTGTAGGGCTTTAACGGATTAATCATGCAGATACTGGACTTGCCTTTCGGCGTAACAGATTGGTCGACAGTAGCGGGGGTGGAGCATGCCGGCACTACTGGCGTGGCTACCTGGCGCACCCGGCAGTTTGGCCCGGTGCGGGTGCGCATGGTGGATTATAGCCCCAACTACCTGGCCGACCATTGGTGCCAGAAAGGGCATTTCCTGCTGGTAACGGCCGGCGAGCTACTGACCGAGCTAGCCGATGGCCGCACATTCTCCCTCACGCCGGGCATGAGCTACCAGGTAGCCGACGGTGCCGAGGCGCACCGCAGCCGCAGCCTGGGCGGGGCTTCACTTTTTATTGTCGACTGAATGGAGGCGCTGGCAACATCGGCCCCGGTGGCCGCCCGGCGTGTAGCCCCCACGCCCATTGGCACTACCGGCGCGGTCATTGGAGAGCTGATTCTGGTGCTGTGGGCGGCGCTGCTGGGCTTTCTGCTGGCGTGGTACGAGCCCGACTGGCACTCGCCCGCGCCCTACCTGCTGGCCCTGTTGCAAACGCACCTCTATACGGGCCTGTTCATTACGGCGCACGATGCCATGCACGGCGTAGTGAGCCCCAATAAGCGCCTCAATAACGCGCTGGGTACGCTGGCCGCCGGCTTGTTTGCCTTCAACTGGTTCCCTGGCATGCTGGCGAAGCACCACGCCCATCACCGCCACGTCGGCACCCAGGACGACCCCGATTTTCACGACGGTCGCCACCCTGGTTTCCTGCCCTGGTTCCTGCGCTTCGCCTGGAACTACGTGACCTGGTGGCAGGTGCTGCTGATGGCCGCGACCTACAACGTGCTGAAGCTGTTTTTCCCGCAGGCCAACGTCATCGCCTTCTGGATGATACCGGCGGTGCTGGCTACGCTTCAGCTGTTCTTTTTCGGTACCTACCTGCCGCACCGGGGCGAGCACGCGGTTGATAATCTGCACAAGTCGCGCAGCCAGTTTCGGCACCACCTATGGGCGTTTGTAAGCTGCTATTTCTTTGGTTATCACTACGAACACCACGACCAGCCCTATTTGCCATGGTGGCGGCTGTGGCGGACGAAGAACACGGATTAGCACGGATTTTAGCCGATTTCACGGATTTTGTGGACGGTAACTGTTGACTAAAAAAAGGCTTGCCATTTGGCAAGCCTTTTTTTGATACACAAGACGGCGGGGAACGTTCACAAAATCCGTGAAATCCGCTAAAATCCGTGCTAATCCGTGGTCTAGTGAGTTGGGTTGGTTTTCTTGCAGCAGTCGGGCAGGCGGTTGTAGGCGCGGGCATCGGCGGTGAGCTCGTCGGCATCGTAGCCGGTTTTCTGCACGGCGGTGCGCAGGGCGGCCGGAGTGGTTTTGTCGGCTTTGTACGTCACGGTGAGAACTTTGGTGGGCACGTCGAGCACGGCGCTTTGCACGCCTTTTTCATAGGCGAGGCTCTTTTCGATGCGGGCTTTGCACATGTCGCACACGGCCGAGGTTTTGAACTGGGCCGTGGCGGTGCCGTTGGTGGCGGCTTGTACGGCTGCGGGAACGGTTTGGGCTTGGGTCTGGGTCTGGGCGGTAGAAGTGAGGCTGAGGAGGGCGAAAAACGGGAGGGCGAGGAGGGATTTCATATGTAGGAATGAAGTAAAGTCGGGGTGATGGTCAGCTAACAAAATTGCTGCCGGAAAAATTGGTTATGCGGTGCCAGCTAAAGCTTGCCGCACACTGCTATTCAATGCGATAGCGCAGGCCCGCGTAAGTCACGCGGCCATACACTGGCCCCCACACCATGGCGGCATCAAACGTGGGCCCGAAGGGGTTAGCCGCGCCTTCAATGGGGTTGGGCTGGCGGTAGTTGCTGATGTTTTCGACGCCCGCGTACACCTCCAGCCGCTTGAAGGCGCGCGTGAGCTGGGTGTTGAGCAGGGCGTAGCGCGGCGCGGTTTCGGGCGCGTATTCCTGGCCTGTGCCGTGGGCGTGCGTGCTGCCGATATGCGCCACTGGCCGCTGCCCAAACCACTGTACCGTGAAATCGGCCCGCCACTTATCGAAGGCACTGGCGTAGCCCAGGTTAAGGAAAGCGCGGTGGGCCGGGGTGAGGGGCTTGGGCAGCAACACGTTGTCGTAGGTCGTGCGAACGTCGAGGTACTTGTAGGCACCCTTCACCTGCAGGCCTTTCAGCGGCTCCACCTGCAGCTCGGCCTGCATGCTGCGGGCGAAGGAGCGGCCCCCGGGCTGCAGGTTATCAAGGGCAATGATATCGGGCGAGGTGTACATATCTGCCACCACCTGGTTCGAGAATTCGGTGTGGTAGTAGTCGAGGATTAAGGTGGCCGGGTGGCCCAGCGCCGTGAAGTACTGCGTGGCGCTACCGCCCATGTTCCAGGCCTTTTCGGGCCGCAGATTGGGGCCGATGATGAACTCGCGGGCGCTGGCCAGCATGGCGGCATTGTCGGCAACGGGGTTGGCCACGCGGAAGCCGCTGCCTGCGGCGGCGCGCAATACCGTATTTTTCAGCACGTCGTACTTCACGTTGAGGCGGGGCGTAATTTGCCAGCCGTAGAGGTTGTGGCGGTCGGCGCGCAGGCCGGCTACTACGGTCAGGTTGCGGCTGTTCTGGTAGGTGTATTCGGCAAAGGCCCCGGGCACCAGCTCACGGCGCAGGCGGTGCTCGCGGGCCTCGGTTTGGGCGGGCGTTTCGGTGCTGTAGCTACGGCCGGCGGTCAGGCGCTCATCGTAGTTGTCGTAGAGAAAGCTCAGCCCCGTGCGGTAGACGTGGGCCGTATTGCCGAGGGCGCTCTGGAACAGCAGCGTGGCCAGGCCGGTGCGCTGATTTCCATCGTAGGCCCGCGACGTACGGTTGCTGACGAAGTAGGCCGGCAGGCTGGGGTCGTGGTTGGTATGAAGCGTCTGGTAGCCGTAGGAGTAGCGCGAGGTGAAGTCGTGGTCGGTGCCGGTGAGCAGCAGGCCCAGGCTCTGGAAGGGGCGTGCGGGCCAGGTGTAGGACGTTTTGGCGTAGCCGGTGTAGCGGGTAGTGGCCTGCGTGGTGCCATAATTCTGCGTGAATGCGGCTTTGCCCGTATCGCGGAAATCAAGCTGCCCGCCCTGCCGGGTTTCGCGTAGCGCGCCCAGGCCCACCTCGCTCACAATGCCGTGGCCCGAGACGTACTTCCACTTATTGAAGGCGTTGAACTGCGTGGCCAGCGGCAAATCGAGGAAGCCGTCCTTGTTCCGGTCCAGGCGGTTGCCGAGGTGGTCGGTGTGCAGCAGCAGCACCGTGCTCCACTTCGGACTGATGCGGGCCGAGGCGTTCAGATTGACATCGAATTTGCCGAGGTCGTTGGCGTAGGCATTGAACAGCAGCTGGTCCGTCTTTTCCGGCTCTTTCAGCTTCACGTTCACCTGCCCCGAGATAGCCTCGTAGCCATTCACCACCGAGCCCGTGCCCTTAATGATTTCGATGTTCTCAATCCAGGGGCCGGCCAGGTAGCCCAGGCGGTAGGGAGCGGCCAGCCCGCGCAGGGCCGGCTGGTTGTCCACGGTCAGCAGCGAGTAGCTGCCATCGAGCCCGAGCAGCTGAATCTGCTTCGCCCCCGACACGGCATCGGAAGTTGTGACTTCCACCGAGGCGTTGGTTTCGAAGCTTTCGGCCAGGTTGCAGCAGGCCGATTTGGTGAGGTCGCGGCCCGAAATCATCTGCACATTGGCCGGCGTGAGGGACGAGTAGGCCGGGGCGCGGTCCGTCACCACTACTTCGCCCAGTTCGGCCCCAGCGCGCAGGCCCACCCGCAGGTAGGGCGCGCCGGTGGCGGGCACGGCCAGCGTATCCGGCCGGTAGCCCAGGGCCTGCACCACCAGCCGCGAGGTCGCCCGCGCCGGCCGCACCAGCGTAAAGTGTCCGCCCGCGTCCGAAGTGGTGGTGATAACCGGCGCACCGCCATCGGCCGCGTCGTAGAGCCAGCGCAGCACCGCGCCGGGTAGGGGAGTGGCCTTGCCGGCCTCGGTCACTTCGCCGCGCACCGGCGCAATGGCCGACGACTGCGCGGCGGCCTGCCCGGCCGGCAGCAGTACCAGCAACAGGGTCGAAAGCCGCAGATGCGGAATAATACCGCCGATAAATATCATAATGTCTGGAAGTTAGGTGTTTCTGATGAATCAACGCGATAGATGCCGCGACACCTCCCTTCGCCGTCAACGCAGCAAGGGAGTTGCTCAGAAAAAACCTAGACTTCCAACGTGCAGGCGAAGGTCAGCAGTGCCCGGCCCCCGAGGGGTGGGGGCGAGGCATCGGCTGCAAACCAGCGCGGGCCGGCATTGGCTCGCACGGCCCCGGCGGCCGGGGCTACCGGCCCGCCCAGGGGCGGCACGATACCCGTCAGCGCCGGAGCCGGCACCAGAGTTTTGGTGGCCAGCTCGTGCACCGGGCTGCTCAGCTTATGCTCGAGCTTGCTAAAATCGCAGCAGCCATCCGAGGCTTTGGGGGTGGCCGGGGCCAGCTCGCCTACGCAGCCGCGCAGCTCGGCCCGACCAGCTACGGAAACGGCCACCATGCTCCGGCCGCTCATGCGGCAGGTCAGGCGCTGCACCGTGAGGCCCACCGAGGTGATGAGCACCAGCACGGCCAGCAGAACACTGGCGAGGCGAAGGGACAATGAATGAGGGCGCATAGCTACCCGCAAAGGTACGGTGGGAGCCCGACGACTGGGGCACCGGCTTCGGCTTGTTTATCGTGGCGCGGTCCCGGCACAAGCTGAAGGCGGTGCCCCAAGTCGCCGGGCTTCATCTGTTGCCCATAACCGCCCTGACATTCTGGTAAACACTCTGCAAACGCAGTCCCATAATGCCGGCAGCACCAGTTGAAGTATTCAAAAACTGCATTTAAACGCTCTAAAGGCAGTTTTGCATTTGTGGTAGGAAATGGTAAATCGTGGTTGGTTTTTGAGGGGGTTCCCGTACATTTGCTAATGTCGCCGCTTCTCCACCCGGCCACCCGTGCCCATGAACCTGCTCTCCGGCGAATACGAATGCAAGCTCGACCCGAAGGGGCGGCTGGTATTGCCGGCCAAAGTGAAGGGGAATCTGCCCGAGGAATCGGGCAACCAGCTGGTGCTGGTGCGGGGCTTCGAGCCCTGTCTGGTGCTGTATCCGCGGGCCGCCTGGGGCGTGATTCACGAAAAGGTGATGGCGCTGGACGAGTTCAACGAGGAATACCGGCAGTTTCAGCGCAATTTTTTCCGGGGCATGACCGAGGTAGAGCTCGACAGCATCAGCCGTTTTATGTTGCCGCGCAGCATGTTGCGCTACGCTGGTATCGAGAAGGAGGCCATTATCGTGGGCCTGGGCAACCGCTGTGAAATATGGGACCCGGCCCGCTACGACGAGTTCCTCATCAAGGACCAGCAAAGCTTTAGTAAGCTGGCCCAGAAGTTTTTATCTGTTGAAACCCCGCCGCTCGCCGGCCTGGCCGCATGAGCATGACCGAATACGATAACGACCAGGCCTATCACCGCCCCGTAATGCTGGCCCAGTGCCTGGCCGCCATGGACTTACAGCCCGATGGGCGCTATGTCGACGTGACCTTTGGCGGTGGCGGCCATTCGGCCCGCATCCTCGAAAAACTCACTACCGGCCACCTCTTCAGCTTCGACCAGGACGCCGATGCCGAAGCCGAGGCGGCCAAGCTGGCCCGCCCGCAGTTTACGTTTGTGAAAGCCAACTTCCGGGACTTATTCGCTGAGCTACAGCAGATTGGCGGGCTACCCGTGGATAGCCTGCTGGCCGACCTGGGGGTGAGCTCGCACCAGTTCGACACGCCCGAGCGCGGTTTCTCGACCCGCTTCGACGGCCCGCTGGATATGCGCATGGACCCCGACGGCCCGCTCACGGCCGCCGATATCCTCAACGATTATAAGGAAGCCGACCTGCACCGCATTTTTGGTATGTACGGCGAGGTGACCAACGCCCGTACGCTGGCCGCCACCGTGGGCGCGGCTCGGCGCGGCCGCCGCCTCGAAACCATTGCTGAGCTCAAGCAGGCCATTGTGCCCTGCACGCCGCGCGGCAAGGAAAACAAGTATCTGGCCCAGGTTTTCCAGGCCCTGCGCATCGAGGTTAACCAGGAAATGCAGGCCTTGCAGGAAATGCTGCTGCAAACGGCCGACGTGCTGCGCCCCGGTGGTCGGCTGGTGGTGATGAGCTACCATTCGCTGGAAGACCGACTGGTGAAAAACTTCATCGCGAAGGGTAAATTCTTCGGAACCGTCGATAAAGACTTCTTCGGCAATGAAAGCAAGCCCTTTGAAGCCGTGAACCGCAAACCTGAAGAAGCCGACCCGGCCGAAGTCGCGCTGAATAGCCGCGCCCGAAGTGCTAAATTGCGGGTTGCAATCCGGACAGAGAATTAAAAATTAAAAATGACCAATTAAAAATGGATTCAACCCTAGTCCTGTTGCCCATCAATTTTTAATTTTTAATTGAAGTCAATGGCCGCTAATACGCTCCGTCCCACCGATGCCCCGCGCCGCGCAAACGTGCCGCGTCCGGTAGCCGCGCCCGAGCCGGAGGAAGCCCCCGCGCCCCCCGTGGCCGAATACGTGGCCCCCGCGCCGGAGCCTGCCCCGGCCCCCGCTGCCCCAAAGCGTGAGAAGCCTCGCCGCGAGCCTGCTACCGAAATAGCCCCGCGCAGCTCATGGAGCCTGTTTTCGCTGCTCGACCGCGCCACGAGCGTGGACGGCCTGTTTCGGGAAGGCTTGCCCGTACGCTTCCTGCCGCATCTGCTGTTTGTGATGCTGCTGGTGCTGCTCTACATCGGCAACACGCACTACGGCAACCGCATGAACCGCAACATTCAGCGCCTCAAACAGGAAACTGAAGACCTGCGGGCCGACTACACTACCCTGAAATCGGATTACATGGAGGCCAGCAAGCAAAGCGAGGTGGCCCGCAAAGTGGCCGCCATCGGGCTGGTCGAAAGCTCGTCGCCGCCTTTCCGCATCACGGTTCCGGCCGGCCATCTCGACGCCGCCGAATTGGAGCTGATGCCCGTGCTCACGGCCGATACGCTGGCCGCCCGCGCCGCCCGCGACTCCACCGCCGCCCTGCGCGCCGACCAGCTGGCCGGCCGCCGCCGTCCGGTCGATGGCAGCGACGAGGATAGTGGTCCCGAAATCATTGCTCCGCCCCAGGCGCTGGATGGCGACTCTGTGCCGACCCGGATAGCAGCGCCGCAAGCTTCGCACCGTGCTGTCATTAATAAGCCCGACCATAAGAATAAGGCACAAAAAAGCACAAGCTCGCACAAGAAACAATCAGCAGATAAGCAGGCCGTTAAAGCCCGTAACCGATGAAAGGCAGCGTTAAGAAGTCGATAGTTACGCGGGTGCGGCTGGCTTTTTTGGGGGTGGCCGTGTTTTCGTGCGCCATTTTCTGGAAGGCAACCAAAATTCAGTTTCAGGAGGGGGCCAAGTGGCGCGCTCTGGAGCAGGAGCGGCGCATCAGCTACCAGTCGGTGCCAGCCACGCGGGGTAATATTTACTCCGATAATGAGAGTATTATGGCGACTTCGCTGCCATTTTACCGCGTGGCCTGGGACCCGGGCGTGGTGGAGGACGGGGTGTTTCGGGCCGGAATTGACTCGCTGGCCTGGCACTTGTCGCATTTTTTCGGCGACCGCAGCGTGCAGGAATATCGCCGCCGGCTGGTGAACGCGCACTCGGCCAAGCAGCGCTACATCCGCCTCAACTCCCGGCAAATCAATTTTCAGGAGAAGAAGCTGATGGCCACCTGGCCGGTATTCCGTGAGCGGCGTAACCGGGGTGGAGCCATTTTTGAGAAGGTGGATAAGCGTTTTCGGCCATTTGGCGGGCTGGCGCAGCGCACCATCGGCTTCGTGAACGAGGACAAGCACGGCGCGGGCCTGGAGTACACCTTTGAGCAGAGCCTGGCCGGGAAGTCGGGCGAGGCGCTGTTTGAGCGTGTGCCCGGCGGCGTGAAGCCGGTGTACGACGGCACTGAAATCAAGCCCCTGCCGGGCTACGACGTGAAAACCACGCTCGACATCAACTTGCAGGACGTGGCCGAAAATGCCCTCTACAAGTCGCTGGTTGATAACAATGCCCAGTATGGCTGCGTGATTCTGATGGAAGTGGCCACCGGTGAAATCAAGGCCGTGGCTAACCTCGGCAAGGCGTCGGACGATACCTATAAGGAGGACTACAACTACGCCTTTGCCGACCAGGGCCGGACCGAGCCGGGCTCCACTTTTAAGCTGGCCTCGATGATGGCGCTGTTTGAGGCGCATCCGGAGCTCACGCTCGACGACATTGTGGACACCGGCAACGGCCGAATGTACGTGGGCGGGGCCGTGAAATCAGACTCGCACGGCTACGGCCGCATCACGGTGCAGCAAGTATTTGAGAAATCGAGTAATATCGGCGTGGCCAAGCTGGTCGATAAATACTTCTCGCGCAACCCCAGTGAGTACACCGATTACCTGAAGAAATTCGGCTTGGATAAGCCGCTGGGTTTCCAGATGACCGGTGAGGCGCTGCCCTACGTGAAGGATACCAAGGACCGCAGCTGGAGCCGCACCTCGCTCACCACCATGAGCATTGGCTACGAGCTGAAGCTGGCCCCGCTGCAAACGCTGGCCCTCTACAACGCCATTGCCAACGGCGGCGTGAAAGTGCAGCCCATGATTGTGCGCGAAATCAAGCAGGCCGACCAGGTGCTGATGCACAACGAAACCAAGGTGCTGAACCCCAAAATCTGCTCGGACGCTACGCTGATTAAGGTGAAGTCGATGATGGAAGGGGTGGTGACGGCCGGTACGGCCCGCAGCATCCGCCCCAAGGACTACAGCATTGCCGGCAAAACCGGCACGGCCTGGAAATTCAAGAACGGGCAGTACACCAAGACGTATTCGACCAGCTTCGTGGGCTATTTCCCGGCCGATAAGCCGAAGTACAGCTGCATCGTGGTGGTGGACTCGCCCCGCAACGGCCGCATCTACGGGGCCGACGTGGCCGCGCCGGTGTTCCGCGAGGTGGCCGACAAGTGCATGGCCCGCGACCTGCTCAGCCAGCGCCCGCTGCTGGCCAAGGCCCGCCTGAACAAGAGCCACGTGCCGCTGGTGCGCGCCGGTATGCAGGACGAACTGGCCCTCGTGTGTCAGCGGCTGGGCCTGGTGGGCAACACCCAGGCCACCGGCGGCGAGGAGTGGGTACGCGGCGCTTCCGACACCGCTTTCCACGCCCGCACCGTGACGTTGGTAGTGAATCCTGTGCGCCCCAACCGCGTGCCGCAGGCCCGGGGCCTGAGCCTGCGCGATGCTCTTTTCCTGCTCGAAAACCGGGGCCTGCACGTGCGGGCCGTGGGCTCGGGCCGGGTGCGTGAGCAGTCGCTGGCCCCGGGCTCGCCCATCAAGCGCGGCGACCTGATTACGCTGAAACTGGAAGAATCCGGCCCCCGCATCGCCGCGCCCGTAGCCCTGCCCGAGCCCGAGCACACCGACCTGGCCGAGAACAAGCTGCTGGTGCCCGTGGATATGGAGCCCGCCAAAGCCCGCCGTTCCTTCTCCGATGGCGAGAAGGCCCACGTGCAGGCCGCCGTGGCTGAACGCTCGGCCGGCGTGAAGCCCAATGCTAAAGCCGGCAAGCCCACGGCCAAGCCCGCCACTGTCTCGCCAGCTGCCCGGCCAGCAGCAACCGGAGGCGCAAAAGCTACCGATAAATCCAAAGATTCCCGCCAGTCCGCTGCGGGCAAAAACCCCAAAAAGCCCGCGCCGGCTAAACCCGCCGTGCGCCGCGCTTGAATCAGTTAAGAGTTAAAGGTCAAGAGTTAAAAGTTGAAAAAATCAAATCAGACAACCCATAACTCTTAACCTTTAACTCTTAACTCCTAACTCAAAGGATGATTTCCCTGCCGCTCTTTTCCCTGCTTACCGACGTGAACGTGCTCGCCCAGCACGGTTCCACCGACGTGCCCATCACCGGCCTCACCCTCGACTCGCGCGAAGCCGGGCCGGGCGTGGCCTTCTGCGCCCTGCGCGGCACGGCCACCGACGGCCACCGGTTCATCGAAGGCGCGGTGGCAAAAGGGCTGGCCGCCGTTATCTGCGAAGAGCTGCCGGCCGTGCTGAACCCCGCCACGACCTACGTGCTGGTAGCCGATTCGGCCGAGGCACTGGGCCATGTGGCGGCGGCGTTTCACGGCCATCCCTCGCGCCAGCTCACGCTGGTTGGCGTAACGGGTACCAACGGCAAAACCACCTGCGCCACGCTGCTGCACAAGCTATTCCGCGAGCTGGGCTACCACGCCGGCCTGCTGAGCACGGTGCAGAACCAGATTGACGAGGAAGTCATCCCGAGCACCCACACCACGCCCGATGCCATTCGGCTGAATGCGCTGCTGGCCCGCATGGTAGGGGCCGGCTGCACCCACGCCTGCATGGAGGTGAGCAGCCACGCCGTGGCGCAGCACCGCATCACGGGGCTGCGCTTCGCGGGCGGCGTCTTCACCAACCTCACCCACGACCATCTCGACTACCACGGCACGTTCGATAATTACCTGAAGGCTAAAAAGGGCTTCTTCGACGCGCTGCCCAAAACCGCCTTCGCCCTCACCAACGCCGACGACAAGCGCGGCCCGGTGATGCTGCAAAACACCGTGGCCCGCCGCGCCACCTACTCGCTGCGCGGGGCTGCCGATTTTCGCGCCAAGCTGGTGGCCAATGAAGTCCACGGCCTGCACCTCGAAGTCGACGGCCGCGAAATTCTTTTCCGTCTCATCGGCGTGTTCAATGCCTACAATTTGATGGCCGTGTACGGCGCGGCCGTGCTGCTGGGCGAGGACCCCACCGAGGTTCTCACCATCCTCTCGGGCCTGACCACCGCGCCCGGCCGCTTCGAGTCGGTGCTGTCGGGCCAGCAAAGCATCACGGGCATTATCGACTACGCCCACACGCCCGACGCGCTGGAGAACGTGCTGCAAACCCTGCACGAAATCCGCCAGCCCAGCCAGCACATCATCACGGTGGTGGGCTGCGGCGGCAACCGCGACGCGGCCAAGCGCCCCATCATGGCCAACCTGGCCGCCCGGCTTTCCAACAAAGTCATCCTCACCTCTGATAACCCCCGTTTCGAGGACCCCGCCGAAATCCTGGCCCAGATGGCGGCCGGTGTGACGGCCCCCGATTCGGCCAAAGTCCAGACCGTGCCCGACCGCCGCGCCGCCATCGAAGCCGCTGTGCGCCTGGCCGGTCCGCACGATATTGTACTGGTCGCCGGCAAGGGCCACGAAAATTATCAGGAGATTAGCGGCGTGAAAATGCCTTTTGATGACAAGCTGATTCTTGTCGAAATTTTTGCTGAGCTGAATAAATAGCGCGCCGCTTGCCGGTCCGACCGCCCTAGGCGGTCGGACCGGTTGAAGTGTGAACAATTCCCGAACGACAACCCCCGGCCATCGTTCGCCCAATAATCGGTCCGACCGCCTAGGGCGGTCGGACCGGCAGACGACATCCGCCAAGAACCGCTTACCGAATGCTTTATTACCTCTTCCGTTACCTGCACGAACATTACCACCTGGCGGGAACCGGCGTGTTCCAGTACACCACATTCCGCGCCGGGCTGGCGGTTGTCATTTCCCTGCTCATCGCCCAGATTTTCGGGCACCGCCTGATTCGGGTGCTGCAAATGAAGCAGGTGGGCGAAAGCATCCGCGACCTCGGCCTGCAAGGTCAGAACGAGAAGAAAGGTACGCCCACGATGGGCGGCCTCATCATCATTCTGGCCATTCTGGTGCCGGTTATTTTGCTGTGCCGGCTCCGCAATATCTACATCATCCTCATGATTATGAGTACGGTGTGGCTGGGTCTGATTGGCTTCCTGGACGACTACATCAAGGTGTTTCGCAAGAACAAGGAGGGGCTGAGCGGCCGCTTCAAAGTGCTGGGGCAGGTGGGCTTGGGCATCACGGTGGGCTGGGTCCTGTTCTATAGCAACGAAATCACGGTGCGCGAGTATCTGCTGCCCAACGGCACTTTTTCGGCGATTGAATCCAGTAAAGTATTCAAAGACGTGCACCTGATGATTACCACGGTGCCGTTTATGAAGAACAACGAGCTGAATTACGGCGATTTATTCGCCTCAGCGGGCACAATTTTCAACGGCCTCTACGGACTGCTCTACATCCCCATCGTCATTTTCTTGATTACGGCCGTGAGCAACGGGGCCAACATTACCGACGGCCTCGACGGGCTGGCGGCAGGCACTTCGGCCATCATCGGTATCACGCTGGCTATTTTCGCTTTCGTGAGTGGCAATGCGTTGTTGGCTGATTATCTGGATGTTATGTTCATTCCCGATTCGGGCGAGCTGGTTATTTTCTGTACGGCTTTCGTGGGAGCCTGCATTGGGTTTCTTTGGTACAATAGCTACCCGGCGCAGGTTTTTATGGGCGACACGGGCTCGCTGGCGCTGGGCGGCATCATTGCCGTGCTGGCCCTCATCGTGCGCAAAGAGCTGCTGATTCCGATTCTGTGCGGAGTGTTTCTTGTTGAGAACCTGTCGGTTATTGTGCAGGTTGGGTATTTTAAATACACCCGTAAGAAATACGGCGAGGGCCGCCGCCTGCTGCGCATGTCGCCGCTGCATCACCACTACCAAAAGCTGGGCTACCACGAGTCGAAAATCGTGTCGCGCTTCTGGATTGTCGGCATCATGCTGGCAGTTATTACCCTGGTTACCTTGAAATTGCGCTAATTATCTTTCTCGCTGAGGTTCGCGGAGCTCGTCCACTGCGAACCTCAGCGAAACCCTCAGCGGACCTCAGCGAGAAATTACTTCCCCTATGCACATTGTCATTCTAGGAGCGGCCGAAAGCGGCGTGGGCGCGGCCCTGCTGGCCCAGGCCAAAGGCCACACCGTTTTCGTGTCGGACCGCGGCCCCATCCAGCCCGATTATAAGCAGCAGCTCACCGAAGCCGGCATCGAATTCGAGGAAAACCAGCACTCGCTGGATAAAATTCTGACGGCCGATGAAGTCGTGAAAAGCCCCGGCATTCCGGAGAAAGCACCGGTTATCCAGGCGCTGCGCGAGAAGAAAACCCCGATAATCTCCGAGATTGAGCTGGCTGGCCGCTACACCAGGGCCCGGTGCATCTGTATCACGGGCACCAACGGCAAAACCACCACCACGCTGCTCATCCATCACCTGCTGAAAAGCGCGGGCCTGAATGTGGGCCTGGCCGGCAACGTAGGTTACTCGCTGGCCGAGCAGGTGATTGAGGATAAGCACGACTACTACGTGGTGGAGCTCAGTAGCTTCCAGCTCGATGATACCCACGACTTCCAGCCCTGGATTGCCATCCTGCTCAATATCACGCCCGACCATCTCGACCGCTACGGCTACTCGCTGGAGCAGTATGCGCAGGCCAAGCTGCGCATCGTGCGCAATCAGGACAGCAGCGGCACGTTCATCTATAATGCTGATGATGAGAATATTCAGCGGTACTTTAAGTCGGCGTTGCGGCCGGTGCACCAAATGCCGTTCAGCCTGCACCACCGGCCCGATATTCACCTGGCAGCCTACTACGAAACCACCGACCTGATGTGCGTGGACATGCTGCCCGGCTACTACAGCAAAACCAATAAGGTAAGCACCGCCAACTCGCTCCTCATTGGCCAGCACAACCGCCAGAACACGCTGGCCGCCGTGCTCGCCGCCCGCGTGGCTGGCCTCGAAACCGCGCAGATTGAGGCTGCCCTGGCCACCTTCCACAACGCCGACCATCGCCTGCAGTCAGTGGGCGAAATCAACGGTGTGCGCTACATCAACGACAGTAAAGCGACCAACGTGGAAGCCGCCTGGTACGCCCTCGACGGCATTCAGCAGCCTATTGTCTGGATTGCCGGCGGCACCGACAAGGGCAACGACTACAGCAGCCTGCTCAACCTGGCCGAGCACCGCGTGAAAGCCCTTGTCTGCCTTGGCGTCGACAATGCCAAGCTCCGCGCCACCTTCGACCCCATCATCCCGCATGTCGAGGAAACCCAAAGCATGGCCGATGCCGTGGCCCGTGCCACCGCCCTCGCCGCCCCCGGCGACGTCGTGCTGCTCTCGCCCTGCTGCGCCAGCTTCGACCTGTTCAAAAACTACGAAGACCGCGGCCAGCAGTTTGCGGCGGCGGTCGGGGAGCTAAGCAAATAGCACGTCATGCCGAGCGCAGCCGAGGCATCTCGCGTGCCACCACTAATCTAATCGTTGAACGATGCGAGCGAGGTGCTTCGGCTGCGCGGACGCCAGATAAAGCATGACGTTCTAAAATTACCCACCAGTTCACCACTCACCATTTTACTCATGAAAGACTGGCTGCAACGCAACCTCAAAGGCGACCCCATTCTGTGGGCCATCGTGCTGCTGTTCTCGTTCATCAGCATTGCCGTGGTGTATTCGGCCACCGGCACGCTGGCCTACAAGAAGATGAACGGCAATACCGAAGCCTTCCTCCTGAAGCACACGGGCCTGATATTGATGGGGCTGCTCTTCATGTGGCTGGCCCATCGCATCGATTACCGGCACTACTCGCGGCTGTCGCTCTACGCACTGCTGATTTCGGTGCCGCTGCTGCTGTTCACGTTTTTCATGGGCGGCGAAACTAACGGGGCCTCGCGCTGGATGACCATCCCGGTAATTAACCAGACCTTCCAGCCCTCCGATTTGGCCAAGCTGGCGCTGATTTCGCACCTGGCCAGCATGCTCAGCCGCCGCCAGCAGCACCTCGACGACTTCAAATCGACCCTGCTGCCGGTGATGCTGTGGGTGGGCACCATTTGCAGCCTCATCATTCTGAGTAATGCCTCCACGGCGCTGCTCCTGTTTGCCACCTGCATGCTGCTCATGTTCATCGGCCGGGTGCCGCTTCGGCACATGGCCGTGATGGTGGGCATTTTCGTGGTGCTGGGCGGAATTGGCCTGGCCGCCGGCCAGCGCCTGGGCACGGTGATGTCGCGCGTTACCAACTTCACCGACAAAACCAAGAAAACGCCCTTTCAGCTGGAACACAGCTACATCGCCATTGCCACGGGCGGCATCGTGGGCAAGGGCCCCGGCAAAAGCACCGAGCGCAATATCCTGCCGCACCCGTATTCCGACTTCATCTACGCCGTCATCATCGAAGAATATGGCCTGCTGGGCGGGTTCGTCATCCTGTTCCTCTACTTGGCCTTCCTCTATCGAGGGCTGAAAACGGTGATGAACAGCTACGGCGCGTTTGGCGGCCTGCTCTCGGCGGGCCTCAGTTTCAGCCTGGTTTTGCAGGCGCTGGTGAACATGGGCGTGGCCGTGGGCCTCGGGCCCATCACCGGCCTGCCGCTGCCGCTGCTGAGCATGGGCGGCACCTCGCTTATCTTCACCGGCATCAGCATCGGCATCATTTTGGCCGTGAGTCGGGGCGAACGCGAAATCCGCCCCATGACCGGCGAGCCGGAGGACACGGCCCGCATTCCCAAAGTATCGGTCAGCTACTAATGAAACCTCGGCAAGTGCTGGCCGCCGAGTACGGTGGAATAAGGTTTGAAATTGAGAATGACTCATCAGGGGTAGGGTCTTATTTGTACTGTTACCTCAACGGAAGTACTCAGTTTGATTACCTCCAAGACACCGAATTAGACGCTCAAGAATTTGCGTTGGAAATGTTTGGCGTTCCGATGACACGCTGGAAACTTGAAGAATCAAATTATATGGCTGTGAATTCAACCGAACCGTTGCGCATTATTATCAGCGGCGGCGGCACAGGCGGGCACATTTTCCCGGCCGTGGCCATCGCCAATGAAATTCGGTTTCGTTACCCCAACGCCGAAATCCTTTTCGTCGGGGCCAACGGCCGCATGGAAATGACCCGCGTGCCCGATGCCGGCTACAAAATAGTGGGCCTCGACATTACCGGCCTGCAGCGCCGCCTCACGCCCCAGAACCTGATATTTCCGTTGCGGGTAATTCGCTCGGTGCGTAAGGCCGGGAGGCTGATTGAAGAGTTCCGGCCCGATGCCGTGGTCGGGGTGGGAGGGTACGCCTCGGCCCCGGTACTGCTGGCCGCTACTTCGCGGGCCATTCCCTCGCTCATTCAGGAACAGAACTCCTACGCCGGCCTCGTGAATAAGCTGCTGGCCAAGCGCGTAAATCGTATCTGCGTGGCCTACGATGGCATGGAGAAATTCTTTCCCGCCGATAAGCTCGTGCTCACCGGCAACCCCGTCCGCACCGAAATTTCCCGCGGCGACCGCGCCGAGGCCCAACACTTCTTCGGCCTCGACCCGAACAGGAAAACCATTTTGGTTGTCGGGGGCAGCCTCGGCGCGCGCACCCTCAACCAGGCTACGGCCGCCGCGCTGCCGCGCCTGCTCGAAGCCGGCATCCAACTGCTCTGGCAAACCGGCAAGCTCTACTTCCCCGAAGCCCAGCAGCAGGCCGACCAGGCCGCCGGCCTCCACGCCCTGGAGTTCATCCAACGCATGGACCTGGCCTACGCCGCCGCCGATACCGTCATCAGCCGCGCCGGGGCGCTGTCGGTGTCCGAGCTTTGCCTCACCGGCAAGGCCAGCATCCTGGTGCCCTCGCCCAACGTAGCCGAAGACCACCAGACCAAAAACGCGCTGGCCCTGGTCAGCAAAGGTGCCGCCGTGCTCATCACCGACGAGCACGCCCCCGCCCGTCTCTACGACGAAGCCCTGCGCCTGCTCGCCGACCCCGAGCGTCAGCAGCAGCTCAGCCTGCGCGTGCATGAGCTGGCCCGCCCCGATGCAACTGTGACGATTGTGGACGAGCTATTGAAGTTAATTAATAAGTAGAACGTCATGCTGAGCGTAGCCGAAGCATCTCGCGTGCAGCAGTAACTGAATCGTTGCAACGAAGCGAGCGAGATGCCTCGGCTGCGCTCGGCATGACGTTTCGACAAAATATAAAGCAACGAATTTGAACCAGTTTCCCTACGTTTTCTTCCTCGGTATCGGTGGCATCGGCATGTCGGCCCTGGCCCGCTGGTTCCGCGCCAACGGCCACCAGGTGAGCGGCTACGATAAAACCGAAACGCCCCTCACCCGCGCCCTCACTGCCGAAGGCATTGCCATTCACTACGCCGACGCGGTAGAAAATATTCCCGCCGAAATCCGCGAAAACCGCTCCCAGACGCTGGTCATCCTCACGCCCGCCATCCCGGCCGACAGCCTGGAATGGGCCTGGCTGCGGGCCGAGGGCTACGACATCCGCAAGCGCAGCCAGGTGCTGGGCGTGCTGACGCAGGGCCGCTACACCATCGCGGTGGCCGGCACCCACGGCAAAACCACCACCAGCAGTATGGTAGCCCATCTGCTGCACCACGCCGGCCTCGATGCCGGGGCCTTCCTCGGCGGCATTTCGGTGAACCTGGGCAGCAACCTGCTACTGCCCGCTACGCCCGAAGCCCCCATCGTGGTCGAAGCCGACGAGTACGACCGCAGCTTCCTGACCCTGTTCCCCGACGTGGCCATCGTGACCAGCACCGACGCTGACCACCTCGACATCTACGGCAACCAGGCGGCTCTCATTGATTCGTTCCGTCAGTTTGTGGCCCAGATTAAGCCCGGCGGCACGCTTCTCCTCAATCATACCGCCGATACCAGCGTGGCCGCCGCCGTGCCGCCCGGCACCCGCGTCATCCGCTACGGTCTCTCGCCCGAGCAGGGCCCCGAGCTGTACGCCGCCAACATCACCGCCGCGGGCCACCGCTTCCATTTCGACCTGCATCGCCCCGAAAGCACCGTGCCTGGCCTGGAACTTGCTGTTCCCGGCTTCCACAACGTCGAAAATATGCTGGCCGCCGCCGCCGTAGCCCAATTGCAGGGAGTAGGAGAGGAGCTGCTCCGCGCCGGCGTGGCCGCCTATCGGGGCGTGAAGCGCCGGTTCGAATTCGTGGTGACCGCGCCCGAAAACGTTTATTTAGATGATTATGCCCACCATCCACGCGAAATCGAAGCCTTCCTGCGTTCGGTGCGGGCACTCTACCCGAACAAGCGCCTGCGCGTCATTTTTCAACCTCATCTGTTCACTCGAACCCGCGACTTTGCCGCCGGCTTTTCCAAGAGCTTGAGTATTGCAGATGAGGTGTTTTTGTTGGATATTTACCCCGCCCGTGAGAAGCCGCTACCCGGCATAACTGCCGAAATGCTTCTGGCTGAAATTACCGCCCCCACCAAAGCCCTCGTGACCAAAGAACAAGTCCTTGCCGCCGTCCAAACCGACACGTCTTTCGATGTGCTGGCCACGGTAGGCGCGGGGGATATTGATACGCTGGTGCCGCAGCTGAAACTGATGCTGACGGAGCGCTGGAAGTAGTCAATGAATGGCTTATAGACCGTCATGCTGAGCGCAGCTGAAGCATGACGGTCAACCCACCAATCCATAACCCCACCACTCCACCATTTGGAACGCACCGTTAGAAACTTACTTGTTGCCGCCGCCTGCCTGCTGGTGCTGGGTGCCCTCGGCGCTTTTGCCGCCGTGCGCCAGTCCAACCGCTCGGTCAATGCCGTGAAGGTGAACATTGCCAACGAGTTCGATAACTATTTTATCTCCGAGCGCGGCGTCACAGCCCTGCTCACCAAGGGTGGCAAGGAGCCCGTGTTGGGTACCCAGGCCGAGGGCCCGCGCCTGCGCGAGCTGGAGGTCCGCTTGAAGGCCCACCCCTTCGTGCGCGACGCCCAGGTGTACCGCGACCTGGCCGGCAACCTGCACGCCGACGTGCGCCAGAACCGCCCCATTGCCCGCCTCACGCACCCCGATACCCGCCTCGATACCTACGTTGATGCCGAAGGACACACCCTGCCGCTATCACCGCTGTTTACGGCCCGTGTGGCCACCGTGGCGCGGCCCGGCGGCGGCAGCCTGCCAACTGGATTTTTCCAGGATAGCACTGGGCGACGCTACCTGGAGTTTTTGCGCTACGTGGATGAGCACGAATTTTGGAAAGCGCAGGTCTCGGAGGTATTTGTTGAGCCCGGTGGTAAGATGTCGTTCACGCAGCAAGTAGGCGACCAACGTATTGAATTCGGGCTCCCCGAAAATATTTCGGAGAAATTCGCAAAGCTTATGGTATTTTACCGTCAAATTCCGTCAGTTTTGGGGTGGGACACGTACCATCGCGTAAACGTCGAATATCAAAATCAGATTATTTGCGAATAGCAATTCGCTGAAAAATAGGCCGTTAGGTCAAAAAAATTCACTTCCAACCCACTGCTTCTTCACTGCTCGCCAGCACCGCATCCTATGCAACAAGACAAAATCGTCGTCGGGCTCGACATTGGTACCACAAAAATCTGCGCCCTGGTGGGCCGCAAAAATGAGTTCGGCAAACTCGAAATCCTGGGCATGGGCAAAGCCGTTTCCGAAGGGGTTTCGCGGGGCATCGTGCTCAACATCGACAAGACCGTAGACGCCATCAAACGGGCCATTCGGCAGGCCGAAGAACAGTCCGGAATTAGCATTGGAGTGGTAAACGTCGGCATTGCCGGCCAGCACATCAAGAGCCTCCAGCACAACGGCAGCATCACGCGCAACTCGCACGACACCATCGGGCCGGATGACGTGGCGCGCCTCACGCAGGACATGTACCGCCTCGTGACCCAGCCCGGCTCCCAAATTATTCACGTGATGCCGCAGGACTACAAAGTGGACTACGAGGAAGGTATTTCCGACCCCGTGGGCTACGAAGGCGTGCGCCTGGAAGGCAACTTCCACATCATCACGGCCCAGAGCACGGCCATCAACAACATCAACAAGTGCGTGACCAAGGCCGGCCTCGAAATCGCCGACCTGATTCTCGAACCCCTCGCCAGTTCCATGTCCATCCTCTCGGAGGAGGAGAAGGAGGCCGGCGTGGCCCTGATTGACATTGGGGGCGGCACCACCGACTTGGCGGTGTTCAAGGACGGCATTATCCGCCACGCGGCGGTGCTGCCGTTCGGGGGCAATATCATCACGCAGGACATCAAAACCGGCTGCAACGTGGCTCCCGGCCAGGCCGAGCAGCTGAAGGTGAAGTTTGGCAAAGCCATTGCCCAGGAAGCCAGCGACTACGAAATCGTGAGCATTCCTGGCCTGCCCAACCGCCCGCCCAAGGAAGTTTCGCTGAAAAACCTGGCGTATATCATTGAGGCCCGCATGTCGGAAATCATGGAGCTGGTGTATGCCGAAATCTACCGCATGGGCCTGCACGACAAGCTGTCGGCGGGCATCGTGCTCACCGGTGGCGGCTCGCAGCTCCAGAATCTGGAGCAGCTCACCGAATACATCACCGGCCTCGATACTCGTATCGGCTACCCCAACCAGCACCTCGGCAAGAGCCGCATCGAAGCCGTGAAATCGCCGATGTACGCCACTACTGTGGGTCTCGTGCTGTCGGGCTACCACTCGCTCGACGAGCGGCAGGTGACGCGCCCCAGCTACGAAGAGGAGCAGGCAGCCGTGCCGTCCTACTACGCCGCCGCCGCCGCGCCCGTAGCCCAGGCCGCGCCCGCGCCGGTAGAAACCCGGGTGGCCGCTACGCCAGCGGCTCCGGCCCCCGCGCCGCAGCCTGCCAAGGCCAAGGAGCCCGGTGCCGCCAGCCGCTTCTTTAAGGACATCATCTCCCGCACCAAAGGGCTGCTGATTGACGATTACGACGATAAATCCTACTAGGAAATAATTATAAATTATAAATTATGAATTATGAATTGGCCAAATGAACCAGGTCAACCCATGATTTATAATTTATAATTCATAATTTATAATTCAAAAATATGAATTACAAATTCGATATTCCCGCCCAGAGTAAGTCCATCATCAAGGTGATTGGGGTTGGTGGCGGTGGCTCCAATGCCGTGAAGCACATGCACAAGCAGGGCATCAAGGACGTGGAGTTTATCATCTGCAACACCGACCACCAGGCGCTGCAAAGCTCCACGGTGCCCAATAAGCTGCAAATTGGCGTCGACCTCACCGAAGGTCTCGGTGCGGGTGCCAAGCCCGAGCGCGGCCGCCAGGCGGCCATCGAGAGCAAGGAGCAAATCCGCGACCTGCTGAACCAGGGCACCAAAATGCTCTTCATCACGGCCGGCATGGGCGGTGGCACCGGTACGGGTGCTGCTCCTGTGATTGCGCAGGTGGCGCAGGAACTGGGCATTCTCACGGTAGGTATCGTGACGGCCCCGTTTATGTTTGAGGGCAAGAAGAAGCGCCAGCAGGCCGAAGAGGGCATCAAGGCGCTGAGCGAGCACTGCGATACGGTGCTGGTGATTCTCAACGACAAGCTGCCGCAGATTTACGGCAACCTGACGATGGGTGCCGCCTTCGCCAAAGCCGATACCGTGCTGACCACGGCCGCTAAGTCCATCGCTGAAATCATCACCGTAACGGCCGATGTGAACGTGGACTTTGAGGACGTGAAAACGGTGATGAAGGACAGCGGGGCCGCCGTGATGGGCAGCAGCGTGACCGAAGGCGAAAACCGCGCCCGCCGCGCCGCCGAGGAAGCCCTGAACTCGCCGCTGCTCAACAATACCGACATTCACGGTGCGCAGCGCATCCTCCTCTCCATCATGTCGGGCGTCGAGCACGAGTTGGAAATGGACGAGCTGACGGAAATCACGGAGTACATCCAGGAGAAAGCCGGACAGGACGCCGAAATGATTTTCGGCCACGGCATCGACGATACGCTGGGCCAGAGCATTCGCGTGACGGTGATTGCCACGGGTTTTGCCCGCGACGCGCACTCCATCACTACGCCCACCATGGGCGCTGCTAGCACCTCGCACGAGCCAATCGGGGCCCCGGTGGCCGAAACGCCTAAGCCGGAGGCGACATCGTACACATCGGCTACTTCGGCCCCGTTCGTGCCCAGCTTTGGCGCGCCGGAGCCGGCCCGCGTGATGCACGATTTGAACGGCCCTTCGGCGCACAACGCGCCGCCGCTGGCCGGCATCCCGGCCAGCGCGCCCACGGAGCCCGTGCTCACGTCGAGTGCTGCTGCGCCTGCGCCCGCCGCCGGCCCGGATTCTCACCGTCCCCGCCCGGCCATGGATGCCCAGGCGCTGGAGCGTCGGCGCCGCTTGCAGGAGCTGAGCAACGGCCTGCCGCCCGAGGCGGTGAGCCAATATGATACGCCCGCCTACCTGCGCCGCCAGGTGAAGCTGGAGAACGTGGAGCCTAGCTCGGCCCAGAATATCTCTCGCTTCAACTTGTCGGATGATAATGAGTTGCTGGGCGATAACCGGTTTCTGCACGATAATGTGGACTAGGTAATTGGTCGAATGTCAATAAAAAGGCCGCCGCTGAAATTTCAGCGGCGGCCTTTTTATTGGTGTTAAATAGCCAAGCAGAAGCACTCGTAAGTACTTAATTATTGCTTTTAAGCACTGGGCGTGGCGTAGAAATCGAAGTGCTTGTATTTCAGCATTTCCTCCTTGCGCTTGATGGTGATGATTTCCGTGGTAGCGACAAAGTCGGTGAAATAGAACAGCGAATATCCCAGGGATTCCAGCAGGTTGAACTGCTCGAATTTCTCCTCGTCGGAATTCTTGCCGAAGCATTCGGAGATGATGACGGGCTTGTATGTATTTGGTGATGAGGCTGGAAATGGAGCGGATAATTTCCTTGTCGTAGCCTTCGGTATCGATTTTAATCAGCGTGAGCTTTTGGAGGAAATCGGGGTATTGTTTTTCCAGAAAGCCTTCGAGATACTCTACCCTACTATTTTTCAGGTACAAAAACGGGGCAGCCCGACCTTTGGGGTTACGACACCACCAAAAACCCGTTCTGCCCCGTGAAGCAACACTTCGCCGCTAAAATTACGACGCTTTTGCAGCAGGCCCCGTTTGTGGGCCACTTGTCCCGCCAAAAGTTTGTGGGCCAGTTTATTCTTGGCCTGATAAAGAGCCGCAACGTGCAATTCGGCGAGGTGGCCCAGCACCTCAATGACGCGGCCAAGCCCGCCTCGAACGAAACGCGCATTCAGGACTTTTTCCGCGAAGTAGACCTCAATTACGTACTGGTGGCCAGGATTTTACTGAGTTTGTTGCCTGCGCAGGGCAAGCTGCGCTTATGCCTCGACCGCACGGAGTGGGACTTCGGCCAGTGCCAAGTGAACATCCTGCTCGTCACCGTCGGCACGGGCGAGGTCCACGTGCCCCTTTATTGGCACCTGCTCGACAACCGCAGCGGCAACTCCAACGCCGCCGACCGCATCGCGGTGCTCGAAAAGTGCCTGGCCTTGCTGGGCAAAGACCGCATCGGCCTGGTCGTGGGCGACCGGGAATTTGTCGGCCATGCGTGGTTCAAGTGGCTCAAAGACAATGGGCTTAATTTTGTCATGCGCCTGCCCAAGCACCACTGCCTGACCCACGCCGACGGCCGGCGGCAGGCCGTGGCCGACCTGGGCCTGGTGCCGGGGCAGGTGCGCCGCTTCGCCCACGTGCAGGTCGACGGAGTCTGGGGGCAGGTCTGGGTCAAGGCCGTGGCGGCGGACGCGTTTGTCTTCCTGTTTGCCACGGCCGGTCTGAACCACCTCGAGCAACTCTATGCCAAGCGCTGGACGATTGAGCAATGCTTTCAAAATCTGAAAGGGCGGGGCTTTAACCTGGAAGCCACCCACTTGCGCTGTTTCCAAAAGCTGCGCAAGCTCGTGGCCCTGGTCAGCCTGGCCTACGCGTTTTGTCTGGGCGTGGGCGCGGCCGCCCACGGCGGCCGCCAGCCCATTGCCCGCAAAAACCACGGCTACCGGGCCGCCAGCCTGAGCCGCCACGGCCTCAATCTGCTCCGCCAACTCGCCCGCCCGCTGACCCTGCCCGAGGACCCATTGGCCCGCTTGGTTGAAACGCTACTGAACTGGATTACGAGGCAACTTGCTAAAAATCAATTACTAAAAATAGTAGGGTAGAGTACCTTCGAGATTAACGCCCTTTATCTTGGTGCTGAGGGAGTATTTGCCGTGTTTATTCGTTGGTGTTTTGGAGATGCCGCCGTTGTTGAAGGAAGCTTCGGAGGAGTTGTAGTAGAATTCGTCGTCCTGCTCGGAAATGGCCAGGTTGTGGGCTCCGATGCGAACCAGCTCGGGGTTGAGCGCGGCGTTGCGTTGCAGAATTTCGAAGACATAGAGATTGGGGTCGAAGCCGAGGGTGAGGCCAGTGGGGCCGGTGGACAGGGCTATCTGCACGGTGGTGTGGCCGATGTTGGCCCCTATGTCGATGGCGAAGTCGCTGGGGTGGAGAAATTTCTTGAAAAAGTCGACCGTTTCTTTGGTGAATACCTTCTTCTCAACCAGCGGATTTTCCCAGTTGGCAAACTGCACCTGCCCGCTGCCGGTGCCGGGAATGGTGAACGTGTCGAGCACCATCGGGTGCTTTTGGGTGATGCGGCGGGCCATTTTCCGCTTGAAGGAATTGATGAGATAGTTGAGTGTAGTAGTAGGAAATGGGCGGTGGAAGCGGAGAATAAGGCCGGGGCGCTGGGTTGGCAGGCCAAATGCAGGAGGTTTTGTCGGGCCTTTTCGGGATGGCAACTGGCCAAAATGGAAGGCTGGAACCGGATAATTAAACGAAATACCGCCCGAAAAATGCGCGCTGAAGCGCTGGGCTATTAGTGAAGCTGTTTAGAAAGTCGGTCTGGCGATATATAGACACAAAGTGCGTCGCTACGCCTTCAATCGTAAGCCAGCCGGTTTTTCCAATGGTTGAGCGGGGTTTCGAGCCAGTGCCAGGAAGCGGCGGCCAGCAGCAGCATGGCGGGCAGTAGCAGCATCACCGTTGGCAGGGGGCTGAGCCAGAAACTACGGGTTTCGGGGGCGGCAAACAGGTGATAAATGGCCCGCTGGTAAAATACCGGCAGCATCAGGTGGTAGAGGTAGCAGCCGTAGCTGCGCTGGCCCACCCAGCGCAGGGCGGTGAGCACGGGCTTTTCGTGGGCGGGGCGTGTGGCCTGATGCACGGCCCAGTTGAGGGTGATTACGGCGGGCACGCAACCGGCGCTGCCATAGATGAGCAGCCAGACGTAGTGCAGTTCCGTGAGGTAGAGGATGCCCCAAAGGGCGCTCCAGGCCAGCCAGGACAGCGCTACCCAGCGGAAATGGGCAAACCGCCGCACCACCGGCAGCTGCTCGACGTGGCGCAGAATGGCTCCGGCCGCGAATAAATCGAGGCAGCCGGGAAGCAGCGCAAAAGCCAGCTTGGGCCGTACCCAGGTGCTCCAGGCAATGCGAAAAATCAGGCCACAGGCGGCTACCAGCAGCAGCCAGCGCGTTCGCTTGGGCACCACGGCCAGCAGCACCGGCCACAGCAGGTAAAACTGCTCATCGACGGCCATGGTCCAGTAGTGGCCCACGCCTTCGCCCCAGTGCTGCAACCGGTAGAACAGGAGGTTGGAAACCGGCACCAGAAACCAGCCGGGGTATTGGTGCAGCGTGACGAGCGGCAGCGCAAACCCCAGCGCCACCGACATATAGTAGGGGGGGAGGGTACGTATCAGGCGCCGGAGGAAAAATACGCCCAGCCGCCGCTCCCAGCGCCCGGGCGCGCCCACATACACCTCCTTTTTCCAGACGATACCCGAAATAAAATAGCCGCTCAGCACAAAAAACGTCATGCTGCCCATCAGGCTCATGGGGAAGGATGGCAGCGTCCAGTGGCCCACCACGACCAGCAGAATGGCCACGGCGCGCACGGCATCCAGCCCGGGACGGTAGGCAAGGGGGCGGGCGGGAGAGGACATGGCGGAGGAGGGAGGTTGATGGAGGGGGCCTGTCATGCTGAACGCAGTGAAGCATCTAGTGTAATCGTCCAATGACTTTTACCCAGATGCTTCACTGCGTTCAGCATGACAAACAGCCTTAGCCCACGGTGTGGTACACGGCCTGCACGTCCTCGTCGTCTTCAAACTTCTCGATGATGGTCATGATTTCCTCCAGCTGCTCGTCGTTGAGGGCAACGGTGGTGTTGGGCACGCGCTGCAGATTCACGCTTACTGCGTGGCGGCCCTGGGCTTCGAGGGCTTTCTGCATCTGGCCGAAATCGGTGAAGGCAGTCTCGACCACGATGAACTTGTGCTCGGCGCCGTGCTCGTCTTCCTCGGTGGTTTCGTACACGTCTTCGGCACCGAAGTCAATCAGCTCCAGCTCCAGCTCGTCGCGGTCGAGGCCCTCGGCGGCCAGCTTGAACACGCCCTTGCGGGTGAAAGTGTAGTCGCTGCTGCCGGCGGTGCCCAGGGTGCCGTCGTTGCGGTTGAAGATGAGGCGCACGTTGCTTACCGTGCGGGTAGGGTTGTCGGTGGCTGTTTCGATGACGATGGCCACGCCGTGGGGCAGGTAGCCTTCGTACACCACTTCGGCGTAATCTTTTTCCTCCTTGCTGCTGGCGCGCTTGATGGCGGCTTCTACCCGGTCCTTGGGCATATTCACGCCCTTGGCGTTTTGCATGGCGGCGCGCAGGCGGGCGTTGGAATCGGGGTTGGGGCCGTTTTCCTTCACGGCCATCACGATTTCCTTGCCGATACGGGTAAAGTCCTTCGACATTTTATCCCACCGCTTCATTTTGCGGCCTTTGCGAAATTCGAATGCGCGTCCCATTTGCTGTGACTGAGTAACTGAATGAATGAGTGTTGGGGGTGCGAAGCCGTAGCTGCGCGGGCTTCGCCGAAACCTATCCCGGCGAAACGGGCCGCAAGTTAGCCAGAAGGCGCGGGGGGAGCCAAATGCGCGGGGTGCGATTGGCTTCAGGGGCGGCGCTTGCCGTGGGCTTTGGGGCGCGGAATGGGGGCGGGGGCAATTGGCTCCGTCGCCTCCAGCTCGTACACGCCCCGGTTGCCGGTCGGGTAGCCGAGGATGGTGATGGTGAGGTGCCGGGTGGCGGGGTCGAAGCGGAAGGTGCCGCGCTGCACATCGGCCCCCTTTTTATCCTCAAAGGCGAAGCTGATGCTGTCGTCGGCCAGCGTGAAGGTGCCATCCTGCCGGAACAGCATCGGGCCATCATTGCCGGGGATGGTGAGGCGTTTTTCGTAGGTGCCGGCCGGGCGCAACGTGAGCGTGCCACTCACGCCGCCTACCAGGGTGGGCGGGTCGAGGCTGGTGGTATCGTACACGGTATAAGCCGTGTAGCGATAGGTGGTGTAGAACGTGGGCGGAGACAATATGGCGGCCGGGGCCGGAGCCTGCGCCTGCGCTGGCAACGTTAGGAGCAGCCCAGTGGCAACGAGAAGCGGGTGCAGTGAGAAACGGAAAAGCATGGCGGCGGGGAAATAAGCAGCGTCCGAAAACGGAGGCCGAAGGTAGGAGCGAATGGGGTTTGGGCGGGCGGAGTGCTGTGGGCACTGGCAAAGACAGTGCCCGGGCGCGTTGCCAAGCCGGCCCATGCCGCAAACGGCACGGAGCACTGCTTTTGGCTTTATGCCAACGTTTCTCCGCGACCTCATCCGCCCCGCCGCCGAGCTGCCCAAAGCCGACGTGTGCCTCGTGGGCCTGCCCCTCGATTTCGGTACGGTGCTGGAAGGTGGACGGGCCGGTGCGGCTGGTGCGCCCGCCGCCATTCGGCGCGAGCTGCGCCGCTACCACAAAACCTATAATCTGGAGCACGACATAAGCCTTGATAATCTGCGTATTGCCGATGCCGGTAATCTCGGCCTGCGCCACCCCGAGCACGCCCAAAACCATGCCCACATCCGGGAGCGGCTGGGCCAGCTGCTGCGCCAGTACCCGCGCGTAGTGGTGCTGGGCGGCTCGCACGATGGGACCTACTCCACGGTGCGCGGCCTGTTTGATGCCAATTAGGGGCGGCCGGTGGGCGGCATCAACTTCGATGCTCACGCCGACGTGAAGGACAAGCCCGAAATCAGCAGCGGCACGCCGTTTGGGCGGCTGCTGCGGGAGGGGTTTTTATCGGGTGAGCGGTTCACGGAAATCGGCCTGCATTCCAACCTGAATACCCGGGAAGATATTGCATTTCTGCACCAGCAGCAGGCCCATATTGTGCCGCTGGCCCATGTGCAAGAGGCTGGCATGGAACTGTATGTCAGCCGCGCCCTGGCCCGCGCCACTGCCGCCGGGCCCGCCTTCGTGAGCTTCGATATTGATGGCTGCGCCGAGGCCTTTGCCCCGGCCGTATCGGCCCCGAGCGCCGACGGATTCACACCCCGCCAGGCAGTGGAAGCTGCGTTTCTGGCGGGCCAAAAAGAAGCGTTCCGGCTGTTCGAAATCGTCGAGCTAAACCCGCTCTACGACCGAGACAACCAGACCGCCCGCTTAGCCGCCAATCATCACCGCCTATCTGACAGGAGTGGCGAGGGGAGAGTTGAGGGTTAGGAGTTAAGAGTTGATAGTTAGGAGTTGCAAATGAGCTTTCCTAACCCCTAACCCCTAACCCCTAACCCCTAACTATCAACTCCCCACCCCGCTCCGGTAGAGTGGTGGTGGGGGGGGCGGCTGGTGCTTGCCGGATTTTTTGGCCGCTTTGTAGGCCTTCTTATAGGCTTTCGACTTCTTGATTTTGCGCCGGCCGCCGGTGAGTAGCCAGGCCGCGCCGGCTGCCAACAGGCTCCCGCCGATGATAGCGGCCTGTATTAGCAGCTTGTCTTTGGGGGCGGGTGGGAGGTGCTCTACGCCGCTGGCATCGGTGCGGGCGGGCTCGTGCACGTAGCGGCCGTGGGCGGGCACGGGGTAATTATCGGCTAGCTGGTGCAGGCCGGCGGCTGCCTCCGAGCCGATGATAACCGGGCCGTGGCCGCAGCCAATGGCCTTGGGCTCCAGCGCGGCCAGGGTTTGAACCGAGGTGCGGGCCGCCTCCCAATCGTAGTTGAACGGCGTGCCGGCCCGGCTGATTTTGGGAATGCCGAGCAATACGGCCGGTATAGAGTCGTGGTGCGTGGTGGCGAAGGCATCGGCCCCAATCAACACGCGGTCGGCTTCGCGGAAGAAGGCCAGCTGGCCGGGGGCGTGGCCGGGCACGTGTAGCCACTGCCAGGCCATGAGGTGGGGCGTGCTGGGGTCGTCGGGGTCGAGGGCCTGCACCCGGTTGCCGAGGTTGGGCAGCTGGGTGGGTAAGAAGCGGCTCATGAAGGCCAGTGAGCCGCCCACGGTGGGGTCGCGGGGCGGGTAGAGGGCCTGGGCCGGTCAGGTAGGGTAGCTCCAGCGGGTGCACGATGACGGGCACGTTCCAGTGGTCGGCCAGCTCTTTGGCCGCGCCCATATGGTCGAGGTGGCCGTGGGTGAGAATGATGGCCTCGGGGTGGGAGCCCGGGTAGAACAGCTTATGGGCGGCGGCGAGAATGGCTTTCTTGCTGTTGGGCAGGCCGGTATCAATCAGCACTCATTCGTCGGGGGTGTCGGTTTCGACGAAGTAAACATTGACGAAGCGCTGAATGCGCAGCTGCGTGACGCCGGCGGCTAGGGTATCCATAGGGCATGAAAAGGGTTGGTGGAACAAATCTGTACGCAGATTTGGCCGGCGAGATGCTCTTTATTCCACTTTGGCCCCCGGCGAATCGTGCCCGCCCTGGTGCAGAATCAGCTTCTCGACCGTCCCGCTGGCGTTTTTCACGAATTCAACTTCGGCCGGTACGCCTTGTACCGTGAAGCGGGTAGGGGCCGTGGCCACCAGCGAAAACGGCGGCTGCCCGGTGGCCTGGGCCGAGAGCTGGCTGCCTTCGGCCTTCACGGTAATGAAAAACGTGGGCGACAGCTGGTATTTGCCCACGTAGGGTGCTACCGTGGCGGCGTCCACGGCTATGGGTTTGGGGGCCGGGGGTCCCGGTTTGGGGCCGGTGGTGGGGCGGTGGTAGAGTACGCGCAACAGGTCCAGACTCACTTCCTGTACGGCCGGGCCGCCCTCATTATCAAGCACTACCACCAGATTGTGTTCTTTGGGCGTGCGCAGCAGGTAGGTGCCAAAGCCGTTGACGTGGCCGCTGTGGCCCAGCAGCGCCACCGTGTCCGGGCCGATTACGGCCTTTGAGTTGGTCCAGGCGTAGGCGTAGTTTTTTTTATAGGCTTTGAACACCAGGGCTTTGCCGGCTTCGGATAGCAGCTGCGTGGTGTACAGCGCCTGGTCCCACTTATAGAGGTCGAGTACGGTGGAGTAGAGCGAGCCAGCCGCGTAGGGTACTGCCATATCGAGGTAGGAAGTATTGTAAATACCGGTTGGGCTGTGGTCGTAGCCGCTGGCGCGCCTGGGCAGGATGATATCGGATTGGTCGTAGCCGGTGTCCTGCATGTGTAGCGGCTGCAGGATGTTTTCAGTCAGCACCTGGGCGTAGGGCTTGCCCGTTACTTTCTCAATAATGGCCCCGAGCAGGAAATAGCCGGAATTACTGTACCGAAATGCCGTGCCCGGCTCAAAATCGAGCGGTAGCCCGGCAAACGTGCGGACGAAGGCCGCCGGCGTAGTAGGCAGTATGCTGAGGGCCTTAAAAACCAGGCTGGGCCGTGTAGTTCGGGATGCCCGAGGTGTGGGTGAGCAGGTGGTGCAGCGTGATTTTATCGCCGGCAGCTTTGGGGTAATCGGGCAGGTAGGTGCTGATGGGGGCATCGAGCCGGAGCTGGCCTTTTTCGACCAGCTGCATCACCAGCATCGAGGTGAACTGCTTGGTGAGCGAGCCCAGCCGGAACTTGGTATCAGCAGCGTTGGGCTGGTTCCACTCGCGGTTGGCAAGGCCGTAGCCTTTGGCAAACACGACTTTGCCGTGCTCGGCCACCAGCACCGTGCCGTTGAGCTGGCCGGCTTTGGCATATTGCGTGGCCAGCGCATCGAGCTGTTTGGAAACGTTCTGGGCCTGAGTGGCCGGCACCTGGAGCAGCAGCGAAGCCGCGAGAAACGAGCAGAAAAAAGGGGTTTTTCATGAAAGGAGGCGGAAATATGGTGAGCGGAAAAATTATGGGACAGCAGCAATCTGGCGGCAGATTCCTGGCGTTAGCCGTCGTCGGAGTGGGCGATGGGGCCGTCGCCGGGCACGTATTCCAGCAGGTCGCCGGGCTGGCAGTCCAGCGCCTGGCAAATGGCTTCGAGGGTGGAGAAGCGCATGGCCTTGGCCTTGTCGCTTTTGAGAATGGAGAGGTTGGCCAGGGTGATGTCGACGGCGGCGGCCAGGGCGCTGAGCGACATTTTGCGCCGGGCCAGCATAACGTCGAGGCGAACGATGATGGGCATGGTAGTCAGGGATTAAGTAGGTAGTCAGTAATAAGTAGTCAGATTTCAGCTATCGAAGCTGTTTAGAAAGTCCCCGAACGGTCATGCTGCGCTGCGCGCTGCATGACCGTTTGAGTACCTTTTGTGACTTTCTAAACAACTCCATCTAAAAATCAGTCAATTGATTTCTGTCTGACTACCGATTACTGACTACTTGATAAGAAAATAAAGGTGGCCTCAGACCGTGAATTCGGCGTCTTCGGCCAGCTCCACGCCGCGCTGATAGCCGGCGGCTACCATCGGCAGCATCAGCCCAATGAGCCAGTTGGCCACCAGCGAAGCGCCGAAGGGCGACACCGGTTGCAGGCCCGCCAGCCCGGCCGGAGCCACGGCGGCCAGCTGCCGGGTCAGCCACCAGGTCAGGGTCTAGTGGTATACGTCGCAGCCAATCAGCAGCAGGCCAAGCCCGCGCAGTCGGCGCACGTTGGCCGGCGTGAAGGGCACTCCCGGCCGGATATCGCTCATAATCCGGTACACCAGCAGGCAAAAGAGCATGGTCGTCAGCACGTAAGGCACCGACTGTGGGCGCGAGGAAATGAGGCGTAGCGCAGGAGCTTGAGCAGGAAAATGGTGGAGCGGGTCATTGCAGTAAGGCTGGGTCTGGGGCGGGTGAAAGCGTGAGGCAAAAGAAGGAGATATTTATTGAATAACAATAAATATTATCTGTTTTAAGGAAAATTATTTTTGTTTATCAATCTAATGCCCCCCCTTTGGATAGCATCCTCGAAACCTCGCTCTAAAAAAAGCAGAGCCGTGTAACGAATCAGCTCCAACTTGGTAACCCTCCCATGTCTACTCCCGGCATCTGCTCATTCCACTTCTCAAACCATTAACTCCTTGCCCCATGAAAACCCCGCTTTCCACGTTGGCCCTGCTGGCTGCCGCCCTCAGCACCCAGGCCCAGACGGCCCCCAAGCCCACCTTCAAAACTACCTGCGATAACAATAGCTCCTGGAGCAACGGCAAGGCCCTGAAGTAATTATGCGAAACCCGCGACCTGGCCATGGTCGCCCCCGCCGGCCAGCCCCTCACCGTGAGCGCCGACCCCAACGGCGGCATCACCGTGCACGGCTGGGACGGGCCCAATGTCCGTATCCGCGCCAAAATTCAAACTTGGTCGAATACCGAAGCCGAGGCTGCCGCCCGGGCCCGGCGCCTGGTTGTGAGCGCCAGTAATAATAGTGTGCGCACTACCGACCCCGAAAAGGAAAACAACTGGAGCGTGAGCTATGAAATCTTCGTGCCCCGCACTACTGCGCTGGCCATCAATACGGTGAATGGTGGCATCAGCCTCGATAACCTTCAGGCGGCTATCACCTTCGAAACCACTAACGGCGGCGTGAACCTCGCCAATCTGGGCGGCCACGTAAAGGGCGAAACCACCAACGGCGGCGTCAATATCACGCTCAGCGGCAGCAAGTGGGAGGGCAAGGGCCTCGACGTGGCCACTACCAACGGCGGCATTCGCTGGAAACTGCCCCGTACGTATTCGGCCCAGCTCTTCACCAGTACCGACATGGGGGGCATCCGCACCAGCCTGCCGGTCATAAAATCGGGCATGTTTCACAAGGAAGGGACGGCCAGCCTAGGCCAGGGTGGTGCCACCGTGAAGGCCGTGACCACGAACGGCGGCATTGATGTGAGCCAGGAACGGGATTAGTCGCGGCCGGTTGACCCGTAAAAAAAGAACGTCATGCCGAGCGTAGTCGAGGCATGACGTTCTTTTTTTGTTCTACGGAATCAACACCCGCAGCTGAAATCCGGATAATCCGCATACAGCGGCGCGGGCGTATCATCGAGTCGGATAATGTGGTCGAGCCGGATTTCCTCGCCCGATTTCAGCTGCATAAACTCCACTTTGTCGCGCACGAAAAAGGTGTGAATCACGCCCGAGCCCAGGCAGAGCTGGCGCAGGTCGTTGAAGTATTGCAGGGCTACGCGGCGGTGCTGGGTAGCGGCGGCTTCGAGCAGGTCGTAGAAATGGCAGTCGATGGGCGTGTAGTCGGGGCTCATGGGATGAGGGGAGTAAAGGTGTGAAGATGGCCGGGCGCGGGTCAGGTTGCGGCCGCGACGCGCGGGTTCATTACCCGAAACCAAAGCGGCGGCATGGTGGCCAGCAGCATCATGCCGGGGTAGCCGGTGGGCATTTGGGGGGCGGCGGGCTGGTGGCGCAGGCTGTGGTAGGGGCGGGCGGCCTGGTAGTGGTGGTCGGAGTGGCGGGTGAGCTCATAGAGCAGGATGCGGCCCAGCGCGTGTTCAGAGTTCCAGGAATGGTGGGGCTGCACCCGCTCGTAGGTGCCGGGGGCGGTTTGGCGGCGCAGCAGGCCGTAGTGCTCCACGTAGTTCACCAGCTGAAACAGCACGTAGCCCACGGCAGCGGCCGCCAGCCAGGCCAGTAGGCCCGCCGGCCCCACCCAGGCCAGCACCAGCGCGGCCAGTCCCGCCTGCGCCGCCAGCAGCTGCAGCAGCTCGTTGTGACCCGACCACGACGACTGCCCCACGCGGTGCAGGCGCGTGGCTTCCAGGGCCCAGGCCGAGCGCAGCTCGCCGACCACGGCGCGGGGTAGAAAGCGCCAGAAACCCTCGTGCAGGCGGGCCGTGGCGGGGTCGTGCGGCGTGGCTACGTGGCGGTGGTGGCCGCGGTTGTGCTCGATGAAAAAGTGCGGGTACCAGCTGCTCAGCAGCAGTGCCTGCGCCAGGCGCTGCTCCCAACTGCGGCTGCGGTGGCCCAGCTCGTGCGCTACATTAATGCCGAGCGCCCCGCAGCAGATGCCTACGCCGAACACTGCGCCGGCTATTTCGGCGGCCGAAAAGTTGCGGTGGGCCACCGAGTAGAAAAAGTAGGCCAATAGGGCATATTGCAGCGGCACGTTGAGGTAGAGCAGGCCGTCGAAGAAGGGATGCCGCTTGGCCTCGGAGGCAGCGGGCACTCCGGCGGGTATCAGGGCCCGGTTGGGCGGCCGCAGCCATTCGATTAGCGGGATTAGCCCAAACGTGTAGCCCAGGGTGAGCCAGGTAGCGGCTCCGCCCAGGGCCAGGCCCACTGCGGCTGTGAGGGGCAGGGTGTAGGCCACCAAGTAGCGCAAGTCGCGGTAGGTGAAGGACATGAGGACGGGGCCGGACGGGGAGAGTACTACCGCCACAAGCGCACCGTGAAGGTACGGGCTGGCAGTGGGTTGCGTGCTGGTCGGGCTGCGTGCCGGCGCACGGCCTTGCAGCGACCCTGCCGGGTACGACCACGGTACATTTTCCTGTCTTCGCCGCCCACCCAAACTGCTTCCCACCCGATGATGCCCACAACCACGCCCGAGCTCAACCTCGAAGCCAATTCCCTCTCTACGCCCACCGGCGCGGCCCCGCAACAGACGGCCGGCCAGCGCCCGATGTTCTACGAGTTCAAGCCCGAAGAAACCGTGAAGGCGGCCCACGGCACCACCCTGCGCTGCAAAACCTGGGAGGCCGAAGCCGCCCTGCGCATGCTGGAAAATAACCTCGACCCCGCCGTGAGCCTCGTCTATGATGAGCTGATTGTGTGCGGTGGGGCCGGCCGCGCCGCCCGCAACTGGAAGGAATATCAGATTATCGTGAAAACCCTGAAGGAGCTGGAGGCCGACGAAACCATGCTGGTGCAGAGCGGTAAAGCCGTGGGCGTACTCAAAACCTGGCCCCACGCGCCCCGCGTGCTCATCGCCAACAGCAACATCGTGCCCGCTTGGAGTACCCAGTAATACTTCGACGAGCTGGACAAAATGGGCCTGATGATGTACGGACAGATGACGGCCGGCTCCTGGATTTACATCGCCACCCAGGGCATTTTGCAGGGCACGTACGAGACGTTTGCCGCGATGGCGGACAAGCATTTTGGCGGTAGCCTGCGCGGTACTATCACCGTCACGGCCGGCCTGGGCGGCATGAGCGGGGCGCAGCCCCTGGCCGTGACCATGAACGACGGCGTGTGCCTCGTCATCGAGCCGATTGCTGAGCGTATTTATTGGAAGGTGCGTGAAGGGTACTTGGACAAAGCCGCTGTCAGCTTGAACCATGCCTTAGAACTGTGTAATAAAGCTAAAGCCGAAGGCAATGCTTGGTCAATCGGCCTTGTTGGCAATGCGGCCACCATTCTGCCTAAGCTCGTAGAACTGGGCTTCCCGGCCGACATCGTGACCGACCAAACCTCGGCCCACGACCTGATGGATTACCTGCCCGAAGGCGAAATTGGGGAGGTGCTGGCCCTGCGCGAAGCCAACCCCGAGGAGTTCAAGAAGCAGGCCCTGGCCTCCATCGTAAAGCATGTAGAGGCTATTCTGGAGATACAGCGGCGCGGTGCCATCGCTGTGGACTACGGCAACAACCTGCGCGGCCAGGCCGAAAAAGGCGGCCTCACGGTGCGCGACGAAGCCGGCCAGTTCCTGTACCCCGGCTTCGTGCCCGGCTACATCCGCCCGCTGTTTTGCGAGGGCAAGGGGCCGTTCCGCTGGGCCGCCCTCAGCGGTGACCCGGCCGACATACTGCGAATCGACCGCGCCCTGCTCGAAACCTTCCCCGACAACAAGCTGCTGGCCCGCTGGATTGAAAAGGCCCAGGCCAAAGTTCCTTTTATCGGCCTGCCGGCCCGCGTGTGCTGGCTGGGCTACGGCGAGCGTGAGTAGTTCGGCCTCGTGATAAACGACCTTGTGGCGCGGGGCGAAGTATCGGCCCCCATCGTTATCGGCCGCGACCACCTCGACTGCGGCTCGGTGGTCTCGCCCAACCGCGAAACCGAAGGCATGAAGGATGGCTCCGACGCTGTAGCCGATTGGCCCCTGCTCAATGTCCTGGCCAACTGCGCCAGCGGGGCCGACTGGGTGAGCCTGCACAACGGCGGCGTGGGCATCGGCAACTCCACCCACTCCGGCATGGTGATAGTAGCGACAGGAACCCCCGAAAAAGCCGAACGTCTGAAACGGGTATTAACCACCGAACCCGGCATGGGCATCTTCCGCCACGCCGATGCTGGCTACGAGCTGGCGCAGGACGTGGCGCGGGAGCGCGGCGCGAAGATTCCGGGGCTGAAGTAGGGTAGCGTTAATTAAACCGAGCGGAGCCGAGGCATCTCGCGTGGGGTAGTAAACCAATCGTAAGGATTAGTGACTGCATGCGAGATGCCTCGACTCCGCTCGGCATGACGTGCTTTTCCAGCGGTCCAACCCCCTTTGGCCCGCCGCCATCCCTAACAACTGTCCGCCGAACAAAAGCAACTGGCCGCCGTAGTTGTTAAGCTACTTGCGGCAGCGCATCGCCGCCGCGCAAACCCTAAACTTTCCCACTATGAACATTGGAATCATCGGCGCCGGTCACATCGGCAGCGCGCTTGCCGTGCGGCTCACCAGCCTCGGCCACTCAGTTAAAATCGCCAACTCCCGCGGCCCCGAAACGCTGACGGACGTGGCCCAGAAAACGGGCGCTACCCCCGTTACAGCCCGGGAAGCGGCCCAATACGGCGAAATTATCGTGGTGACCATTCCACTGAAAAACATTCCCGACCTGCCCAAAGACCTGTTCGAGGGTGTGGCCGCCGACGTGCCCGTCATCGACACGAGCAATTACTACCCCATGCTGCGCGACGGCCAGATGCCGGAGCTGGAAACCGGCGACCTCACCGAAAGCGAATGGGTGCAGCAGCACCTGGGCCGCCCGGTGGTGAAGGTGTTCAACAACATCTACGCCGACCACCTCGAAAATAAGGGGCAGGCCGCCGGAACCCCCGGCCGCATTGCGCTGCCCGTGGCCGGCGACGAGCCAGCCGCCAAGCAGAAAGTAATGGCCCTTGTAGAAGAGCTGGGTTTCGACGCCGTGGACGACGGCAGCCTGCACGAGTCGTGGCGGCAGCAGCCTGGCACCCCTTCGTACGGGGCCGACCTGCCCGCCGACAAGCTACGCGAGCACTTCGCCAGCCTGGGCACCAAACGCACCGAGGCCCAGCACGCCGAGTACCTGGCCAACCACGCCAAGGCGGAGCAGCAAATGGCCGACCAGGGCATCCAGCTGAAGTAGCCTACTGCTGCCGGATAGCCGGCAAACTAAGTAGTTAGTTATCAGTAATCGGTAGTCAGACAGAAATCAATTGACTGATTTTTAGATAGCTGAAATCTGATTACTGACTACCTACTTAAAACGTCATGCCGGGCATAGCCCAGGCATGACGTTTTTTTGTGCCCTTTGCTATTGCCTCAAGCCAGTGCGGGGCTGCCGTTATTTCGAGTAGGTGGTTTCGGGGCTGGCTGGCCCGAAACCCAGGCGGTTTGGCCCGGGGGTAGCTACTTCGGCCCGCACGCGGGGCAGGCTGCCGGGGTAATCGCGTTGCAGGAAGGCGACCAGCTGCTCGCGGATGTCGCAGCGCAGGTCCCAGGCGTCGCTGCCGTTGCGGGCGCTCACCAGGGCGCGCAGCTCCAGGGTGGTTTCCTTGGAATCGGTGACGTGGAGCTTGCACACGCGGCCGTCCCAGAGCGGGTGGTGGGCGGTGAGGCGTTCCAGTTCGGCACGCACCGCGCCTACCGGCACCGAGTAGTCGGTGTGGATGAATACCGAGCCCAGGAGCTCGGCGTTGCTGCGCGTCCAGTTCTGAAAAGGCTTCTCGATGAAGTAGTTGAGCGGCAGTACCAGCCGGCGCTGGTCCCAGATGTTGAGCACCACGTAGGTGAAGGTGATTTCCTCTACGCGGCCCCACTCGCCCTCCACCACCAGCACATCATCGATGCGAATGGGCTGGGTGAAAGCAATCTGGAAGCCCGCCAGAAGGTTGCTGATGGAGCGCTGGGCGGCAAAACCTACAATCACACTGGCAATACCGGCCGACGTGAGCAGGCCCGTGCCCAGGCGGCGTACCGTTTCGAAGCTCATAAGCACCAGGCCCACCCCGATGAAGGCAATGAGCGAAACGGCAATTTTTTTGATGAACTGAAGCTGTGTGAACAGCTTGCGTACCCGCAGGTTGTCGCTGCCGCTGAGTTGGTAATACTGCTGCACGAGGTCCTGCACCACGTCGAGGGTGCGGATGAGGCCCCAGGCGAAAGAGAGAATCAGGGTGAACTCCACCACGCGGCGTAGTACCTCAAAGGGCTTGGGCGGCAGTGGCACCAGCGGCAGCAGCAGTGAAATGGCCAGCACCGGAAAAAACCAGCTACTGACGGAGCTCAGGTTGCTGCTCACGGAGCGGGCCAGGGCCGAGTCCTCGCGCCGGTTGTAGGCCCGCAACAGGGCAAAAACCATGAGCCGGGCCACCAGGCCGGCCGCCAGGCCGCCCAGCAACACGGCCAGCGTGGTCAGAATATCAGGAAAATTTGAGAAGATTGGGGCGAATTTTTCGGTCATAGCCAACGGCGGAGCAGCCCGTCGGGCCGCTGCAACATGAGCAAGGTGTACCTTCGATTGGCTGTAAAGGTTCGTGGCTTCGGTGCCTGCCCCGGGGGCGTGCAGCGGGCTGTTTGCAAAACGGAACGCCTGTTTGTGGTCTAACCCGGAGCTCTGCCGGCGCGGTGCTTTCAGTTTGCGGATGGCTGCTGGCGCGGGGTAGCGCGGCAACCGTTCCAGGTGCGCCAGCCGCTGCCGCCGCAACCAGCCGCAGATAAGGTACCGAACCGTTACCCAGCCCCACCGGCCGCGTACCTTGCGCCTCATGGTTGTATAAATGATTGATTTACAGTTTTATGAAGCTTCGTCCTACGCTGTTCCTCGCCGGGGCGCTACTGCTGGGCTGCCGCCCGCCTGCCCGGGTCCAGCAGGCCACTTCGCCCTACACCACCCGCTTCGCCGTCGATGCCCCCATCACGGCCGGGCTGCTGGGGCTGAGCGCCGCCGGCCTGCTGCTGGTGCAGCACAAGCGCACCGCCACCGAGGCCGACCTGGCCGCTCTGGACCGGGCCAATATTCCCCGTATCGACCGGTTTTCGGCCGGCCGGTTCAGCAACCGGGCCCAGGTCGTGAGCGACGGTTTTTGCTACTGCACCCTGGCGCTGGTGCCCGCGCTGCTGGCTTTCCAGCCCAACGTGCACGGGCGCTACGGGCAGGTGGCCGGCCTCTATCTCGAAACCATGAGCAGCACGGCCGCCCTGTTCACGCTCACGGTGGGCACCGTATACCGCTACCGGCCCTACCTCTACGGCCCCGAGGGGGGCGCGCGCTGCGCCACGGCCCGGTGACCACCGATGCGTTTTTTGGCGGCCACACGGCGCATACGGCCACGGCCACGTTTTTCGCGGCTCAGGTTTTTCACGATTTTAACCCTGGCTCCCAAGCCGAGCCCTACGTGTGGGGTGTGGCCGCCGCCGTGCCCGCCGTGGTGGCCTACTTCCGCGTGCAGGCCGGCAAGCACTTCCTCTCCGATAACCTGGTGGGCTACGCCGTGGGGGCCACCGTGGGCGTGATGGTGCCGCGCCTGCACCGCAACGAAACCGTGTTTTACCCCGCCAACGTGCCGCCCCAGCGCTTCCTCGATTCGGCGGTGGGCGTGGGGGTGGGAGCGGCGGCGGGGCTGGTGACCTTGCATTTCTATAAAAAGCTGCACGGCACGGGTGTTTCGCTGGGGCCGGTGCAGGGGCAGAACATGAACGGCTATGCCTACGGCGGTGTGCGCTTTGCACGGGCGCTGTAGCGCAAACTTTGCGGCTCGTATCCCTGACTAAGACCAAACGGGCGAGGTTGGCCCGGTAGCTGGCGCGAGTTTAGCGCAGCGTAACTCGTGCCCGGTTTTGAGTGGAGGTTATACCTCCACTGCCGCGCCAGCGGCAAGGCGGAATTGCGCAAGATGGGTCGTTCTATGGGAGGCACAGCCTCCCCCGTAAGGCCGGTCACGAGTTACGCTGCGCTAAACTCGCGCCAGCAAGGGTTATGCTGCTCTAAACTGGCAGGCATGAGGGCCCGCGCCATTTGTTCAATACCCCGCAAATAGCCGCCCACCCGCCTGATTCCGTAAGCCCGATTTCCCGCCAACCCCGCCAGCCGCGCCCGCGCCGCGTTTGTCGCGCCCGGCCCCGCTCGCGTCCGTCCCTGTATGCAAGAACAAATCCGCCTCCTCGAAGCCCGCGCCAAAACCACCGACTGGAAACAATTTGGCCCCTATCTCACCGAGCGCCAGTGGGGTACTGTGCGCGAAGACTACAGCGCCAACGGCGACGCCTGGAACTACATCACCCACGACATGGCGCGCGCCTACGCCTACCGCTGGGGTGAGGAAGGCCTCGGCGGCATCAGCGACGACCAGCAGCGGCTGTGCTTCGGTATCGGCCTCTGGAACGGGGTCGATAACCAGCTGAAGGAGCGCCTCTTCGGCCTCACTAACGGCCAGGGCAACCACGGCGAGGACGTGAAGGAGCACTACTACTACCTCGACAGCACCCCCACGCACTCCTACATGCGGATGCTGTACAAGTACCCGCAGGCTGCTTTCCCTTACGATGAGCTGCGGGATGAAAATGCCGCCCGCACCCGCCAGGAGCCCGAATTCGAGCTGCTCGACACCGGTGTTTTCGCCGAAAGCCGCTACTTCGACGTGTTCATTGAGTATGCCAAAGCGGGCCCCCAGGACGTGCTCATTCAGCTCACCATCCACAACCGGGGTCCCGAGGCCGCGCCGCTCACGGTGCTGCCGCAGCTCTGGTTTCGCAATACCTGGACGCTGGGCTACGACGACCACCGGCCCGAAATCCGTCGTACCCAGGCCGCTGCGATGGAAGCCGAGCACCGCGACCTGGGTCGCTATCAGCTGTATTGCGACCGCGCCGAGGAGCTGCTGTTCTGCGAAAACGAAACCAGCCCCACGCTCTTTGGCAAGAAGCGCGAGAAGAAAAACAAGGCCGGCCGCTACTTCAAAGACGGCATCAATGAGTACATCGTACAGGGCCAGGCCACGGCCGTGAACCCCGCCGAAACCGGCACCAAGGCCGCCGCCCGCTACCAGTTCAACATTCCGGCCGGCGAAGCCCGCGTGCTGCGCCTGCGCCTCAGCCAGCCCACGCACGAAGCGCCGTTTGCCGATTTCGACCCCCTTTTCGCCACCCGCCGCGCCGAGGCCGACGAGTTCTACGACTGCATTCAGGAGGGCCTCCGCAATGCCGACGCCCGCAACGTGCAGCGCCAGGCCTTCGCCGGCATGCTCTGGAGCAAGCAATATTATTACTACGATGTGAGCCAGTGGCTCGACGGCGACCCTGGCCGCCCCGTGCCGCCGCCCGAGCGCCTCACCGGTCGCAACGCCGCCTGGCGGCACCTGCACAACGCCGACATCGTCTCGATGCCCGACAAGTGGGAATACCCCTGGTACGCGGCCTGGGACCTCGCCTTTCACTGCCTGCCGCTGGCCATGGTGGACGCCGACTTCGCCAAGCAGCAGCTCCGCCTGCTCTGCCAGGATGGCTACCTGCACCCCAACGGCCAGATGCCCGCCTACGAGTGGCATTTCAGCGACGTGAACGCGCCCGTGCACGCCTGGGCCACCTGGCGCGTGTACCAGATGGACCGCAAACTGCACGAGGGCCGGGGCGACACCGCCTTCCTCGAAGCCGTGTTCCAGAAGCTGGTGATGACTTTCACCTGGTGGGTGAACCGCAAGGACCGCGACGAGCGCAACATCTTCGAGGGCGGCTTCCTGGGTATGGACAATATTGGGGTTTTCGACCGCTCGTCACCATTGCCCACCGGCGGCAAAATCGAGCAGAGCGACGGCACCAGCTGGATGGCCATGTTCGCCCTCAACCTCATGCGCATGGCCCTGGAGCTGGCCCAAACCACGCCCGTGTACCAGGAAATGGCCAGCAAGTTCTTCGAGCATTTCCTGTACATCGCCGAAGCCATGACCCGCGGCGGCGGCGGCCACTTCAATCTCTGGGACGAAGAAGACCAGTTCTACTACGACGTCCTGCACGCCCCCGACGACTCGCGCACCCGCCTGCGCATCCGCTCCATGGTGGGCCTCATCCCGCTGTTTGCCATAGAGGTAATTGACGATGAGCTGCTGGCTACCGTGCCCGAGTTCCACGCCCGCGCCCTGGCCCTCATCCAGCGTCGCCCGCGCCTGGCCGAGCTGGTGAGCCGCTGGCAGGAGCCCGGCCAGGGCGCGCGCCACCTTATGGGCCTCATGCGCCAAAGCCGCCTGCGCAGCGTGCTTACCCGCATGTTGGATGAAACCGAATTCCTCTCCGAATTCGGCATCCGCTCGCTCTCGCGTTACCACCTCGACAACCCGTACTATTACCACATGGGCGAGGCCGACAGCTTCTCCGTGACTTACGTGGCCGGCGAGGCTGAGTCGGACATGTTTGGCGGCAACTCCAACTGGCGCGGGCCGGTGTGGTTACCCGTCAACTGCCTCATCATCGAGTCGCTGCAGCGCTACCATAGCTACTACGGCGATGCGTTTACCATTGAGTGCCCCACCGGCTCGGGCCAGCTGCACACGCTGGCGCAGGTGGCCGATGCGCTTTCAGCCCGCCTCGCCCGCCTGTTTCTCAAGGATGAGAACGGCCGCCGCCCCGCCCTGGGCGATACCGAAATCCACCAGACCGACCCGCACTTTCGCGACAACCTGCTCTTTCACGAGTACTTCCACGGCGACGACGGCCACGGCCTCGGCGCCAGCCACCAAACCGGCTGGACCGGCTTGGTCGTGCGTCTGCTGGAAAAGGCGGGCGGGTAGATTGGGGAAGCTAAATCAGAACGTCATGCTCATCTGGCGTCCGCGCAGCCGCAGCGGCTGCGTAAAAGCACTAAGTACTTGAATAATTGCTTACGCGGCAGAGATGCTGCCGCTACGCGGACGCCAGATGAGCATGACATTTCCCGGCTCGTTTCTGCTTGTGCTACTGCGGCAAGGCCCGCAGCGCCGCCAATGCCTCCTCCGTTTCCGGCCGCTTTTTCTCCACCTTGCGTTCGGTTTTGGCGTCGCCGTGCTTGGTTTCCTGAGTTGGGGTGGGTACCCCCTTGGCGTAGTAGGCCAGCAGGGCCTGGCGCAGGGCGGGGGTGAGGTGCTCGAACTTACGCTTGTGCAGCTCGCGTAGCAGCTCGTTGTACGTTTGGTCGGCCAAGGCGTAAGTGATGGGGCGGGTGGGTTTGCCGGTGTCGAGGTTGGTGTCGGGCAGGGGCCGGGTGCGGGCGGTGTCGGTGGGCTGCTCGCGCACCAGCGTGGCGAAGCGCACCAGCACCGCCCGGTAGCTGGCGCGGAACTTCGCCTCGCCCGCCGCATCGGGCAGCTTGAAGGCATAGGTTTTCAGCGGGCCTATTTTGGGCAGCAGGTTGATGAAGAAGGCCATTACCCGCGCCCCGAAGCCGGGCCGCTCATACCCATCACCAAATTCCTTGCGAAACGCCCGGGGGCTGGCCTTGTAGCGATAGTCGCGCCGCCGGGCCTGGGGACTCATCTTCCTGATTGCCTTGCGTTGGCTGTGCCAGGCGGCGCGGGCCGTGGCCGGCAGCAGCTGGTTTACGGCGAAGCGAAAGGTGGCAATGCTCACATCCACGTTCAGAATTACCTGCCCCAGCTCCAGCCCGTAGGTTTGTTGAAAAGCGCGCTCCAGCACCGGGTTGCTCACCCGGAAGCCGATGAATTTGTGGTACTCCTGGCTGCGGTAGCGTCCGGCGGCCACCTGCACCACATCAAACGAAAATTCCAGCTCGGTGTGGCGCTTGGTGGCCTGCTCGTAGGTGACGACCGGTCCGAACTGCGCCCGCAAATCGGGGTACACGGTGGGCATAATCTGGTTGGTGCCCTCGGGGTGGCCCACATTGTCGGTGGCGTAGTGGGCCAGCGCGCCCAGGGCGTAGGCATACTCGTTGCGGTTGTGGGCCTGGCCCAGCAGGTTGCGCACAAAGTCGCCGGACCGCACGTAGTGCATGAGGTTGGTGAAGAGCGTGGAGCCCAGCGGGTAGTAGCCCATATCCTGCAAAATGGAGCCGCCGTAGGCGTAGCTTTTGGCCTCTTCGAGCTGCTCGGTGGTGGCCCCGGGGTAGTGGTGGCGCAGCAGCGGCACCAGAGTTTTGTCCCAGGTCGAGTCGATGACGGCCTGATGGGTGAGCACGGCATAGGCGGCGGCAGGGGCCAAAGGCGCGGCCAGCAGCAATAGAAGGAATAAGCGAAAAATCATAAGAAAGTTGGTGCAGAGCAAGCGCCTTCGTGGCAACGGGAAAAGCCGTCCGGCCGTTGCAAAGGCCCGGCGCCGTTCGGGCCGGTGCCAAAGGCGCAGGGAAGCAGCCCCAGCCTTTCGCGACCATCACCACCCCGAAACCCAGGGCGCAGAATTTCGTTTTGGGCCATATTACCCAGTTGCGGTTACGCAGGGCTTTCTGCGGTATGTGTTGCTGTTGCTGGTTTAACGCGTTTGAGCCGTTTTTAAGACGGGGACCAGCAACGAGAAACCAGTAACTAAAAACGAGTTAAACCACCTGACGCAAAAGTTGCCTGCGTAACCGCAGTTACCCAATTATTTACCTATGAAATTTTTTCCCGCGCTCGCTCTTGTGGGCTCCCTGCTTACCGGTGCCGCCCCCGTCGCCCAGGCGCAGCACTCAGCTTCGCCCTATCACACCCACTTCGCCATCGATGGCCCCATCATCCTGGGGCTGGGCGCGACCAGCGCTTTCGGTCTCTACCGCGTGCAGCAGAAAAGCGGCCTGAGCGATGCCGAGTTGGCCGCGCTCAACAAAAACGATATTCCAAAAATCGACCGCTTCTCGGCTGGCTGGTACAGCGACCGCGCCCAGACCGCCAGCGACTTGCTCTGCTACCCCACGCTGGTCATCGCGCCCGCCCTGCTGGCCCTCAACGACAACGTGCGCGGCCACTACGGCCAGGTAGTAGGCCTGTATATCGAAACAATGCTGGCCACCGATGCCCTGTTCACTACCTCGGTGGGCAATATCTATCGCTACCGGCCCTATCTCTACGGCACCGAGGGCGGCGGTGGGCGCTCGGGCAAAATCGCCACCAATTCCTTCTTCGCCGGGCACACCGGCCACACAGCCACGGCCACCTTCTTCGCCGCCAAAGTCATGCACGATTTCAATCCCGGCTACGCCGGCGAGCCCTTCGTGTGGGGCGCGGCGGCCGTAATACCCGTCGCCGTGGCCTACTTCCGCATCGAAGCCGGCAAGCACTTCCTCACCGACAACCTCGTGGGCTACGCCGTGGGCGCAACCATGGGCGTGGTAGTGCCGCAGCTGCACAAAGTGGCCGGCCGCCGCGGCCTGTCATTGATGCCCTTGCAGGGGCTGAATGCCAACGGCTATGCGTATTCGGGCATGCTGCTGAGCAAGCGGCTGTAGCTTAAACTACTGCTAGCTTTATAGCAGCGCTTACTTAAACTGCGGCTGATAGCAGGACCGGGCTCGCCATAAGGCAAGCTCCTTTTGCTTGCAAATCGGCCTGCGCTGCTGCCCAGCCCTCGGCCGAGATAGCGCGGGTAGCATCGGTGACGACGGTGGTGGCAAAGCCGGCGGCCAGCGCGTCGAGGGCCGAGTAGTACACACAATAGTCGGCGGCCAGGCCGGCCACGAAAACTTCGGTCACGCCCCGGCCGCGCAGGTAGTCGGCCAGGCCGGTGCTTTTGCGGTGGCCATTGTCAAAAAATGCGCTATAGCTGTCAATTTCCGGGTTCATGCCCTTGCGGAAGATGGCTTCGATGCGTTCCGTATGCAGCGCGGGGGCCAGGGCCGCGCCGTTGCTGGCCTGGGTGCAGTGGTCGGGCCAGAGCACCTGCGGTAGGCCGTGCAAGTCAATCTGCTCGAACTGGCTGCGGCCGGCGTGGTTGCTGGCGAAGCTCTCGTGGCTGGCCGGGTGCCAGTCCTGGGTGGCCACCACCAGGTCGAAATGCGCTTGCAACGCATTCGCCAGCGGTATAATGGCGTCGCCCTCGGGCACGGCCAGCCGGCCGCCGGGCAGGAAATCGTTTTGAATATCGATGAGCAGGAGGACTTTCATGGGTAGGGGAGATGGGCAATGTGGTTTGAATAGGGAAGGGCACAAAAGAACGTCATGCCGAGCGGAGCCGAGGCATCTCGCTCGGGGTTATTTGGGGTCGTTCAACGACTCACGCGAGATGCCTCGGCTGCGCTCGGCATGACGTTCTTTTTGATTGCGACCGGAAATAAACCAAGCATTCTGGCCGGAGTTACGTTTACCCCAGAACAAACCTACGCTCATCCCTCATGCCCGACCTTCAAAATCAGATAATCCTCGTCACCGGAGCTACCTCCGGCATCGGCAAAGTCACGGCCACTGAGCTGGCCAAAAAGGGTGCTCACATCGTCATTCTGGCCCGCAGCGCCGAAAAAGCAGCCGATACTCAGCAGGAAATTAAAGCCGCCGCCGGCCACAACCATGTCGACATCCTGCTCGCCGACCTCGCCGACCTCGACCAGGTGCGCCGCGCCGCTGCCGAGTTCAATGCCCGCTACCCGCGCCTCGACGTGCTGGTGAATAACGCCGGGCTGATTTTCGGGGCCGAGCGCCAGCTCTCGCCCGATGGCAACGAGCTGGGGGTGGCCACCAACCACCTCGGCCCGTTCCTGCTCACGGCCCTGCTCTTCGATAAGCTCAAGGCCAGCCCCGCCGCCCGCGTGGTCAACGTAGCCTCCGAAGCGTACCGCATTGCCCGGCCGGATTTGGCTGACTTTCAGTCGGCCAGCGGCTACGGCGGCTTGCGCGTGTACGCCAACACCAAGCTCTACAACATCATGTTCACGCAGGAGCTGGCCCGCCGCCTGCGCACCCATGGCATTGCCAACATTACCACCAACGTGCTGCATCCCGGCGTGGTGGCCAGCGGCTTCGGCAACAGTTCGGGTGGGCTGATGGGCTTTCTCACGCAGCTGGGTCGGCCCTTCATGATTTCGGTGGAAAAAGGGGCCGAAACCAGCATTTTCCTGGCCTCCGCGCCCGAGGTGGGCACCGTCAGCGGTGGCTATTTCGACAAGAAAAAGGCCGAGCCCGTGAAAAGCTCCTTCAATACGCCCGAAAATGCCCAGCGGCTCTGGGCGCTGAGCGAGGTGCTCACGGGGGTGAAATTGCTGGATTAGGACACCGCAGGCTTGTCATTCCGACGAAGGAGGAATCTGGGTAAATTCCACCCTCAGATTTCTCCTTCGTCGGAATGAAAACGCCCTGTTCGGGTAACTACTAAACGGCATGAATTGCCGGGTACAGCGCCCGCCACTCATCCTCCAGAATGCCCATTTCGATGAGCGTCCAGTAGCCGTCGCCGTGGCGCACCACGTCGCGCATGCGGCCCTCCTCCTGGAAGCCGCACTTGAGGTAGCAGTTGATGGCCGCGTGGTTGAAATCGTAGACGCCCAGGCTGATGCGGTGCAATTTCAGGTCCTCGAACCCGAGGCGCAGCATGGCCTTCACCATGGCCTGGCAGATGCCCCGGCGGCGCTCGGTCGTGTTGCCCACCAGCACGCGGGTGATGCGCCCGGCCCGGTCGCGCTCGCTGATGCCGCCCAGTGAGATGTGCCCGACGGTGACGCTGGTTTTCGAATCCACTGCTTTGTAGATGAAGACGTTGGGGTCATTCATATCATTGGAGCCTTCGATGTACCAGCTCAGGCCGGCCTCGGTAAGAGGGAAGGAGAACATCGAGCCGCTCCACTCTTTCATCAGCCGCTCGTCGTCGACCCATTCCATGAGCTGAGCGAAATCGTCGGACCTGAAGGGTTCCAGTATAATCATATAAAAAAAGAGACGCACCGGGCCGATAAGCCCGGCAATAAGCCCGCAAGATAAGGCCCCGCGGGGGTGCTTTGCTAACCAACCGGGCGGCTGGCTTGTTAGCCGCCTGCTTCTCAAACCCTCTATTTTTCTCCATGAACTTAGCCACCAACACCATCCTGCTCACCGGCGGGGCCTCGGGCATTGGCTTGGCACTGGCCATCCGTTTTCTGCAGGCCGGCAGCACCGTCATTATCGTGGGCCGCCGGGCCGATAAGCTGGCCGAAGCCCAGCAGCGCTACCCCGGCCTGATTACGCGCCAGGGCGACATTGCCACCGCCGCCGAGCGCACCGAGCTGGTGCGCTGGGCCACCACCGAATACCCCGCCCTCAACGTGCTGGTGAACAACGCCGGCATCCAGAACCGCATTCAGCTGGCCGATGATGCCGCGGCCGACTGGGAAACCCGCCGCCAAGAGCTGGTTATCAACGTGGAAGCGCCCATTCATTTGGCTATGCTGCTGGTGCCGCACCTGCGCCAGCAGCCGGGCGCGGCCATTGTCAACGTCACGTCGGGGCTGTCGTTTGCGCCGGCGGCGTTCGTGCCCATCTACAGCGCCACCAAGGCGGCATTGCACTCGTTCACGCTCTCGCTGCGCCACCAGCTGGTGCCCACGGGCATTGCGGTGCTCGAAATTGTGCCGCCAGCTGTGAATACTGACCTCGGTGGTCCTGGTCTGCACACCTTTGGCGTGCCGGTTGATGACTTTGCCGATTCCGTAATGGCGCGGCTGGCGGCCGGCGAGCAGGAAGTGGGCTACGGCAGCTCCGAAAAGTCGCGCCTGGCCTCGCGGGCCGAGCTGGACGAGCAGTTTCGGGCGATGAATAACCGGTAGGCATTTCTACTATTAGGAGTTGTTTAGAAAATCCCCGAACGGTCATGCAGAGCGCAGCGCAGCATGACCGTTCGGGGACCTTTGTGACTTTCTAAACAACTCCTTATGCTGAACGCAGTGAAGCATCTGAGTAAAGTGCCTGGATAAGTTCCGGACGCTTTGCTTTACTCAGATGCTTCACTGCGTTCAGCATGACAGTTGGTTACTCCCGGCCGCGCAGCGGGTACTGCGCCGGAATGCCCTGCGACTTGGCCGGCTGCTTGGCCAGGTCCTGCAAAATCACCTCAATGGCTTTGGCCAGCTGCGGGTCGGCACCGTTCTGGGTGTCGGCGGGGCGCACGTCTACTTCGATGTCGGGGGCCACGCCTTCGTTCTCAATTTCCCACTTGCCATCGGGGCTGTACACGGCAAAGCTGGGCGAGGTTACGCTGCCGCCGTCGATGAGCGGCGGGTAGCCAGAAATACCCACCAGGCCGCCCCAGGTGCGCTTGCCGATGACCGTGCCCAGCCCGCGCTGCCGGAAAAACGCCGGCAGCGCATCGCCACCGGAGCCAGCAAACTCGTTCACCAGCATCACCTTGGGTCCGTAGATGGACGAGCCCGGCGAGGTAAACGGCCGGCCCTCCCGCGGGGCCCAGTAGCTGAGCAGGGGCCGGTTGAGCAGGTCCAAAATGTAGTCGGCCACGAAGCCGCCGCCATTGAACCGCTCGTCCACAATTACGGCCTGCTTATCGAGCTGGCTGAAATAGTAGCGGTTGAAAAACTCGTAGCCTTCGGCTCCGGTGTTGGGCAGGTACACGTAGGCCACCTTGCCACCCGTGAGCCGGTCTACGGTGCGGCGGTTATCCTCGACCCAGGCAATGCGGCGTAGGGTGGCTTCGCTGGCCACGGGCACCACGGTTACCTCGCGGGCTCCTTTGGGGCCGGGCTTATCGTTCACCAGCAGGGTAATCTGCTTGCCCACGGTGTTCTCGAAGAAGCTATACACGTTGTCGGTGCCGCGCAGTGGGCGGTTGTTCACGGCCAGCAGGTAGTCGCCGGCCCGCACGCCCACGCCGGGGCCGGTGAGGGGCGCGCGCAGGCTGGGGTTGAAGCTCTCGCCGTTGAATACCTTTTTGAAGCGGTAAACCCCGTCCACTACCTCGTAGTCGGCCCCGAGCAGACCCACGGGGTTGGCCGTGAGGCTGGGCATGTCGCCGCCGCTTACGTAGTTGTGGCCCACCACCATCTCGCCTATCATCTCGGCAAATAGGTAGTTGAGGTCGGCCCGGTGCGCCACGTAGGGCAGAAAGCCGGCGTACTTCTTTTTGGTGGCGGCCCAGTCGAGCCCGTGCATGCCGGGGTCGTAGAAGTAGTCGCGCTCCAGGCGCCACACTTCGTCGAACATCTGGGCCCATTCGTGGCGCGGGTCCACGTAGGCGTCGAGGCTCGTCAGCGCCATTTTGCCGTCGTTGGCCACTGGTTTGCCGGCCGCTTCCACAATGCCGTAGGCATCGTGCGGCGCCATGTAGAGCAGCTTCTTACCGTCGGCGCTCACGGCGTAGTCGTTCACTTCGGCCAGGTACAGCTCGCTTTTGCGCTCTTTCAAATCGTAGCGGTGCAGGCGGTGGGTGGGGGCAGTAGGCGTGGCATCGGGGCCGGCGGCCACGCTGGCGGGCACCTGCTCCAGGTAGAATATTTTGTCGCCGTCGGCCACCTGCACGTTGCTGAGCTCACCCACCACCGAGCCGGGCAGGGCCAGAATGCGCTGCCCCAGGCCCACGGTATCAATTACGATTTTGGCGGTGGCAACGGGCTTGCGCGGCTTCAAATCCTTCACGGCCACTTTGGGCGCGGGGCGGTTGCCCACCGGCTTGCCCACAATAATCGAGTCGGGCTTGCTGATGGCCGCTTTTTCCTCGTCGCTCTGCGGGGCGAAGGGCGAAGTGTCGCGGCGGTTGAGCACGGCCACATACAGCGTGCGCTTGCTGTTGCGGTCATACGACGACATGTCCAGCCAGGTAGCGCGCAGGGCCACGTCGTTGCTGGCCGTAAAAAACAGGTACTTGCCGTCGCGGCTGAAGGCGGGCGCGGTGGCGTCGCTGCGGCCGTCGCTCACGGCCACGCGGCGGCCGCTGGGCAGGTGGTACATCCTCACGGTACGCATGTGGTTGGGCATCTGCTGGGCGTAGGCCAGCCACTGCCCGTCGGGCGACCAGGCCGGGTCGAGGGCCGGCTCGCCCAACAGCGGGCCGTAGGTATCGGCGGCCACGCGGGTGGTTTTCTTCGAAGCCAGGTCGAGATACCATAGGTTCAGCTTCTTGTCGGTGTAGGCAATTTTCTTGCTGTCCGGCGACCACAGGGGGCGGAAGTAGAAGGAGTTCGGCCCCAGCGAATACGCCTGCGCCGGTTTCAGCCCGCGCTGGTCCTGCACCATCAGCTGGTACTCGCCTGAAGCGTCGGACAGGTAGGCGATGTGCGCGCCGTCGGGGGCCCAGGCCGGGTAGCGCTCGTGCGAGGTATCGGAATGGGTCAGGTTGCGGCTTTCGCCTTTTTTGGCCGGCACGGTGAACACATCGCCGCGCGCCTCCACCACGGCGCGCACGCCTGTGGGGGAGATGGCTGCCCCGTGCAGCATGCCGGCCACGCTGCGGTACTGCGGCCGCAGGGCCAGCACCTCGGGCGAGATACTGATTCTGAGGTCGGTCGTCTGGCCCGAGCCGGTATTCATTAGGTGCAGCCGGCCGGCCTGCTCATACACCAAATCGGTGCCGTTGCCGCTCAGCGCTTTCACGTCATAATCGGTGTGGCGGGTCAGCTGCTCCACTTTTTTGGTGGCCGGGTCATATACGAACACGTTGTTGGTACGGGCGCGGTCACTCAGGAAATAGACCTTGCCGCCCAGCCACAGCGGGCTGGTGTCGGTGGCGTTCTCGTGCGGAATCTCCTCGGTGGCTAGCGTCTGCAAATCCGTCAGCCAGATGGGGCCGGTCTGGCCGCCGCGGTAGTGCTTCCAGGTAGTGGTGGGGTTGGTAATATGCGTGTGGGCCAAGGTTTTGCCATCGGGCGAGTAGCTGCCCTTCTCACCCATCAGCAGGGGTAGGCGGGTGGGCAGCCCCCCGCTCATCGGCACGGTGAAGAGCTGCAACGAGCGCGCATAGGCTTCCTGCGAGCTGCTGAAGAGGATGCGCTGCCCGTCGGGCGTCCAGTCGCGCACCACCTCGGCCGAGGGGTGCCACGTCAGGCGGCGCGGCTGCCCGCCGCTCACTGCTACCACGTACACGTCGGCGTTGCGGTCGTAGTCGCCGGTGAAGGCAATGAACTGGCCATCGGGTGAGAAGTGGGGGTTGGTTTCCACACCCGCGCCCACAGTCAGGCGCTGCGGATTCGAGCCGTCGCGGTTGGCCAGCCAGATGTCGCCGGCGTAGCTGAAGGACAGCTTGTCGCGGCTCAGGGCCGGCTCGCGCAGCAGCAGGGTTTCGGGGGGTGGGGTTTGGGCTTGGGCCGCGCCGGCCAGCAGCAGCAGTGGCGCGAAGAAGTAGGTTTTCAGCATGTTTGCGCAGAATTGAGGTGTTGCGCAAAGCTAGCCGAATTTTGGGACTTTCGATGGGATAAATTGGATGAAAATCGAACAGTCATGCTTCGCTGCGCTCTGCATGACCGCCTTTTTATTATCGTTTAGGAAAGCGCTTTACGCCTCCAGCCGCAGCACCGCGCGGCTATGCTTGCGCACGGCGGCGGCCAGCGCTGGGTTATCGGCCAGCTTCTGGCCGAAGGAAGGTACCAGCTGCCGGAACCGGGCCTGCCATTCGGGCGAGGCGGCGCGGGCGGGGAAGCACTTCTGCACCAGCTCCAGCATGATGGCCACGGCCGTGCTGGCCCCCGGCGAAGCGCCCAGCAGCGCGGCGATGGAGCCATCGGCGGCCGTCACCATCTCGGTGCCGAATTCGAGCACTCCGCCTTCTTTCTTGTCCTTTTTGATGACCTGTACGCGCTGGCCGGCCACTTCGAGCTGCCAGTCGGCGGGGTTGGCTTTGGGGTAATACTCGCGTAGGGCGGCGGTGCGCTCCCGGGGCGTTTGCAGCACCTGGCCGATGAGGTATTTGGTGAGGCCCAGGTTGCGCGCCCCGGCATAAAGCAGCGGCCGGATGTTGCCCAGCTCGATGGATTTGAACAAGTCGGTGTACGAGCCCTGCTTCAAAAACTTGGTGCTGAAGCCGGCGTAGGGGCCGAACAGCAGCTCTTTGCGGCCGTTTATCTGGCGCGTGTCGAGGTGGGGCATCGACATGGGCGGCGAGCCCACTGCCGGCTTGCCATACACTTTGGCCTCGTGCCGGGCAATTATGTCCGGGTTCTGGCACTTCAGCCACTGCCCACTCACGGGGAAGCCGCCGAAGCCATTTGCCTCCGGAATGCCCGACTTTTCAAGCAGCGGCAGCGAGCCCCCGCCGGCCCCGATAAACACGAAGCGCGCGCGCTCGATGCGGCTCACATCGAGCCCCAGGTAATTGACTTTCAACCGCCAGATACCGTCGTCCTTTTGCCGAAAATCCTCAATCTCGTGGCCTAAATGAAACTCCACGCCTGGCTGCCCCTTCAAATAATCAAACAGCGCTCGGGTGAGGGCCCCAAAGTTCACGTCGGTGCCAATGGCCATGCGCGTGGCGGCCACGGGCGTGGCCGGGTCGCGCCCGTCCATCACCAGCGGAATCCACTGGGCAATCTGGGCCGGGTCGGTGCTGAATTCCATGCCCTGAAACAGGGGCGAGTACAGCAGCGCGGCGTGCCGCTTGCGCAGGTATTCCACGTTGCCGGCACCCCACACGAAGCTCATGTGCGGGATGGTGTGGACGAACGCCGTGGGGTCGGGCAGCTGCCCTTCCAGTACCAGCGTCGACCAGAACTGCTTGCTCAGTTCAAACTGCTCAGCAATTTTGTCGGCCTTGTTGATGTCGATGGAGCCATCGGGCCGCTCGGGCGTGTAGTTCAGCTCGCAGAAGGCCGAGTGGCCGGTGCCGGCGTTGTTCCAGGCGTCGGAGCTCTCGGCGCCCACGGCGTCGAGGCGCTCGAAGACCGAGATGGTCAGGCTGGGGTCTAGGGCCTTAAGCAGCACGCCAAGCGTGGCGCTCATAATGCCCGCGCCAATAAGGATGACGTCGGAAACGGGTTTGGCAGGGTTGGAAATAGCTGGGGTCATAGCGAAAAAGAGAAAATAGTCGCTGGCAATACGGGGGACAGTCGGCCAGGGCTGTTTGTTGGCGAAGAAAACTGCTCGGGCCTACCTTGCGCCCCCGAACTGGTGGGAGTAACCGACGCGTTGCCGTTTGGCCCGCTTCCCAACCCCACGCGTCGCTTCCCCCAATGCCCGACCTCAACCTGCCCCTGCTGCCCCTGCCCACCCGCGCCGATGCCACGGCCCCGCGTCTGCTCATCATCTACACGGGTGGCACGGTAGGCATGGCCCTGAACAGCAGTGGCGAGCTGGTGCCCATGGAATTTGGCCACCTCGACCGCCAGATGCCCGAGTTGGCCCACCTGCAGTTTCGCCTGGAACTGCTGAGCCTGCCCGCGCCCATCGACAGCAGCAACGTGACGCCCGCCGACTGGCTCTTTCTGGCCGGCCTCATTGACCAGCACTACCTCGATTTCGACGGCTTCGTGGTGCTGCACGGTACCGATACCATGGCCTATTCGGCGGCGGCGCTGAGCTACGTATTGGAGCATTTGGGCAAGGCCGTGGTATTCACCGGGGCGCAGGTGCCGGTGGGGGCCAACCGTTCCGACGCCCAGCGCAACCTCATCACGGCCCTGGAAATTGCGGCCGCCCGTCACCCCCGCGTCCACACTGTGCGCGTGCCCGAGGTGTGCGTGTTCTTCAACGATGTGCTCATTCGCGGTACCCGCGCTAAGAAGGTTGAAAGTCAGCAGTTTGCTGCTTTCAAAAGCGAGAATTACCCGCCCCTGGCCCGTGCTGGCATCAGCCTGGAATTCGACGACAATAGCATTCGCCTGCTGCCCGGCGCGCGCCTCAAGGTGCACGGCCAGCTCGAAACCGGCGTGGCCGTGCTGCGCCTGTTCCCGGGCATTACGGAGGCGGTGGTTTCGGCCATTCTGGGCGTTCCGGGCCTGCGCGGCTGCGTGCTCGAAACCTACGGCTCGGGCAATGCGCCCACCGCGCCGTGGTTTCTGGCCTGCCTGGCCGAGGCCCGCCAACGCGGCGTGTGGCTCCTGAATGTGAGCCAGTGCGAAGAAGGCCGCGTGGTGCAGGGCAAGTACGAAACCAGCGCCCGCTTTGCGGAAATGGGCATCGTGGGCGGCGAAGATATTACCACCGAGGCGGCCGTGACCAAGCTCATGTTCGTACTGGGCTTGGGCGTGAGCGAAGCCCGCACCCGCGAGCTGCTGGCCACCGACCTGCGCGGCGAGATAACGCTTTGAAAATGAGCTAAGAGTTAGGCATTAGGAGTTAAAAGTTAGCAGAACGGCAACTCTTAACTCCTAACTCTTCACTTTTAACTCAATTCTTCCCCTATCTTTGCCCCACGAACCACCATCCTTGAGGGGTGTCCGAGTGGTCGAAGGAGCACGCCTGGAAAGTGTGTATGGGTCTCAAGCTCATCGTGGGTTCGAATCCCACCCCCTCAACATAAGCAAACAAAAGCCCGTTTTCAGATTGGAAACGGGCTTTTGTTTGCCTTGATGCGAAGCTATTTTACTACTTCGAGCCAGCCTTTCCAGGTTTGGCCGGCGGCTACGTCGGGGGCGCTGCCCCAGTCCTGGGTGTAGTTGGCCTGCTCGAATACCTTGCGCTGCCTGCGAAACGACGAGCTGCTGGCGCGACTCTGCGATTTCGACCCGGCTCTTGTGGATTTGGAGAAGCTGATTAGCGTACGGCTCCGAGGAAAAGCTTCGCTGGCATATAATCCAAGCGACGCATGCGTATCAGCAGGCCGCCTTGGCCTCAGCCGAATACGCCGGTATGGTCCGCTTGCTCGTATCTGCTGCAACGCTAAAGCCTGAGCCGCCCTTCCTCAGCGTATCATCATATCCTTTAGCGAAATGATATATTCCTTGGTGCCGGCATCGTAGCGGATAGTGTAATTGGTGGGGAAGTACTTGCCCGTTACCTCATACACCGTGGTTCGCGGAATGGCCTTCACCACGTTCACGCTGGGTACCAACATGGCCTTGGTGAGCATCGGTTCCACGAAGGTGACGTGGCCATCGTAGGTGCCGTAGACGAAGGTGTGGGTGAAGGCCGTGCCCGGCGTGTATTCGGGGCTGGTGGGGTCTATCCAGTGGCGGCCCATCATGGGCATGGTGCGGCCGGGCACCACGTTGGGCGGCGTGCTGTAGCCGGCCAGCAGCTTGTTGGTGGCCGGGAAAATGTCGTCCTTGGGGTCGTCGAGGGTGATGGTATGCTGCGCGGCCATGGGCTGCATGTAGAAGTGCGCATCGAAGTGCGGCACGCCGTAGATGGGGATGGGGTCGTGGCCGTTGGGGTTCCAGCCAAAGGAGAGGTGGTCGAACGGCATTTGCGTGGCGGCGCTGCTGCCGGCGGGCAGGGTCATGTCGTATATCGTGCCCGTGGCCGGCGTGGCGGGCAGGCCGGTCAGGGCAGTTTCTGTGAGCGCCATGTCGATTTCCGTGGGCTTGCCACTGGCATCGGCCGAGATAAAGCTGCGGGCCGAGCCGCTGCCCACCTGCACGGTGGGGCCGTAGGTGATGGAGGGCTGGGCGGCAGGGCTGTCTTTGCTGCAAGCCAGCAGCAGCGGTAGGCCAAAGGCCAGCAGGGCCGCCGAGCGACACCAGCCGCTAAAGGAGATACAAGGGAGGTTTGCCATAGCCAGAGGAGTTGAGCGGGAGCGGAGTTGCCAGGGCTATGAAAATATAATAAAAAGTGAATATTTATCACCGTTCACCAAAATGCCCCTTCCGGGCAGGGGGTAAGTCCGGCCTGCCGGTGGCTGGCAGTGCCCCGCCGGCCGCCGGCATTGCCGCCCGGCCCAACCTGAGCCGTAAAAACCCGTTACCTTCCCCGGCGCAATCCCTCACCTTCCCGGCGCTCACTTATGACCCCAACTCCGACGCTTCCCGCTGCCGCCGCTGGCGCGGTCGAAAAAGACAACAAGCGCATCACCACCGGCTGGACCTTCTACGACTGGGCCAACTCGGTGTACCCGCTGGTGATTACCAGCTCAATTTTCCCGATTTACTGGGGCAGCATCACCAAGGCTATTAACCCCACCGACGTGGTCGATTTCCTGGGGTTTAAGGTGCCGGGCTCTTCGCTGCTCACTTATGCCATTTCGTTCGCCTTCCTGCTCATTGCCTTGGTCAGCCCGTTTCTCACGTCGCTGGCCGACTACTCGGGGCGTAAGAAGCTATTCCTGCAAATTTTCTGCTACATCGGGGCCATTAGCTGCGCGGCGCTGTACTTCTTCACCGAAGACAACCTCACGCTGAGCACCTTCATTTTTATTGCGGCCACGGTAGGCTTCAGCGGCAGCATCGTGTTCTACAATTCCTACCTGCCCGAAATTAGCTCCGAGGCGAATTTTGACTCGCTCTCGGCGCGGGGCTTTTCCATGGGCTACATCGGCTCGGTGCTGCTGCTGGTTATCTGCCTGGGCATCATCATGGGCCCGCACATCGCGGGCGGCCCCGAGGGCGTGGCCCTGTTTGGCATGAGCACCGGCAAGGCCACGCGGCTCAGTTTCCTGCTCACGGGCATCTGGTGGGTGGGCTTTGCCCAAATCCCGTTCTTCACCCTGCCGGCCGATGCCGGCCGCCCCGCCGATGCCCCCGTCAGCCAGGACGGCTGGCTGCTCAACGGCTTCCGCGAGCTGGGCAAGGTGTGGGACCAGCTCAAGCAGCAGCCCAACCTCAAGCGCTTCCTGCTGGCCTACTTCACCTACAACATGGGCGTGCAAACAGTGATGTACGTGGCCACCATCTTCGGCGACAAGGTGCTGAAGCTCGATAGCACCTCGCTCATCGTCACCATTCTGCTGCTCCAGATTGTGGGTATTCTCGGCGCCTGGATGTTTGCTAAAATCTCGGACCGCATCGGCAACACGCGGGCGTTGAGCATCGCGGTGTTTATCTGGATGCTGATTTGCGTGGCCGGCTATTTCGTGCAGGCCGGCTGGAGCTTCTACGCGCTGGCCTCCGTCATTGGCCTCACCATGGGGGCCGTGCAAAGCCTGTCGCGCAGCACCTATTCCAAGATTATACCCGAAAACACCCCGAATTCGGCCGCCTATTTCAGCTTTTTCGACGTGGTTGAGAAGCTCGGCATCGTTATCGGCACCCTCTCCTTCGGCCTGATTGCGCAAATCACGGGCTCGATGCGTAACAGCATTCTTTCGCTGATTGTGTTCTTCATTTTCGGCCTGGGCTTTCTGCTGACGTTGCGCGGCAAGAAGTTGCGCGAAGAATCCCTGGGGCCGATATCGCTGCCGCCGCCGCCGCCCGCCTCGGCCGGGGCCGAAATGGGCGCGCCCATGTCCCGGTAAAGTATTTCCGCCGCTGGAGCGTCCTGACCCTACGCGAGGGCCGCGCCCTCATCCGTTCACCTTCCATCTCCCCATCTTTCTTTATGAGCGACCCCACCACCGCCAATCCTTCCGTGCAAGCCCTCCTCAGCCAGGAGCTGAAGCGCGAGCTGGCCATCACCCGCCGCCTGCTGGAGCGGGTGCCCACCGAGCAGTTTGGCTGGCAGCCGCACGCCAAGAGCATGAAGCTCGGGACGCTGGCCTCGCACATGGCCAACCTCATTGGCTTCCTGCAAATGTCCCTCAGCGCCGATGCCACGGACATGGCCACCATGCAAATGCCCGAGTCGCCCACCACCACCGACGAGGTGCTCCGGCGCTTCGACGTGAACGCCGAGAACATCCACAAAGCCCTGGCCGACGTGGACGATGCCACTTTCAGCGCCATGTGGACCATGCGCCGCGGCGAACAAACCCTCATGGCCATGCCCCGCACCGCGGTGGCCCGCGTGCTCGTGCTCAACCACCTCATCCACCACCGCGGCCAGATGAGCGTGTACCTGCGCCTGCTCGACATTCCGGTGCCCGCCATCTACGGCGGCTCGGCCGACGAGGCCCCGCAGCGGTAGAAGCTGGCTATTTGCGGTCAAAAACTAGTTGCCCGCCAATCCAGGTTTGCAGCACGGCGGCACCGCGCAGCTGCTCCTTGGGCGCGGTCAGCAAGTCTGTATCCAGCACCACAAAATCGGCCAGCATGCCGGGCTTGATTTGCCCTTTGCGCTTCTCCTCGAAGCCGGCGTGGGCGGCCCAGGTGGTCATGCCGCGCAACGCCTGCTCGCGCGAAATGGCGTTTTCCATCTGGAAGCCGTCTTTGGGGAAGTTCTTGGCATCCTGCCGGGCCACGGCCGAGTGAAAGCCAAACAGCGGGTTGATGTCCTCCACCGGGAAATCGGAGCCCAGGGCCAGCTGGCCGTACTGCTTCAGCAATTCGGCGTAGGCGTAGGCCGTTTTCAGGCGCTCGGCTCCGAGGCGCTCGCCGGCCCAGTACATATCGGACGTGGCGTGGGTGGGCTGCACCGAGGGCACGATGCCGAACTGCCCGAACTTGGGCATGTCGGCCGGCGTGATGACCTGGGCGTGTTCAATGCGCCAGCGGCGGTCCTTTTGCCCCTTCAGCGCCTCGCCGTAGATGTTGAGGATGATGCGGTTGGCCGAGTCGCCGATGGCGTGGGTGTTCATCTGAAATTTCGATGCCGCCAATTCTTTGGCCAGGTCGCGGAACTGCTTTTCGGTAGAAAGCAGGAAGCCGGTTTCCTTGGGCTTGTCGGCATACGGCTTCACCAGGCAGGCCCCACGCGAGCCCAGCGCGCCATCGGCATACACCTTGAAGGAATTGATGGTGAGCTGGTCGGTGAAAACCGGGCCGTTTTTAAGGTAGTAGGCCCGGTTTTCGGGCGTGGGGGCCAGCATGGCGTAGAGGCGCAGCTTCAGCTTCTTTTGCTGCTGGAGGGCGGCCATCTGGTCGATGTCCGCTTTGTCGAGGCCGGCATCGGCGAGGCTGGTGAGGCCCACGGCCAGGCAGTTTTGCTGGGCCTGCAGCAGCAGCTGGGCGGCTTCGGCCGGGGCCGGGTCGGCGATTTTACTGCTCACCAGGCGCGTGGCATTGTCCACGAGCAGGCCGGTGAGGCGGCCCTGCGCGTCGCGCGTAATGGTGCCGCCGCTGATGGGCGTGCGGGCCGTGACGCCGGCCAAATCCAGGGCCTTCTGGTTCACGAGGGCGGCGTGGCCGTCTACACGGGTGATGAGCACGGGCACGTCGGGAAACAGCCGGTCAAGCGTGTCTTTGGTGGGGAACTGCTTGCTCGGCCAGTCGTTCTGGTCCCAGCCGCGGCCCGTGAGCCAGGCGGCCTGCGGGTATTTCTTCCGGTTCTCCTGCAGCTTCTCAATCACCGCTTTCCACGAGTTGGTGCCCACCAAATCGGCGCTCGGCAGGGCCAGCGCGTAGCGGTAGAAGTGGCAGTGCGCGTCGTAAAAGCCGGGGTAGATGAACTTGCCGCCCGCGTCTACTTCTTGCGCCGCCTGGTACTTCGCCTTGAGCTCGGCCGCCGAACCCACGGCCACGAATTTGCCATTCTTCACCGCAAAGGCTTCGGCTTTGGCGAAGGTCGAATCGACGGTGTAAACCGTGGCGTTGGTGACCAGCAAATCAACGGCTTCGCGGGGCGACTGGCAGCCGCTGAGCAGCGCGAGCAGCAGCAGGGGGGCGAAGAAATGGCGGAGCGAAGAATGGTTGGAACGAGACATTAATGAGTGAAGTGGGATGAAAAGAAAACGTCATGCTGAGCTTGTCGAAGCATCTCGCGTGCAATAGTAGTCAATTCGTTTGGGCGATTGAATTACTGCCTGATGTTACGCAGCCGGGTCGTTCTACTGTTCGCCTCACCCCCTGGCCCCCTCTCCTTTTCGGAGAGGGGGCCAGGGGGTGAGGCGAACGTGAGGCGCGAGGCTTGCTGCGTAACATCAGTTACTACTACTACATGCGAGCGGCTTCGGCAGCGCTCAACATGACGTTCTTTTTGTTGTGGACTTTCAGGATTATTCCACCACCACCTGCGTGCCCAGCTCAAAATGGAGGTGCGGGTTGAAGCGAACCGGGAATGGCTGGGCCTCATGGGCCTTGCCCTGCAGGAGCACGCGGCTGCGGCCGTATTCCATGCCATTGTTATCCAGCAGGCGCACCCGCACGGTATCACGGAAGGCCCGCTCGAAAATGACGTAGAGCGACAGCTGCGGCCGGCCGGCGCGCACGCTATCGTCGCCCGCCACAAACGACTTGCCCAGCCGCAGGCCCCGCGCCCGTAAGGTCGGGCTGAGGTTGGTTTGGGCCGTTTCGCGCCGGGCACCGGTGGCCAGCCCATCGGCCAGCGCCGTGGCCGATGGGCTGGCCGTCTCACTGGGTTTGCGCAATGTTTCTGTGGCCTCGTGCTTCGTCCGGTCGCAGCCCACAAGGCCGAGCGCCAGCATAAAAATTGCCCCGCCCCGCATCCGAAAATCAGTAAAGCTCCACATACGAAAGGGTCAGTTTGAATCTGCGAAATCCGTTAAATCCGTTAAAATCTGCGGTCTTTAGTCGAAGCGCATGTGCTTCACCGACTCGCCCGAAAACTGCAGCTCCTGCAGCGACTCGATGCCGATTTGCAGGTGGCGCTTCACGAAATCGGTGGTCACTTTCGAATCCGACTCCGAGGTTTTCACGCCCTCGGGCGTCATCGGGTTGTCGCTCACCAGCAGCAGGGCGCCGTGCGGGATGTCGTTCATGAAGCCGCACACGAAAATGGTGGCCGTTTCCATGTCCACGGCCAGGGCGCGCACGCGGCGCAGGTAGTCCTTGAACTCGGTATCGTGCTCCCACACGCGGCGGTTGGTGGTATATACCGTGCCGGTGTAGTAGTCCATCTCGTGCTTCTTAATCATCGACGACACGGCGCGCTGCAGGCGGAACGAGGGCAGGGCCGGAATTTCCTTGGGCAGGTAATCATCCGAAGTTCCTTCGCCGCGAATGGCCGCGATGGGCAGCACCAAATCGCCGAGCTTGGTCTTTTTCAGGCCGCCGCACTTGCCCAGAAACAGGGCTGCCTTGGGCTTGATGGCCGACAGCAAATCCATAACCGTGGCCGCCATGGGCGAGCCCATGCCGAAGTTGATGATGGTGATGCCGTTAGCCGTGGCCGACTGCATGGGCTTGTCCAACCCGTTCACCTTCACGTCGAACTGCTCGGCAAACATGTACACGTAGTTGCTGAAATTGGTCAGCAGAATGTACTGCCCAAAATCATCGAGGGCTACGCCCGTGTAGCGTGGCAACCAGTTATTTACAATCTCTTCTTTGGTCTTCATAAGCAAGTGCTTGGTTATTGGTGCTTAGTGCTTGGCTGTTTTGTACAGTAGACCTCCGTCCGCCGGTGCTTGGCTGGTGAGAATCCCGGCTTTTGAAACCCATTGGCACGAGGCGAAGAACACCAAGCACCAGGCACAAAGTACCAAGTACTATTTTTGGAGGTGATGCAAGCCTTGGACCTGCCGCCTTTCGAAGCCAAACTTACGCAATCGGCCACAAATCAGCCGCTCATCTGGGATGGGCTGCGGCGTAAGCACGTCGTGCTCACCCCCGAAGAGTGGGTGCGTCAGCACGTTGTTCATTATTTGATAAGCCACCTGGGCTACCCGCGCGGCCTGCTGGCCCTGGAGCGCGGCCTGCGCTATAACCAGCGCCGGAAGCGCACCGACCTGCTGGCCCTCGGCCCCACCGGCCAGCCGCTGCTGCTGGTGGAGTGCAAAGCGCCCTCCGTGGCCATCGACGCGGCCGTGGCCCGCCAAGCTACCACCTACAACCAAACCATCGGTGCGCCGCTGCTGCTGCTCACCAACGGCCTGGTGCACTACTGCTGGCGGGTCGATTTCGCGACGCGAACCAATGAGCGGCTGGAGGAGATTCCGGCGTTTTCGGTTGCAGTGGGGCTGTAGGTTCCCCGCTGCGCTGCGCGCCGGTTGCTTCCCCGGGGAATTCGTGAGCCGGTTTGGCCAAATCCGGCTGCACCCCTGGTTCCAGGCGTAGTGCGCCAGCCGGAAGCAGTATGCCGGCCGCTTCCGGCCGCATTCAAAAACGCGGAGGTTAGCTATGTGGAGCAATACGGGACATTTTTTTAGTGGCAGAAGCGCGGCGGTATTATTAATATATAAAATATAATATATTTAAATCAATACTGGATAGCGTCCTAACATGCCTGCAGTGGCCTGTTGGAGGAAAGCTGAGCATTAGGAGGATTTTTTCCACCTGAAAATAGCATTCTTATGCCACCTTAACTACACGTTTTCCCGAATTGAATCCATCATCAGGGACGAATAGCATACTTTTCATTCCCTGATGAGGCCGGAACCTCCCGGCCCCCAAAGCGGTAGCTTATTGCTTGCTGCATCCCGAAAACACCGCCGCGTAGCGCCCGCCAGCGGGGATGCTGAGCCAGCGTTGCACCCCCGCTGGCAGCCCCTTAAGCATCGAAAGCCGCTCTCCCGGCTCTGCTTGGTAACTGGGGCTTCTGTTTCTGGTTGCTCGTTGCTGGTTTAACGCGATTGAGCCGGGTTGCCGGCCGAAAACCAACCAGCAACCCGCTTAAACCAGTAGAAACTTCTGGTTCAAAAGTTACTGGCGTAACAGTAGTTGGTAACCAATCCCCATTCCAGCTGGTGCTGCCCTGGTAGCGCCCCACGCGCTTGCGCCTGGCGGCCCCGCCGCCAGCCTGGCCGTGTATTGCGCCCAGGCAAGGGCGCACCCCCCCTGACTCCGCATTTTAGAATGGTGTTGTGGCTACCGGCACCGCAACGGCTGCCGGGCACTTGCTCTATTCATCCACTATTTTTTGTCAGCTGCCATGAAAAACCATGAATCAATTATCTCATGTGCCGGTGCCCCGGATAAGCCTCGGGGCGGTGTCGTATTGCCTTGCCGGCACGAGCCAGCGAACCATGCACAAAGCCTGAAGACCACGGCCGGTTGGCAATGGCTTGTGCTGGCGGTGATGGCCGCCGTTTTCTCTTTTTCAACGGTGAGCTTTGGTCATGCCGCGCCCTTGGATATGGTGGCTGGCGCTGGCACAGGCGTCAGTGCCAGCCATTGCCCTTCGCCCCCGGTGCTTTCGAGCGCCAACGTTAAGGTGACGCAACCTACCTGCACCAATTCAACCGGTTATATACAAGTGCTCAATGCGCCGTTCAACAGCGTGGCCCAACTTACGCCGAACGCGCCCAAGCCTTCCGGGGGCAACCCCTATCTGTTCTCCTACCTGGTGCCCGGTACCTACCGCCTCACCCTGACGGTGAACGGCTGCACCTCGGCCCCGCGCACCATCGTCATCAATCCGGCTCCTGCACCGGTGCTCACGCTGGCCAATGTTAGGGTAACGCAACCTGCCTGCACCACCACTACCGGCTATATTCAGGTGCTGAATCCGCCGGCGGGCGCCACGGACCAGCTCACGCCGAATGCGCCCAGACCGTCCGGGGGCAACGCTTTTCTGTTCTCGTTCCTGCCGCCGGGCACCTACAGCCTCACGCTGACGGCGGCGAACGGCTGCACCTCCGCTCCGCTGTCGATAGTCATCAATCCGGCCGCGCAGGTCGTCACCAGCTTCACCTTAGTCAATGCCGATACCGATACCGATACCGACACCGACCCGCAGCCCCTGACCGACCGGATGGTGCTCAACCTGCCCACGCAGAACCTGAACGTCCGGGCCAATACCAGCCCGGCCAACGTTGGCAGTGTCGTATTTAGCCTTAATGGGCCCACCAGCCAGAACCAGACCGAGCTGGTAGCCCCGTACGCGCTGTTCGGCGACGACGGTGCGGGCGACTACTTCGGCCGGACCCTGACCCTGGGGCGTTACGTGTCCTTGTTGGCCCAGCCGTACTCCACCACCGGCTGCGCGGGTACCCCGTTGGAAATCACCTTCACCGTAGTCAATGAGCCAGTTACGGCAGGCAATATCGCCTACACCCTGGTCAATGCAAATACCGGCCTCGATATTCAGGCGCTTGTGAACGGGGCCACGCTCAACTTGTCCACGCTGCTCACGCGCAACCTGAACATCCGGGCCAACACAAATCCTGCTACGGTGGGCCGGGTCGAATTTGCCCTCTGCGGCGCCCAGACCTGGAGCCAGACCGAAATGGTGCCTCCATACGCACTGTTCGGCGACAATGGTGCGGGCAACTATTTCGCCTGGACTCCCACGGCCGGCGGCTATACCCTGACCGCGACATCCTACACGGCCGGCGGCATCGCGGGCACCCCGCGCTCCATCGCCTTCAGCGTGACCGATGGCGTGGCCCGCACCACCCTGGCTTCTGCGGCTGCCAGTCTGGCCACCGCTGCCCGCAAAGCAGCGGTCGGAACGGAGTTTACGGCGCTGGTGAAGGCGTATCCAAACCCCTCCGACGGGCAGGTAAGCCTGCTATTGCCGGAGGCTTTGCAGGGCGAGGTTTCCTACACGCTGGTATCGGCGCTCGGGGCAAAAGTGAGCAGTGGCACCCTTCAGGCCGCCAACGGGACCACGGCCCTGCGGCTCGATTTCTCCCGGTAAATGCAGGCCAGCGGCGTTTACATGCTGCACCTAACCAGCGGGCACACCCAGGCCCACCTCAAATTGCTGCGCCGGTAGCGGTAGTATCTGACACGGGAATTACCTGCGCAACGCCGGCAACTACATCGAGAGCTGTTCAGCAAGTTGCTTTCTGAATAGCTTTATTGCAAAAAGCCCGGTCGCAACTGCATGCGGCCGGGCTTTTCAAGCTAAAAACGAGGGCTGAAAGCCCTGGTTTTGGGGTTTGATACTCTACCCTACTATTTTTCAGGTACAAAAACGGGGCAGCCCGACCTTTGGGGTTACGACACCACCAAAAACCCGTTCTGCCCCGTGAAGCAACACTTCGCCGCTAAAATTACGACGCTTTTGCAGCAGGCCCCGTTTGTGGGCCACTTGTCCCGCCAAAAGTTTGTGGGCCAGTTTATTCTTGGCCTGATAAAGAGCCGCAACGTGCAATTCGGCGAGGTGGCCCAGCACCTCAATGACGCGGCCAAGCCCGCCTCGAACGAAACGCGCATTCAGGACTTTTTCCGCGAAGTAGACCTCAATTACGTACTGGTGGCCAGGATTTTACTGAGTTTGTTGCCTGCGCAGGGCAAGCTGCGCTTATGCCTCGACCGCACGGAGTGGGACTTCGGCCAGTGCCAAGTGAACATCCTGCTCGTCACCGTCGGCACGGGCGAGGTCCACGTGCCCCTTTATTGGCACCTGCTCGACAACCGCAGCGGCAACTCCAACGCCGCCGACCGCATCGCGGTGCTCGAAAAGTGCCTGGCCTTGCTGGGCAAAGACCGCATCGGCCTGGTCGTGGGCGACCGGGAATTTGTCGGCCATGCGTGGTTCAAGTGGCTCAAAGACAATGGGCTTAATTTTGTCATGCGCCTGCCCAAGCACCACTGCCTGACCCACGCCGACGGCCGGCGGCAGGCCGTGGCCGACCTGGGCCTGGTGCCGGGGCAGGTGCGCCGCTTCGCCCACGTGCAGGTCGACGGAGTCTGGGGGCAGGTCTGGGTCAAGGCCGTGGCGGCGGACGCGTTTGTCTTCCTGTTTGCCACGGCCGGTCTGAACCACCTCGAGCAACTCTATGCCAAGCGCTGGACGATTGAGCAATGCTTTCAAAATCTGAAAGGGCGGGGCTTTAACCTGGAAGCCACCCACTTGCGCTGTTTCCAAAAGCTGCGCAAGCTCGTGGCCCTGGTCAGCCTGGCCTACGCGTTTTGTCTGGGCGTGGGCGCGGCCGCCCACGGCGGCCGCCAGCCCATTGCCCGCAAAAACCACGGCTACCGGGCCGCCAGCCTGAGCCGCCACGGCCTCAATCTGCTCCGCCAACTCGCCCGCCCGCTGACCCTGCCCGAGGACCCATTGGCCCGCTTGGTTGAAACGCTACTGAACTGGATTACGAGGCAACTTGCTAAAAATCAATTACTAAAAATAGTAGGGTAGAGTAGCTTTTTCATAGGACCAAAAAATTGCGTGAAACAAATTGCCCGCGCTGGCTAGAGCACGGCCAATTGGGGTGGCTTTAATGAGGAAAAGCAATTCCGGGTTCTGATAAAGCGCAAATAGGTAGCCTGAAATCCTCCGAACAAGCATTTGCGCTCGTCGTTGTAATCCCGCTAAGCCACTATTTATAAAGCCTGTTATCCAGCAGCCCGTTCACGTAGAACTGCACGTTGGCCCGCAACTCATCACCGTATTGTTGAACCAGGGCCGGGTCGGGGTTGGCAACGGGTTCATTGGGAATAAAATGGGTCTGGTAGGGGTAGAGGCGCACTTCATTCTTGTTGGTGAGCTCGGTCACGAAGTCAGAATGCACGAGGAAGTACGAATCGCCGTCGCGGAATATGGCGCGGCCCGAAGCGGCGGGGTCGAACACCGACGCACCGAAGGGCAGCAGGGCCGGCTGCTCCTGCGCCAGGCCCAGCACGTCGAGCACTGAGGCGGGCACATCTACCTGCTGCGTGATGCGGTGCGGGTTGGCGGCCGGCAGCGGCGGGCCGGGCCGGAAAAATAGCAGTGGCGTTTTGTGCACGCCCAGCGGGTTCTGGTAGCCGGCGCGGTCCGACTGCGATGTGTGGTCGGCCGTGAGCACGAACAGCGTGTGCGCGTACCACGGCTCGCGGCTGGCCGCCGCAAAAAAGCGCCGCAACGCCATATCCGCGTAGGCAATGGTGGGGTGGATGGGCTGCGTGCCCACCGAAAATTTGCCCTGGTACTTGGCGGGCAGCGAGAACGGCTCGTGCGCGCTGAGCGTGAACACCGTGGCCATAAACGGCTGTTTGGTGGCTGTGAGCCGGCGGTTGAGATACTGCAGGTAGGGCTCATCAAAAATGCCCCAGTGGCCGTCGTAGTCGGGGCTGCCGGCCCCGCCGGGGTATTCATTCAGGCCGTAGTAGTGCTGCATGCCGGCAATGCCGGCAAACATATCGAAGCCCATGGTGCCGTTGGAGCCGGCGTGGTACATGGCCGTGTTGTAGCCGTGGCGGCCCAGAATTTCGCCCAGCCCGTGCAGCTCCGCCGTCTGAAAGCTGGAGGTGATAAACGGCTCATCCATGAGCGAAGGCAGACCCGAGAGCACGGCCGGCAGCGCCTCGATGGAGCGGCGGCCGTTGGCGTAGTTCTCCCGCATGAGCCGCGCCCCGGGAGCCACCGCCAGCGAATCGAAAAAGGGCGTGAAGCTAACCTGGCCCCCGTTTTCCACGCCGGTGTATTCCGAGCCGAAGCTTTCCAGCAGCAGCAGCACCACGTTGTCGGGCGGGGTGGGGGCGGCGGCGCGGGCGGGTAGCGGGGCAGCATTCAGGGCCGGCCGCAGCGCCGTGGTGGTGGGAAAATAGTTCACCCGGTCAATCTGCACTTCATCAAATGATTTCAGGACCGTGAACGCGCTGTTCAGGGCCAGGTGGCCGAGCACGGCGGGCTGCTGCTCGAAGGCAATGCCGGTGCGCAGCGGCTTCAGCTGCCAGCCGCCGCGCAGGCCCAGCACCACCAGGCCCACCACCAGCAGAAACTCCATGCCGCGCTGCACCCAGCGCCCGCGGCCGGCCGGTGCCGCCAGCTCGGCCCGCGTGGGCATGGGGCACAAGCGCCACAGCAAATACACCAGCCCCGCCAGCGGAATGGCCAGGTACCAGTAGTGCAGGCCAATCTGCCCGGCCTGTTGGGCAATGTCGTGGCCAATGGTGTTCCACTCGTTGCTCAGCCGCCGCCCAATGAACTTAAAGTATTCCCAGTCAATGATATTGAGTAGGATGCCCGGCACGTTTAGCAGCACAAACAGGCCGCGCAGCCACTGCTGCCCGCGCCGCGATGCTACCGGCATCAGCAGCGAAGGCAGCACCAGCAGCAGGTTAAGCCACAGCAGCGCGGCCACATCAAACCGCAGCCCGTGCACGAAAGCCGCCGCCACCGCCCCCGGTCCAATTCCCCGGAACGTGACCAGGTTGAGGCCGTAAAAACCCAGGCGGAGCAGCGTATAAACGGCCAGCAGCAGCGCAAAGCGACGCAGCAGCAGGCGGATGGCGGGAGAGGGAAGCAAGGTGGAGTTGAGAGTTAGGAGTTAAAAGTGAAGAGTTAAAACCAGCGCGAGAGCATCAACAAAGTAAAGCCTTCCCAACACATGGTCGGGAAGGCTTTTAACTTCTAACTCTTAACTTTTAACTCAAACAGCCGCCAGTTCCAGCACGGTTTCCACGTTCACCAGGGGCAGGCCCCAGGCATCGGCCACGCCTTTGTAAACCACCTCGCCGTGCACCACGTTCAGGCCGAGGCGCAGGGCCTCGTCGCGGCGGCAGGCTTCCTGCCAGCCCTGGTTGGCCAGTTTCACGGCGTAGGGCAGCGTGGCGTTGGTGAGGGCCAGAGTGCTGGTGTAGGGCACCGCGCCGGGCATGTTGGCCACGCAGTAGTGCACCACGTCGTCGATGATGAAGGTCGGATTTTCGTGGGTCGTGGGATGGCAGGTTTCAATGCAGCCGCCCTGGTCCACGGCCACGTCTACCACCACGGTGCCGGGGCGCATGGTCTTCAGCATGTCGCGGGTGATGAGGTGCGGAGCCTTCGCGCCGGGAATCAGCACCGCGCCCACAATCAGGTCGGCAGTTTTGATGGCTTCGCGGATGTTGTACTCGTTTGAGTACTGCGTCACCACATTCTTGGGCATGAAGTCGTCGAGTTCGCGCAGACGGTTCAGGTTGATGTCCATGATGGTAACCTGGGCACCGAGGCCGGCGGCTACTTTGGCCGCCTGCGTACCCACGATACCGGCCCCGAGCACGAGTACGTGCGCCGGCTTCACGCCGGGCACGCCGCCGAGCAGAATGCCACGGCCTTTCAGGGGTTTCTCCAGGTACTTGGCACCTTCCTGGGGGGCCATGCGGCCGGCCACTTCGCTCATCGGAATGAGCAGGGGCAGGGCACGGTTGCTGAGCTCCACCGTCTCATAAGCCAGGCAAATAGCCTTGCGCTCAATCATGGCGTGGGTCAGCTCCTCGCCGCTGGCGAAGTGGAAGTAGGTGAACAGCAGCTGGTTCTCCTTGATGAGCGGATACTCTTCCGCAATCGGCTCCTTCACTTTGATAATCATCTCCGCTTGCCCGTACACGTCGGCAATGGTGGGCAGCATGGTCGCACCGGCCGAAGTGTACTCCTCGTCCGAGAAGCCCGAGCCTTCGCCGGCAGTGCTTTGCACCAGCACGTTGTGGCCGTGCTTGCGCAGCTCGGCTACGCCGGCGGGCGTGAGGCCCACGCGGTTTTCGTTATTTTTAATCTCCTTAGGAACGCCAATAATCATGAGCGAAGGTGGGAATAAGAGGGATGAGGTGAGGTTAGACTTCGAGCCGCAAAGATAGGGCGCGGGGCTACTACCCGGCGCGTCAAGATTTGGTTCAGGCTACGCGGTTGCCAGCAGCGCATTCAGGTCGAGGGCGCGGGTGTACATCTGCACTTCGCCGTTGGCGGCCAGGGGCCACTGCGCGCGCGGCCGGTCCCAGTACAGCTCCACGCCGTTGCCATCGGGGTCGTCGAGGTAAATGGCTTCCGACACGCCGTGGTCGGCCGAGCCGGTGATGGGGTAATTGGCCGCTGCCAGCTGCCGGAGCGCGCCCGCCAGCTCGGCCCGCGTGGCGTACAGAATGGCCGTGTGGTACAGCCCCGCGCCGTGCTTGCGGGCGGGCGGCCCACCCAGGCTGTTCCAGGTATTGAGCCCAATGTGGTGGTGGTAGCCCCCGGCCGAAATAAAAGTCGCCTGGTTGCCAAACCGCTGCATGACCTGGAAGCCCAGAATGTCGCGGTAAAAACCCAGGGCTTTGTCAATGTCCGTTACCTGCAGGTGAACGTGGCCGATGCGCGTCTGCGCCGATGCTTCGTAAGAGGCGCTGGCTGCGGGAGCGGCACCGGAAACTGCGTTTTCCATAAGATTTCAGTTGATTGACAAGTTACCAATGTACCAACATCAATCCAAAAAAAGGAGCCCCGCCACAATGGCAGGGCTCCAAAAACAAACCGGCTACAAAATCCGTGAAATCCGCTAAAATCCGGGCTAATCCGTGGTCTTATTTGAAGGGCACGGCCGTGCCGCTCTCCTTCACCATGCTGTTGCCGCTGAGGTCGCGCACAATATTGGCCTTGAGCGTGATTTTGGCGTCGCCGCTCACGTCGTTGGACGTGATGGTGACGACGTCGCTCACCTGCCCGAGCTGGCGCTGGCTATATAGTAGCTCCACCATGGCGCTCTGGCCGGGCGCGATGGGGGCGGGGTTATTTTTGTAGCCCACGCAGTAGCAGCCCGACGACAGGGCCCCAAGCACGAGCTCGGTTTTGCCGGTGTTCTTCACCGTGAAACGGGCGGTGGGCTGCTGGCCGGCTTCCATCTTGCCAAAATCGTGGGCGCTTTGGTCGAGTATCAGGTGGGGCGAGGCGGCCAGCTGGGCCGGCGTGAGTGTGGGCTTAATCTGGTCTTTGGTGAGTACCGTACCTTTGATGCTGAGGACTTTGCTGGCCTCGGTGGCGTTGCTGGTCACGGTCACCGTTTTGTTGAACACGCCGGGGCGGCCGGCGCTGCTGTACATGGCTTTGATGACGCCCATTTTGCCGGGCAGCACCGGGGTTTTGGTCCAGTCCGGGGTGGTGCAGCCGCAGCTGGCCTGCACGTTGGAAATGATAACGGGCTGATTGCCGGTGTTTTTAAACTTGAACTCGTGGGTGGCCATTGTGCCCTCGGGCACGTTGCCGAAGTCGTGGCCGTCGGTCGTGAACTGCATCACGCCCTGGGCGTGGGCCGCGCCGGCCAGGGCCAGCAGGCAAATAGTAAGGAATTTCTTCATGATTTCTAAACCCTGAGCCGGTAATCAAAAGCCAGCGCGGGCGGTTTTGAAGGAGAAAAACAAAACCGGCAGTAACAGTGTCGGGCTGAGAATCAGCCCCCAAAGTCTGCCACCACCGTACCCCAAATATACGTCCAAACCCCACCACGCCACCTACCCGGCCCCGATTCCGTATTTTTGCATCACGGCTCCGGCCGTCCGCCCTTCCTGCTTCAAAATTCCTACGTATCCTGACCCCTATTATATGTCCGTAGCCGAAACCGTCGTGCCCGCGCTAGCCGCGCCCCTCACCAAGGCCGACTTTCTCACCGATTACCGCCTGGCCTGGGAAAGCCGCCACGCCTCGCTGGCCGGCCGTAAAGAAGTATTCATGGGCAAAGCCAAGTTTGGTATCTTCGGCGATGGCAAGGAGGTGCCACAGCTGGCCATGGCCCGCGCCTTTCAGGACGGCGATTTCCGCGCCGGCTACTACCGCGACCAGACGTTTATGGCCGCCATTGGCCAGCTCACCTGGGAGCAGTATTTCTCGCAGCTCTATGCCAACCCCGACGTGGAGGCCGAGCCCGCCACGGCCGGCCGCGCCATGAACGGCCACTTCGCCACCCGCATGCTGGATGAGGACGGCAACCTGACCGACCTCGCCCACACCAAGAATTCCTCGGCCGACATCTCGCCCACCGCCGGCCAGATGCCGCGCCTGCTGGGCCTGGCCTACGCCTCCAAGCTGTTCCGCCAGAACCCCGAGCTGCATCAGTTCGACACGCTTTCCACCAACGGCAACGAGGTGGCGTTCGGTACCATCGGTAATGCCAGCACCTCGGAGGGCATGTTTTTTGAGGCCCTGAATGCGGCCGGCGTGCTGCAGGTGCCCATGCTGGTGAGCGTGTGGGACGACCATTACGGCATCTCCGTACCGGCTGAATATCAGACTACCAAGCAGAGCATCAGTGAAATTATGATGGGCTTGCAGCGTGAGGGCGAAGGCCAGTCGGGCTTCGAGATTTACGTAGTGCGCGGCTGGGATTATGCCGGTTTGGTCGATACGTACCAGCGCGCCGCCGCCGTGTGCCGCGAGCAGCACGTGCCCGTGCTCATCCACGTCACCGAGCTCACGCAGCCGCAGGGCCACAGCACCAGCGGCTCGCACGAGCGCTACAAGAGCAAGGACCGCCTGACCTGGGAGGAGGACCACGACTGCCTGCACAAGCTGCGCGAGTGGCTGCTGGCCGAAGGCCACGCCACCGAGCTGGAACTCGACGAAATTGAGAAACAAGCCGCTGCCGTTATCAAAGCCGCCCGCACAGCCGCCTGGGCCGCCTTCTTCGACCCCATCAAAGCAGAGCGCGACGAGGCTGTGGCCCTGCTCGAAAAGCTGGTGGCCGACACCGGCACCGAAAACACGCTGCACGAGCAGGTGGAGCAGCTGAAAACCAACCCCACGCCCATCCGGGCCGACATTGTGCGGACCATGCGCCGCGTGCTGCGCCAGGTGCGCAACGAGAAGCGCAGCTTCGGCCGTCGCTCGGTGCAGCGCCACCTGGAGCAATTGCTGGCCGAAAACGCCGACCGCTACAACTCCAACCTGTTCAGTCAGAGCGAGCTGGCGGTGGGCAACATTGAGGAAGTGGCCGCCACCTACGCGCCCGATGCTCCCGTGGTGGACGGCCGCGAGGTGCTCCAAGCCTGCTTCGACGCCAACTTCCAGCGCGACCCCAAAATCTTCGCCATCGGCGAGGACGTGGGCAAGATTGGTGATGTGAACCAGGCCTTTGCAGGCTTGCAGGACAAGTTTGGCGAGCTGCGCGTGACCGATACCGGCATCCGCGAGTGCACCATTGTGGGGCAGGGGATTGGGGCGGCCCTGCGAGGCCTGCGGCCGATTACCGAAATCCAGTACCTTGATTATCTGCTATATGCCATCCAGATTCTGAGCGACGACCTGGCCTGCCTGCAATACCGCACCAAGGGCGGCCAGAAGGCCCCCCTCATCGTCCGGACGCGGGGGCACCGGCTGGAGGGCGTGTGGCACTCCGGCTCGCCCATGCAGATGATTCTGGGCAGCATCCGGGGCATTCATTTGTGCGTACCGCGCAACATGGTGCAGGCCGCCGGCTTCTACAACACGCTGCTGCGGAGCGACGAGCCCGCCATCGTGATTGAGTGCCTGAATGGCTACCGCCTGAAGGAAAAAACGCCCAGCAACGTGGGCGAATTTACCCTACCGTTGGGCCGCCCCGAGGTGCTGAAAAAAGGCACCGACGTAACGGTGGTCACCTACGGCTCGATGTGCCGCATCGTAATGGACGCCGCCAAGCAGCTGGCCGACGTGGGCATTTCCGTGGAAGTTATCGACGTGCAAACCCTGCTGCCCTTCGACACCGACCACCTCATCGCCGACAGCCTCCAGAAAACCAACCGCGTGCTGTTTACCGATGAGGACGTACCCGGCGGCGGCACCGCCTTTATGATGCAACAGGTGCTGGACGAGCAGCAGGCCTACCGCTTCCTCGACGCGCAGCCGCGCTGCCTGGCCGCGCAGGCCCACCGCCCAGCCTACAGCTCCGACGGCGACTACTTCAGCAAGCCCAACGCCGAAGACGTGTTCGACACCATCTATGAGATGATGAGCGAGGACGCGCCGGAGCAGTTTCCAGCTATCTACTAATAGCCTATTCAAATAGGCACCAAAAAGCACGTCATGCAGAGCGCAGCGAAGCATCTTTACCGCGTAACGCAATCAATTACTATTGCGGTAAAGATGCTTCGCTGCGCTCTGCATGACGTGCTTTTTGGATGGGTTCTAAGCAGGTAACGCTGTAGGCCGGCCCGCGGGCCTACAGCGTTACCTCGCTGGTGGTGATTTTGTTGCTCTCGTGCAGGCCACGGTCCAGGATGCTGATTTCGAACCGGAAAACCTGGCCGGGCGCGAATACCGTGCCGTCGAGGGAAAGAGGCAGCTTATAGCGCAGCTCGCCTTTCAGCGGGGCGGCGCGGCCGTCGGCCCCGTTGAGGCGGGGGTACTGGCTGTCGTATTCGCCCGCGATACCGGCGGGAAAAGGCGGCTGGGCTGGCGTCACAAAAAAATCGAAATTCTTAGTAACGGCGTTCTTTTTGTAGGGCTGAATGAAGTAGTTGTAGCTGTAGCCCCGGTTGTTGTGCCCGCCGGTTTTGGTGTTGAAGGGGGCCCTGGCGAGGTCTTCCGGGCCCAGGCCCAAGTCGCCGTCGCCATCGCGGAAGCCGAGCACGAATTCCAGCGTATCGCGGCCCACGTTGCCATTCACGGCAGGAATGCGTGTCACCTTAACATCCCGGAACTCAATTTCGGGCGTATTCGAGTAACTGGGAGCGCTGAGGCAGCCGCTGAGGCCCGCCCCGGCCAGGCCAAAGAAAGCAATTCCGCGCAGGGTACGAAACAGGTTCATAAAGACAGGAAGTGAGAAGTCAGAAGCACAACGGCCGAAGTGGCCCCAAAGTACGTTCTTCCCAACGAATAGCCAAGGTGGTTGGTTCGGGGGTATTCGCTAAACTGGTTATTGGCTCATGAGTTTCCGTTCTGATTTTTTGCAAGGCTTGCCTTCCGTTACGGTCGCCACCTTTGAGACGGCTGCGCTGGCGCTGTTCCGGTACCAGGCCGCGCACTGCCCGCCCTACACGGCCTACCTCGCGCAACTAGGGCGCGACCAGGCTGCCGTGACCCGGCTGACGGATATTCCGTTCCTGCCCATCGAGTTTTTCAAAACCCACGAAGTCTGCACCAACCCGGCCGCATGGGAGCCGCAGGAGCTGTTTCTGAGCAGCGGCACCACGCTCCAGCAGCGCAGCCGCCACCTCGTGCGCGAGCCGGCCCTGTACCGCGAAAACGCCGCCCGCATCTTCGAACAGTATTACGGCCCGCTCACGGACTGGACGTTTCTGGCGCTGCTGCCGTCGTATCTGGAGCAGGGCAATTCCTCACTGGTGGCGATGGTGGACTATTTCGCGCAGCAATCGGGTCAGGCGCAGCCGGCGTTTTTTCTGCACGACCACGCCGTCCTGCGCACCGCGCTGGCCGAGGCGAAGCAGGAACCCGGCCGCCGCGTAATGCTCATCGGTGTGAGCTACGCGCTGCTGGATTTCGCTCTGGAAGCCGGCCCCGCGCCGGAGCTGCAAGGCCTCACCGTGCTCGAAACCGGCGGCATGAAGGGTCGCCGCCGCGAGATGATTCGGGAAGAGCTGCACGCCGAATTGCAGCAGGCATTTGGGCCGGCCGGCATTCATTCCGAATACGGCATGACGGAATTACTCAGCCAGGCCTATTCGTTGGGCGATGGCCGCTTCCACAGCCCCGCACCGTTGCGGGTGCTGCTGCGCGACCCGTCGGACCCGTTCTCGATTGGCGGTAGGGGTGACGGGGCTGTTAATGTAATTGATTTGGCGAACGTGGATTCCTGCGCCTTTGTCGAGACAAAGGATTTAGCGCGGATGCACCCGGATGGGAGTTTTGAGGTGCTGGGCCGGATGGATAATTCGGATGTTCGCGGGTGTAATCAGATGGTGTAGAAAGTGACGTAAAAAAACTACATAGGCATTATCTTAGTCAAACAAAATTAATTTATATAAACTAAAAAAACTTTGTTTTGATACAGCAAAAGTCATTTAGATTAATTGCAGTTGTTTCCTATCTGCTTATCATGCTAATGGGGCAAATGATGGCACTGCCATTTTTTCTTTGGCTGCTGTTTACAATGTTTGATGTTGGCAGTATTGACCAGCTATATGGACTTTTGGCTATTACAGGCCTTGTGACGATTTACATAAATCATAATAAAACACGAACATCAAGAATCTTGATACTTGACTTTTTGTGTTTCATTTTATTAGCGTCGCCTCTTGTAAGTAGAATGAACGCAGTGCCAATTGAACTCTTCAATTACTTTGCTTTCATTATTCCGACAGCATTGTTTGCTTTGTTTTATGCGGCTTCATTATTTCTTGGTTATAAACAATATTCACAAGTTGAGACAGACTGAATTTTCCATAATTTAGATATCAAATAAAAAAAGCAGCGCCAGAATCAACCGATTCTGGCGCTGCTTTTTTTATTTGCAAACAAACCCTGCTACTTCCCCGCAAATGCCTTCGCGTCGCCTTCCGTAATCGTGTCGTCGCTCATAATGACTAAGCGTTCCACCACGTTGCGCAGCTCGCGGATATTGCCGCGCCAGTCGAGGCCTTTCAAATACTCCAGCGCAGCAGCGTCGATTTTCTTGGGCTTGTTGCCGTAGTCGGCGGCGATGTCGTTGAGGAACTTCTGAATCAATTCCGGGATGTCTTCGCGGCGGTCATTCAGCGAAGGAACCTGGATTAGAATGACGGAGAGGCGGTGGTAGAGGTCTTCGCGGAAATTTTTGTCGGTGATTTCCTGCAGCAGGTCTTTGTTGGTGGCGGCGAGGACGCGCACGTTCACCGAGATTTCTTTTTCGCCGCCCACGCGGGTGATTTTGCTCTCCTGCAAGGCCCGTAGCACCTTGGCCTGGGCCGAGAGGCTCATGTCGCCGATTTCGTCCAGGAAAAGGGTGCCACCGTCGGCCTGCTCAAACTTGCCGATGCGCTGCTTCACGGCCGAGGTGAAGGAGCCTTTTTCGTGACCGAACAGCTCGCTCTCAATCAGCTCGGAGGGGATGGCGGCGCAGTTTACTTCCACCATGGGGCCGTTGGCGCGGTTGCTGAGCTCGTGGAGCTGGCGGGCCACCATCTCCTTGCCCGCGCCGTTGGGGCCGGTGATGAGGACGCGGGCATCCGTCGGGGCGACCTTTTCGATGGCTTTGCGCACGGCCCCAAGGGCGGCCGAGGACCCCACCATTTCCGAGCCTTTCGTGACGGAGAGCTTCTTTTTCAGCGTCTTGGTTTCGCTGACGAGCTTGGTGCGGTCGAGGGCGTTGCGCACCGTCAGGAGGAGGCGGTTGAGGTCCGGGGGCTTGGAAATGAAATCGTAGGCCCCTTTTTTGGTGGCATCGACGGCGGTTTCGATGTTGCCGTGGGCCGATACCATGATGAAGGCGGCGTCGGTGCCCATGGCCTGGGCGCGGGTCAGGACTTCGAGGCCGTCCATTTTGGGCATGCGGATGTCGCAGAGCACCACGTCGTATTTTTGCTGGATGAGCAGGTCGAGGCCGGCGGGGCCGTCTTCGGCCTGGTCTACTTTGTAGTTTTCAAATTCCAGAATCTCCTTCAGCGTGTTGCGGATGGCTTTTTCGTCGTCGATGATAAGGATGCGGGGCATGCGGGGCGGAATACAGATGGAATGCGAACAGCGAGCAGCGAAGGTAATGAAAAGCGCCGCGTGTAGTTTAAGGACGTAACAAACAACAACTGCGGCCAGCCGTTTCTACACCGAGCTGCAAACAGCTTTACCTTCGCTCAATCCAATCTAATTTCCTGCATGAAAAAATCGATAACCCGCCCGTTGCTGCTCACGGCAGCCCTGGCCGGCAGCTTCAGCCTCTACTCCCTCACCAGCAAGCCCACCGTGGCCCCCGACGCTGATAATGCTGGCCTGAAGCTGCCCGCCGGCTTCGGCGCGCTGGTGGTGGCCGAAACAGGCGGCCGCGCCCGGCACCTGGCCGTGACGCCGGAAGGCAATATTTTTGTAAAGTTGAACCGGCCCAAAGACGGCAAAGGCATTCTGGAGCTAAAGCCCACCGCCACCGGTAAGGCCACTGTTTCGGGCGGCTTCGGTAGCTACGGCGGCACGGGCATTTATGCTAAGGACGGCTATCTGTACGCCTCTTCGGATGAGGACGTGTACCGCTATAAGCTGGATGCGAAAGGGGAGGTGACCAACCCCGCGCAGCCCGAAAAAATCATCACCGGCCTGCTGAACCGGGGCGAGCACGAGAGCAAATCCATTGTGCTGGATAATGCCGGCAACGTCTATGTCAACGTCGGGGCGTATTCGAATTCCTGCCAGGTGAAGGACCGGGAGAAAGGCTCGATGGGCCGGCCCGACTGCCCGATTCTGGATTCGGCGGGCGGCATCTGGCAGTTCCGGGCCGATAAGGCCAACCAGACCTACGGCTCGGGCACGCGCTACGCCACCGGCCTGCGCAACGTGGTGGGCCTCGACTGGAACGCGCAGAACAACCAGCTTTTCGTGATGCAGCACGGCCGCGACCAGCTCCACGACATCTTCCCCGCGATGTACGACACCAAGGAGTCGGCGGAGCAGCCGGCCGAGTGCCTCTACGAAATCACGAAGGGCGCCAACGCCGGCTGGCCCTTCCTGTACTATAATGGCCTGACGCACCAGAAAATACTGGCCCCCGAGTACGGCGGCGACGGCAAGAAGCTGGCCGACCCCAAGTACCTGGAGCCCGCCGCCGCCTACCCCGCCCACATGGCCCCCGATGGCCTGCTGTTCTACACCGGCACCATGTTTCCGGCCAAGTACCGCAACGGCGCGTTCATCGCCTTCCACGGGTCCTGGAACCGGGCTCCCGAGCCCCAAAAAGGCTATTACGTGGTGTTTCAGCCCTTCAAAAACGGCAAGCCCAGCGGCCAGTGGGAAGTGTTTGCCGATAACTTCGCCGGCTCGGATGCCAAGGCGGCCGCCGGCCGCGCCGACCACAAGCCCTGCGGCTTGGCCCAGGGCCCCGATGGCTCGCTCTACGTGAGCGACGATAAGGCCGGCACCATCTACCGCATCGTATACAACCAGAAATAAGCGTGTTCGTGAAGAAGTCTTTTGTGATACTGGCCCTGCTGGCCCTGACCAGCGTCCCGGCCTTCGCCCAGAAAAAACCAGCCGCCAAAGCCCCGGCCAAAAAAGCCGTGTCCGGCGTTTCGGCCGCCACGCTGTTGCAGGGCAAGTCCATCTACACCCAATACTGCCTCACCTGCCACCAGGCCGATGGCCTCGGTGTGGACGGCATGAACCCGCCCCTAGCCAAAACCGACTACGTGCTGGGCGACAAAACCCGCCTGATAGGCGTGCTGGTCAACGGCCTGAAAGGCGTGGACATCAACGGCGAGGAATACCACGGCGTGATGCCCTCGCAGAGTTACCTCAACGACCAGCAAATGGCCGATGTGCTGACGTACGTGCGTAACTCGTTCGGGAACAAGGCCAGCGCCGTGACGGTGAGCGAGGTGAAGACCGTGCGGGCGGCTGGGAAGAAGTAGCCGTGCCGGTCTGACCGCCCTAGGCGGTCAGACCGGTTGATGTGTGCCTATCTTGGTGCGCAACATCAATCGGTTATAGCAACGACAACCGGTCAGACCGCCTAGGGCGGTCGGACCGGCACGACACCAAAAAAGGCCACTCCCGCGCGGGAGTGGCCTTTTTTGATGATTGGTGATGGGTCTGTAAGCCGGGTTTTGTCCGGGGCCGAAGCCCCTGCCTCACCATTTATCTAGGCCAGTCCTCGCGGAAAGGCTCCATCAACCTACCCGCTGGCGCCGGACGAGCCGCCCGGAGCCGATGCCGCCCGAAGGCTGCGCCGGCGTACCAGCTTATTTGGTCTTTCAACCCCTGAGGTTTACCCAGCCGGGACGGTTGCCCGCCCGCTGGTGCGCTCTTACCGCACCTTTTCACCCTTACCGGCACCGGCCCGAAGGCCGGTACGTAGGCGGTAATTTTCTGTGGCACTTGCTGTCCTGGGTTGCGTTATGCGCGCCAGTCCTTCCCGTTAGGAAGCAAGGTGCTCTGTGTTGCCCGGACTTTCCTCGTCGCCCGAAAGCGCCGCGGTGAGGCGACCCATCACTGCGGGCAAAGGTAGCACACGAATAAACTAGAACGTTATCCTGAGTGAAGTCGAAGCATCTCTACCGCGCAAAGATTCTCCCAAGTTTTGTTAGGAATAGCTCAAAGCCTGGAATCGGCGGGGCAAATTGGCAAGTTAAAAGTTGCTGGCTCCCATTGTAATTGTAGTCGGCAAACCAATAGTGGTAATCATCAATCTGATTAAGAAGCTGTTTAGAAAGTCCCCGAACGGTCATGCAGCGCGCAGCAAAACATCTTGCTCGCATCGTCAGGCCCGTTCAACGATGCGAGCAAGATGCTTCGCTGCGCGCTGCATGACCGTTTGAGTACCTTTTGTGACTTTCTAAACAACTCCTAAATGTGACTTCTGACGGCATATCGTGCATTCTACTAAACTTTCGTTTCAGTGCAATGAATAATTCACAATCAGGAGGCCAGCCTGGGTTAGCTACTATTTCCATAATCTCATTACCAGCAGCCAATTCCTTTTTAAGTATGTGCCGCAGAGGAGGCGCTAGTTTGTCTAGAGGTGCCATTACTTCCCCTCCCACACATTATCCTTCGGGTAGCTGTCCGGCACCAGGGTGCTGCCCAGGGTTACGCGTTTCAGGGGCTGCTTGGTGGCGACGGGAACGGTGACGGAATTGGTCCCGGTTTCCCATACGCCGATGCTGCGGTGGATTTTCTGGGTGGTGTTATCGGCGAAGGTGATGGTGAGGTCGACCGGGACGGGTTTAGTGCCTTTGGCCTGCACCTGGATGTCGTAGCCGGCGGTGCTTTTGGTGACGCGGGCGATGGCCAGGTCGGGGTAGCCATCATCAAAAAACCAGCGCTGCCAGAACCAGTTAAGGTTGCGGCCCGCCCCGGCGTTCATGCTGTTGAAGAAGTCGTAGGGCATGGGGTGCTTGCCGTTCCAGTTCCGAATGTAGGTGTGCAGCGACTTGGTGAACAGCTCATCGCCGAGCATATCCTTCACGTAGAGGTAGCCCATGCCGGGCTTGGGGTACGAGTTGAGAAAAAACGGCATCCCCGTTTGCTGGGTGCTGAGCGTGACGATGGGCAGGTCGTTTTCGGTGGCGGCCTGGGCGGCGTAGCGGGCCACGCCGTAGTCGTCGTCCAGTTTGGGGTCGATGATACCCGAAATGAGCCACTCGCCGATGGTGGCCCAGCCCTCGTCCATCCAGCCGTACTTGGTTTCGTTGATGCCCATGTAGAAGGGGAACATCGTGTGGAAGATTTCGTGGTCGGTGAGGGTGATGGCGTCCTCGCGGGTGGCGGTGGGGTTGTCGTTCACCATCATGGGGTACTCCATCTGGTCGAGGCCGTCGAACACGGTTTCGTGGGCGTAGGGAAAGGGCCACTTCGGGAAGGTGTAGCTCATGGCCTCCACCGTTTTGCGGCTGAAGTTGATGACTTCCTTGTAGTCTTCGTGCTTGGGATTGTACACGGCATCGACGCGGGTGCGGCGCTTGGTGGCGGGGTCCACCACCAGGCTGGTGCTCTGCCACACGTAATGGTCGGCGGTGGCGAATACGAAATCGGTAACGTTTTTGGCCTCGAAACGCCAGGTATTCTGGTCGGTCTGGGCGGTGATGTCGCGGCGCTTCGCATCGTCCTCGCTGATGATGCTCACCACGGTGTCCTGCTGCTCGGCATCGCGCAGGCGCTGGGCGTACCTTGGGGCCAGCACTTCGGCGGCGTTGGTGAGGTCGCCGGTGGCCCAAACCACGAAATTCTTGGGCACGGTGATGGCGGCTTTGAAATTGGCGAAGTCGTTGTAGAACTCCTGGTCGCCGGTGTAGGGCACGCGGTTCCAGCCGTCGAGGTCGTCGTACACGGCGATGCGCGGGAAGAAGTAAGCCACGAAAGCGGCCCCCGGCTCAACTTCGCCGGTGCGCTGGTGCGAGCTCTTGTTGAGGGTGTAGGCGTAGGTGGCACGCACCGTGGCAATCTGGTGCGCCCTGAGGGCACGGCGCAGGGTTATGGGCAGGTTGGTGGCGTCGGGGGCCAGCTTGCTCACATCGAAGGTTTCGCCGTTGATGCTGAGGTTGAATATTTTAACGCCGTCGCTCACGTCTTCCGGGGCAATGGCGCGGCTGCGGGGCGCCCCCTTCTGGTAGAGGTTGGGGTAGAGCTTGAACCAGAGCTGCTTGAGCGAATCGGGGCTGTTGTTGACGTACTTGATGTCTACCGTGCCCGACACGAGGCGGGTATCGGGGTTGAAATTCACGGCCAGGTCGTAGTCGGCGGTGTTTTGCCAATAGTTGGGGCCGGGCAGGCCGGTTTCGGCGCGGGTGCCTTTGGCGTAGGTGGCTTGCAGGTTGCGCGGTACGGGCAGCGCGGGCTGGGCGCGGGCCACTGAGACCAGTAGAAAAAGGGCAGCGGCAATCCGACCAAATGGTTTCATAAGCAACAAAGTAGCAGCAGGCGCTGCGAAAGGAATAGGCACAAAGAAAATAGCAGCTACGAATTGGCCCGAACCAGGCCAGTTGGCGTCAGCGTCTGCTCCCCGTGCCAGCGGTAGGCCACCAGCTCACCGCCTTTTGCCACGCTGTAGTCGAGGCACACGGAGTGCGGTGTGAGCAGCTGGGGCTCGCCCCGCAGCCAGTAATGCCCGAAGAACACCGGCGTTTCGTCCTGGTAGTAGCTGGCGTTGGGCAAGGTGGCCACATCCACGGGCTGGTCGGCCAGCGCCTCAACGGATTCCAGGTAGTAGTTGTGGTAGGTGGAAATGGCCGGGTCGCGCCACCACGCGGTGCGCACCATGGTGCGGCGGTGGCCGTCTTTATCGAAGAAATGGTGGCCGCCGGGCAGCTTTGTTTCGTGGCCTTTCAGCGTGACTTCGATGGCATTGAACTCGTCGGAACCCACCCGGCTGGCCGCCAGTAGAAATTCCGGCGTGAGCCGGGCATCGGGCAGCCACCCGCGCAGCTGGGCAATGTAGCGGGCATCCCAGCAGGCGTGCACCACGCGTAAGCCCGGCAGCTCCAGAAACAGCGGCAGCGTGCGAAACCACGCCAGGCAGCCCTGCCATTCGGCAAATAGCTCCTTGGTGCTGAACTCCTGAATGGTGGCGAGGTGCTGCAAAATGTGATGCGGTCGGTGGGACCGCAGGTGCCCGCCGGCGGGGTCGGAGGCCCAGAAGGCGAGGGCGTTGTACTCGTGGTTGCCCATCACGGCCAGGGCCGCGCCGCCGTCTACCATGGCGCGCACCACTTGCAGCGTCTCACGAATGGCCGGGCCACGGTCAATAAAATCACCAACGAAAATGACTTGCCGGCCCGCCGGGTGCCGGTAGGTCCCGAGGGCATCGGGCGCGTACCCAAGCTGCTGCAGAAGCTGGCGGAGCTCCGCCGCATGGCCATGAATATCGCCGATAAGGTCGTACATGGAATGTAGGAGTGGAATGGGTAGAAAATCAGAACGTCATGCTGAGCTTATCGGAGCATTTCTACCGCGCGACTAAATCTGATTAGTTGCGCGGTAGAAATGCTCCGATAAGCTCAGCATGACGTTCAAAACAGCCGTCACAAAACTTGAGAACCTACTTCAGCCGCACCAGCGTGGCACCGAAGCCGAACTTCTCCTTGCGGGCGTCCTCGAAGAACTTGATGTCCTTGTTCCGGCTCAGCTGGCGGTGGATTTCCTTGCGCAGTACCCCATTGCCCATGCCGTGAATAAACACGATTTCGTGCATGTTGGTGGCCAGGGCGCGGCTCAGCGCGTCCTCAAACGCATCGAGCTGCAGGCGCAGAATGGCGGTGTTGCTCAGCTCCTCGGTGTTATCGGGGCGCAGGGCTTCGAGGTGCAGGTCGAGCTCGTGGGGCGGGGCCACGATAGGGCCGGCCGGCTTGGCTGGCGTGGCGGCGGCTACCACAGCGGCCGGCTTGGCCGGTGCGTCGCCGCTGAGCTGGGCTTTGAGGGCGGCAATATCCACACCGGCGGGCTTGGCCGGGGCGGTGGGAGCCGGGGCAGGAGTTTCTTCGGCCAGCTGCTCGGGGGCGATGGCGGCGGCCGCTTTCTCGTCCAGCTGGAAGAGGTAGGCATCCTTGCCAATCACCGGCGCGGGCTTTTGGCTACCGTAGAACGTGCTGGCCTTGAAGGCCTGCCGCTTGGTGAGCAGCTCGTAGGCCGCGTCGCCATTCGGCTTGCTGGGCAGCAGCTGGAAGATGACCGCGGGCCAAGCCTCAAAATCCTTCATGTGCAGGAAGGAGAGGGGCTTGGTGCTGGTTTTGGGGCCAAGCTTGTCGGCGGCCAGGGCGCGGTAGGGGCGGGCGCTGGTTTCCTCGCCATAGGTGAAGAGCACGTCGGCCTCGGTGTTGTTGATGAGCGTGACGCCCAGCAGCTCCGGGGACTGGTGCACCAGGGCCAGGAACAGGCCTTTGGCCGCTGCCGGCTGCCTGGCCCCGGCGGCCGGCCCGCTGATTTTGGCCACGCCTTTGCCGCTCGAAGCCACAGCAGCCAGGGCCTCCTGCAACGAAGGCTGCACCGGCTTGGGCGCAGCCGGCGTAGCCGACGGCCGCTTGCTGTTGTCCTTCTTGCTGGCGTTGGCATTTTTGCCGGGCGTCTGGCCGGGGCCGTAGTCCACGGCGGCGCGGTCGAAGTTCTTGCCTTCTTCCTGGGCCACTACCACTACTTCGCGCCGAAGCACGGGAATGGTAAAATCGTTGTCAATAGCTACTTCTACCAGCTCACTGTCGAGCAGGCGGGTAACAATTCCTTCTTCGGTGCCGGTCAGGAGCCGGACTCTATCTCCTACGTTCATAAATCACGGATTTGGCAGATTTAAACGGATTTCACGGGTTTTGTGGACGATTATCGGCCGCCGGAAGTAGTCCGTTTTTCTTCATTTTGACCCGCCCGGATGGGCTGGGTCTACAAAAGTACGTTTTTGGCGTGCCGACAGATGCCTTACCTCTTTTTTAAGGTAGAAAGCCTCCCATCATGCCACACAAAAATGCCCACAAATACCAGTGATAATGTGCAGAATATCATTAGCATACTCACCTAAAAAATCCGTAAAACCCGCGTAATCCGTGATTTACATGTATAGGCCGTGAAAGCCAAAACCGTCGCGCCCGTTGTACTCCAGCGCCGGGGCTGGCAAGTGGAAAATGCTGAGGGTGTAGAATATCTTTTTCAGCAGCGGGCTACGGGTGGGAATGCGGCGCAAATCTACGTCGAGCGAAAGGTAAAACTGGCGGTAGGGGCGCAGGCCTTTTTCGGCGTTGGTGCCGTCGTCGTTATACACCATGTCCTGGCCGCCGTAGCCCACGGCGGGTTGCAGCCAGCGGGGCCAGCGGTTGCCGGGCTTTAGGAACGCGCCTACATCGGTGCAAAGCCAGTAGGTCTGGCCGTTGTAGTCCTTCAGCCAGCGCTCAGGCACGTTGCTGCCCAGCACGTTGGGGCGCATGGCGGCGTAGCTGGTGAGATGAAACGACCATTTGGGCATGATGCGGACATCGTGCCAGGCCAGCTGTTGGGCCAGCAGGGCCGAGGAACCCAGGAAATTGGCCGCCAAATCAGTAGCCGACGCGCCGTAAGCCGGGTCGAAGCCGTCGAGGATTTCAATCGGGCTCTGCACCACGAAGCCCACAAACGAGCCGTACCAGATGGCCTTTTTCTCGCTCAGGCCGGCCCAGCGCAGCATATCCACCGCGCCCCGGCTTTCCTGAAACGCGCCCCAGAAATGCCCGCACTTGTCGAGCTGCTGCCACTCGGGCAGGTCGTTGAACCAGTGCAGCTGCACCCGCTCGCCGGTGTACCAGGCCGTGGTGAGGCCGGTGTAAATAACGCCGTAGCTCAGCGCCGTGCCGCTCACGAGTAGACGCAAGCGGCGCTTGCGCAGTGCCACCGAATCAACCGGAAAGTTGCTGCGTGAGGAGACATCAACCGAGCGAACCGGCGGGCCACTCGCACTGTCGGTACGGAGCGGCACCTGCCCGCGCCCGGCCAGTGGCACCGCCAGCGCACCGCCCATGGCCAGCCCGGCCAGCCGCCCGCGCCCGAACAAATCTAAAATCAACGAGACAAGCGCCATGCAGGCTATAAATAGTGCCTAAAGGTATGCCCCATAAAGCCGGCTGCTGGCTCCAATGGCGTATCTTGCGACTTGGTTTGTCAACAAAAACAATTAATTACAGGCTTGGCAAACGTTTCCGCAAGCTTTTATTTCAGCTATCTAAATAATTTTTAATCAACCACTTCCTTCTCATTTCGCATCCTAAAAATTCCCAATGCAAAAACTTCGACACCTCACCGCCCTGCTGTTGACCCTGCTGGCCTGGACCGCCCAGGCGCAGGTAACTACCTCGCCGGTTTTCTTCACCGATACCACGCCCGTCACCATCACCTACGATGCCAGTCAGGGCAACGGGGCGCTGGCCAATTTCACCGGCAACGTCTACATCTGGACCGGCACCGTGACCAACCTGAGCTCCAGCAACACCAACTGGCGCAACGTGCACAGCCCCAGCTTCGGCGTGGCCGACCCCTCGGCGCAGATGACCCGTAGCGCCAGCAACCCCAACATCTACACCATCACCTTCACGCCGCGCACGTTCTACCCCATTCCGGCGGCCGAAACGCTGCTGCGCCTGGGCATGATTTTCAAGAATGCCGACGGCTCCACGGTGGGCCGGGCCACCGGCGGCGGCGACATTTTCGTGGATGCGTCCACGACTGCCCTGTCGGTCCGCATCACCAACCCGACTTCCAACGCCAGCGGCAACCCGCTGTTCGTGGCCCTGGGCGCACAAGTAAGCGTAACGGGTACGGCCTCCGCCACGGCCAACCTGGCCTTCAGTCTCAATGGTACGCAGGTGGCCCAGCAGGCCAGCGCCACCACCCTCACCACCACCGTCACAGCGGCCACCGGCCGCAACGTGGTGCGCTTCAGCGCCGTCAGCGGTACCAACCAGGCGGTCGATTCGCTGATTTTTGTGGTGCGCCCCACCGTTACCGTTGCCGCGCTGCCCGCCGGGGCCAAGGACGGCGTTACGTACCTGAATGGCGGCACGTCGGTCATCCTCAACCTCACGGCCCCAAACAAGCAGTTTGCTTATGTCCTGGGCGAGTTCAACAACTGGCAGACAACCAACGCCAGCTACATGAACAAAACGCCCGACGGCAACCGCTGGTGGGTGCAAATCAACGGCCTCACCGCCGGCCGCGAATACGCCTACCAGTACCTCGTGGACGGCACCCTGCGCGTGGCCGACCCCTACTGCGAGAAAATCCTGGACCCGAACGACGACCAGTACATCCCGGCCGTGACCTACCCCGGCCTCAAGGCCTACCCCACGGGCCGCACCACGGGCATTGTGTCGGTGCTGCAAACCAACCAGACGCCCTACGTGTGGACAGCTACCACCTTCCAGCGCCCCAGCCGCACCAACCTCGTGGTGTATGAGCTGCTGATGCGCGACTTCATCGCCCGCCACGACTACCAGACCCTGCGCGACACCCTGAACTACCTCTCGCGCCTCGGCGTGAATGCCATCGAGCTGATGCCCATCAATGAATTCGACGGCAACGACAACTGGGGCTACAGCCCCGATTTCTTCTTCGCGCCCGATAAATACTATGGCACCAAGCAGGCCTTCAAGCAGTTCATAGATGAATGCCACCGCCGCGGCATCGCCGTAATTCTGGACATGGTGCTCAACCACTCCACCGGCCAGAGCCCAATGGTGCAGCTATACGCCGGGGCCAACGGCGGCCCTTCGTCCGATAACCCGTGGTTCAACGTGACGGCCCCGCACCCGTATAGTGTGTACAACGACTTCAACCACGAAAGCGCCCTCACCAGGTCCTTCTCGAAGCAGGTGATGTCGTTCTGGCTTCAGGAATACCACATTGATGGCTACCGCTTTGACCTGGCTGGCGGCTTCACGCAGCAGCCCAGCACGGGCAACACCTACGGCAACTACGACCAATCGCGCATCAACATCTGGCTAGATTATTACCAACACATGATTGGCGTCGATGCTAACCTGTACCCCATTCTGGAGCATTTCCCCGAAAACCGCGAGGGTAAGGCCCTGGCCGACGCCGGCTTCATGATATGGGGCAACGCCGTTAATAACTACAACGAGGCCACGATGGGCTACCTGCCCAATTCGAACTTCAGCTACGGCTACTACGGCAGCACCGCCCAGGGTGGTCGCGGCTGGAACAGCCCCAACCTGGTAACCTACATGGAAAGCCACGACGAGGAGCGCCTGATGTACAAGAACCTCACCTTCGGCAATTCGGCCGGCACCTACAGCACCCGCGACCTCAACACCGCCCTGGCGCGCATCGAGCTGGCCTCGGCCTTCTTCTTCACCGTGCCCGGCCCCAAAATGGTGTGGCAGTTTGGCGAGCTGGGCTACGACAAGTCCATCTTCGCCTGCTCGAATGGCACCGTGCCCACGCCCTATGGCAACGACCAGTGCAAGCTGAGCGCCAAGCAGCCCGTGTGGGCCTACTACCAGGATGCCAACCGCCGCCAGCTCTACGATGTGCAGCGCGCCCTGATTGCCCTCAAAAAGCAGGAGTCCGCCTTTGCCAACCCCACCGGCTACACGCAGCAGCTGGCCGGCGCCGCCAAGTCCATCCACGTCAGCAACGCCACGCAGAACATCACCATCATCGGTAACTTCGACGTGACCAGCACCACCATCGACCCCGCCTTCCAGCGCACCGGCAAGTGGTACAACTACCTGTCCGGCGACAGCATCACCGTGACCAACGCCAATGCGCTCATCACGTTGGCTCCCGGCGCCTACGCCGTTTACACCACGCGCCGCCTCAAAAAGGCTGTTCTGCTGGGCACTAAAGCCAGCCGCACCGATGCCCTGCGCCTCGTGGCCGTGCCCAACCCCAGCAGCAGCAGCACCAGCCTCCGGTATGAGCTGGCCGCGCCGTCCGCCGTTACCGTAACGGTGCACAACGTGCTGGGCGCTACCGTACGCACCATCAGCAGCCGCGCCACGCAGGCTGCCGGCGCGCACGAGCTCGCCCTGCCCGTGCAGGACCTGGCCAATGGCATTTATGTGGTGCGCCTCAGCACCGGCCAGCTTATGCAAACTACCCGCATTGTAGTGCAGCACTAACGCTGCCTAACCAGGGCCACGAAAAAGGCCGCTTCCAGTTGGAAGCGGCCTTTTTTTGTGAAGCGGTTATTCAGAACGTCATGCTGAGCGCAGCCGAAGCAGCTCGCGTGCCATAGTATCCAATCGATTGAGTTACTACCACACGCGAGCTGCTTCGGCTGCGCTCAGCATGACGTTCTGAGACGCATCTCAGTACTAACAAAACCAGCGTTTACCGCACCGGCAATTCGTCGTGGTACGCCACCAAATCGTCGATAGGGGAGCGGATAATCTTGCCCACTTCCATGCCGTGGGTTTTGGCCACCTGCGTCAGCACATCGCGGAAATTGTAGCCCACCGAGCCCACGCAGTTGAAGGTGTATTCCTGAAAGCGCGGGTAGTGCAGCACCAGGTTCTGGAAGAAGGTTTCGAAGCCTTCGAGTACGATTTCGCGGCAGTAGCTCACGTTGTTGTGGTCGTAGGCAAACTTGGCGAAATTGGCCAGGTAGCGGTTGGGCAGCGGCTGGTTGTAGAGGCGGTCCAGAATGTCGTTGCGCGAGCCCAGCGCGTATGTCTCCTTGAAAATCTCCTGCAGGCCATCGGGCAGCAGGCCACGTAGGTAGTCGCGCAGCAGCCGCTTGCCGAAGTACGAGCCCGAACCCTCATCGCCTAGGAAATACCCCAGCGAATCCACGTTGTACGTGATTTTCTCGCCATCATACAGGCAGGAGTTGGTGCCCGTGCCCAGAATGGCCGCGAAGCCGGGCTTGTGGCCCAGCAGGGCGCGGGCCGCGGCCAGCAGGTCTTCGGTTACGTGGGTCTTGGCCTTGGGAAATACCTGGCGCAGGGCCGCCGCAATCACCTCCGCCTTCTGCGCCGACGATACGCCCGCGCCGTAGAAATGCACGTCGGTCACCTCCTCGCGGGGCAGCGTACTGGGCAGGTGCTGGTTGAGCGAGGCCACAATGGCCGCCGTGTCCATGAAATCAGGGTTATAGCCCTCCGTGTTAAAGTACACGCGGTTGTGCGCGTCGTCGAGCTGGCACCAGCTGCATTTCGTTGAGCCGCCGTCGGCAATAAGTATCATAGGAGAGGGAATTATGAAGCAGACAACGAAAGTAGCAAGTAGTGTGGGAACCGGCTGAGTGGCCGAAAGCGAACAAACGATTGCAGAAAACTTTTTTCGAAAAAACCGTTGTTCTTGGTTTGAAAAAAGCCGGGATGACGCCAGATAACCTGTTTTGGCTGTGTCCTTCCCCGGCTGAAACCTTGGTCAGTTTCGCACTTGGGTGGGTAACATCCTCAATGCTTCCGAAATCTGAGCGGCTTCGGCCGGTAAGTAAGTAGGCCGTGGCTAGCTCGTCAGCTTTCACGGGGCTGGCTCCTCCATTTTGCTGAATCTGTGCACGGCCGATACGCCCTCTAAACTGCGTTTTTTCGTGGCCGGTGCCTGCCCGGTGCATGTGCAGGAAGAAAGGCAGCAACATAGTGACTTCGCCACGCGAAGCATAGGCCGCATACTGGCGTAGCCATGCATCCGGCGGGACGTTGCCATTGCTTTCACGATTGGAATCACTTCCGTACGCACGATGCTGCGCCCGGAGCAGTATGCAGCCGCTTAGAGCGTATCCAAACAGGAGGCAATACTGAGCTTGTCGAAGCATGGCGCACTACTTTAATTACGAAACCGTTACTTACTCAAAAGGCTGTTTTCAATCCAGCGGCTGCCAGCATACGCTCTGCTTCGTTTCGGAATCGAACGGACATAAAAAAGCCGCTGACATGGCCAGCGGCTTTTTTATGTCCGTTCGATTCCGAAACGAATGCTTTTAATTAGGGTGTGACGGTGAGCGTACCGGCCGTCACGTTGGCTCCGCTGCCGGTTATCGTCAGCTTCACCGTGTAGGTGCCGGCCACGGCAATTGACATGTCTTCGCCGTTAATCTTCAGCGTAGTGGCGGTGGCGCCGGGCATCAGGGGCTTGGTCAGCGCGCCCAGGTTGATGGCCCAGTCCTGGTTCTTGCGGAACTTGAAGTCGCCGACGTTGAGGGCCGAGCGCAGCACGTAGGCATTGGCCACACAGTCCCACTTCAGCATGCGGTCAGTGGCGGTAGCACCGGGCCAGCCATCGCCGGCCGGGCCCACCAGGCCCCAGGTGTCGGCGTTGGGGGCCGTGCACTCGTCGTAGGGGGTGGCCGTGAGCTGTTTCGTGGTGGAGTAGAGGGTAGGCAGGTTACCAGCCACGAAGGTTTTCAGGCGTACATCAACCAGGCCCGGCTGGCCAAACGGCAGGCCCAGAAACAGCAGGGCCGAGTTCAGGTCAATGGTTTTGATGGCCAGGGAAGAAGCCGTGCCCACGCCGCCGCTGATTTCCCGTACCGTGGCGAAGTTGGTGCCCGCCTTGGCAATCTGCAGGGTGTAGGTTACCGTGGAGGCTACTTTGGAATCGTCCGACGTCGTGATGGTGTAGGGCGTCCAGGTGTAGGTCACGGCCGTGTTCTGGGCATTGGCCTTCGCCAGGGCCCCGGCGTTGGTGGTGCTCGCCGTCAGCACCGGCGGGGCGCTGAACTCGGAATTAACCCGCACCTCGTCCTTCTTACAGGCTGTGAGGCTGAGGGCCAGCAGGCCGGCCAGGGCCGCCGTTTTGGAAAATAAGCGATACATAAGAATAAGTGAGTTGAGTGAGAACAAAGGATACTGCCTGCCCGGAGTTGCCGCCGGGCAGGCAGAAAAAGCTTAGTAGCCGGGGTTCTGCTTCAGGTTCGGGTTGGCCGTGAGGTCAGAGGCCGGAATCGGAAACAGCTTGTACTTGTCATCCACCGCTTTGCCTCCCGAAATGCCGCCTTTCCAGGGCCAGAGGTAGGCGCCGGTCACAAACTTGCTGTAGCGGATAAGGTCGGTGCGGCGGGTGCCTTCCCAGTGCAGCTCGCGGGCGCGCTCGTCGAGGATGAAGTCGGAGGTCAGCTGGGCATCGGTGATGTCGGCCGTGGCGCTGGCCGTGGTCGTGGGCAGGCCGAAGCCCCGACGACGAATCTGGTTCACGTAGCCCAGCGCCAGGGTGCGGTCACCGCTGCCACGGGTAGCGGCTTCGGCGTAGATGAGCATCATGTCGGCTAGGCGCAACATGGGGAAGTCCACGCTCGAAAAGTTGAGCGAAGCCCCCTGCGCCACGCCTGCCGAGTTCACGTTGCGGTACTTCACCACGCCCAGGCCTTGCGTGAACTGGCTCAGGTCGGTGATGGCCAGCGTCTGGCCCTTGGTGTAGAAGCGGCCCCGGCGGTCGCGGGTGGTGTCGCCGCCAGCCAGGAAAAACTTGTCGAACAAAGCACTAGTGGTACGCAGACCGCCCCAGCCGGTGGTTTGGCCTACCAGGCGCTGCCAGCTGGCATCAGCCCCACTTGTGGCACCGTTGATGAGGAACGTGGTGCCGCCGTAGCTCTGCACGCTGTTTACATCAAAAATGACGGGCCAGATGATTTCACTTTTGGCCGACGCCAAGTGATTGTCGGCCAGAAACAGGCGGCCGTAGGCTGAGGCAACCGCCGGCGCAGCCGTGGTGCTGAGCGTGTAGCCTGCGTCAATCACGGCCTTGGCTTCGGTGGCGGCCTTGGCGTACTGCGGGGTACCGGTATACACGCCGGCATTGAGGTAGAGGCGGGCCAGGAAGCCGTGCGCGGCGGCCTGGTCTACGCGGCCATACTCATTGGTTCGGGGGGTAGCCAGGTCGTTGGTGAGAGCGAGCAGCTCGCTTTCCACGAAGCTATAGAGCTGCTGGCGGGTGTTGTACACGGGCAGCGGGCCACCCACGGGGTCTTTCTCGGTCACGAACGGGCCGTTGCCGAACAGGTCGATGACGTGGTAGTAGGCTACGGCCCGCAGGAACCGGGCCTCGGCCCGGAACAGCTTGCCCTGTTCCTGCTCGCTGCTGCTCAGGCGGCTGCTGAGCTTGTCGTCGGTGGCTTCGCGCAGGAATTCGTTGCAGATGGCAATTTCGTAGTACAGGCGGCTGTAGAAACCCCGGGTCAGCGGGTCGCTGGCATCCCAGCTCAGCTTGTGCCACTCCTGCACGCCCGGGTCGTTCCAGGCAATCACGGCTTCGTCGGTGGTCAGCTCCTGGGCACTCCACCACTGGCGGATGTAGTCGGAAGTGCCGGCGTCGATACCGGTGATGTCGCCCGAGCCGGGGCCCGAAGCCCCGGTGAGGGCGAAGCCGCCGTAGAGCTTGGCCAGCACCTGCTTATAGCCGGCCAGCCCAACGTACACCTTGTCGCCGGTGAGCTCATACTTCGGCGTCTGGTCCAGGTCTTTGGTGCAGGACGTGCTGAAGCCCGCCAGGGCGGTGCTCAGCGTGAGGGCCGTTAGCCCCCGGTATAATGCGTTTTTCATGAGTACTGGTGGGAATTAAATGCCTAGGGCGAGGCCGAGGGTGAAAGTACGGGCACGCGGGTAAAAGTTGCTGTCGATGCCACCGGATACTTCGGGGTCAACCCCTTTGTACTTGGTCACGAGGAAAGCATTTTGCACGTTGGCCGTTACGCGGAGCGATGAAGCGCCGAGCACCTTGCCAACGTTGTAGCCCAGCGAGATGTTTTCGGCCCGCAGGAACGAAGCATTCTGGACGTAATAGTCCGAAAACAGCTGCTGACGGGTGAAGCCGGTGTTCAGCACGTCGGGGCTCAGGTTACTTACGAAAAGAGTGGAGCCTTGGGCGTTGGCATAGGTACCAAAGTTTGCGGCGTTGGCATTATACACGTAGTTGCCCAGGTTGCTGCGCAGGGTGAAGGCAAAAACCAGCTTCTTGTACGTCAGGTTCGAGCTGAAGCCCAGCGTAACGAGCGGCGCGGACTGCTTGTAGGAAACGTAGTCGGCGTCGTTGATGATGCCGTTGCCGTCTTTGTCTACATACAGCCCTTCCACGGGGCGGCCATCGGCACCGTACACCTGCTTAGCCACGAAGAAAGAGTTGATGGGCTGGCCCACGCCCTGAATCTGGATGGTGTTGCCGGTGCCGCCGCCAATGCCGCCCACCTTGTAGCCGTTGAAGTTTTCGGCCTGCTGGCCGAGGTCAGTGATTTTGTTCACGTTGTAGGCGCCGTTCAGGTTCACGTTCCAGTTCAGGTCAGAACCCTGCAGGATGCCGTAGTTCAGGCCTACCTCGATGCCGCGGTTGCGCAGCGAGCCGATGTTGGCGTCGAGCTGGTTGGTAAGGTTGGAGCCGGCCGAGAAGTTCACGCGGGCCAGCAGGTTGCTGGCGCGGCGCTCATACACGTCTACCGTAGCCGTCAGGCGGTTATCCAGGAAGCCCAGGTCCAGGCCGGCGTTGTAGGTGTTGGTGGTTTCCCAGGTTAGGATGGCGTTGTAGCCCTGGGGGCTATAGGTCGGCACGGTCGTGCTGCCCGTGTTGCCGAGCGGGTAGGTCGTCGACGAGCCGCTGAGTACGTAGCGCGGTTGCGTGTCGTAGTAGCCCTGGCCCAGGTCCTGCTGGCCCGTGCGGCCGTAGCCGGCCCGCAGCTTCAACTCCGAAAACAGGTTGTTATCTTTCAGGAAATCCTCGTTCTTCACGCGCCAGGCCAGGCCTACGGCCGGGAACAAGCCGCTGCGGTAGCCCGGACGGAAGCGCGAGGTCTGGTCATTACGCAGGGTAGCCGTCAGCAGGTACTTATCCTTCACGTTCATCGTGGCGCGGCCGAAGTACGAGAGCATCACCAGCTTGCCGTAGTAGTTCGGCACAGTCAGGGTATCGCTCGAGTTCACCTTGGTCTTGCGGTCGTAGCGGTAGTCCAGGAAGTTAGGGCCCTGGTACACGAAGGTTTGGTAGGCATAGCCGCCCTGCACGTCGAATTTGGTGCCGCCCACTTGCTTGCCGTAAGCCAGGTAGGCTTCGAGCAGCTTCATGTCCTTGTCCTGGGCGTACTGAGTATAGCGGCCGTTAATACCGGCGTTGGTGGCGGCGGCGGCGGCCGTGTTGTAGTTACCGAAGTCCGTGGGCTGAATGATGTTGCTGCCGCGTCCGCGCGACACATCCAGGCCCAGGTTCAGGTTGGCGCGCAGGCCGTCAATGCCGTGGACTTTGTAGTCGAACTGCACGTTGCCGATGAGGCGCTTCACCTGACTGGTGTTGTTGGAGTTGTTGAGGGCGGCCACCGGGTTGCCGGGGGCGTTGCCCAAGGGCTGGCCCACCGAGTTGGTGAACTGGGAGTAGCCGCCGTAGCGCGTAAAGCGCGACTCGGTCGACGTAACCGATTGGGTGGGGTCGTAGAGCGCAGCCCCGGACACGGTGCCGTAGTCCACAAAGCGGTTATCCACAACCGAACCTTTGGCGTTCACGTCGATGCGCAGGTGGTTGTCGAGCAGCGTGGGCGATAGGCTCACCGAGCCCGAGTTCCGCTTCAGCAGGTTGGTGATGATGATGCCCTCCTGGTAGAGGTTGCCGTACGAAACCCGGAACGGCACTTTGGCCACCGAGCCAATCAGGCTCACCGTGTTGTCGTAGGTGGCGGCAGTGCGGGAAATTTCCTTCTGCCAGTTGGTGTCGCCTTTGCCCAGCGTGGCAAACTGCGAAGCCGCGCCATTGGTCTGAATCAGGCTGCGGAACTGGTCGGTGCTCAGCGTCTCGTAGCGGCGGGCCACGGTCGAAACGCCCACTTGCGAGTTCAGCTCCACGCGGAGCTTTTCGCCCTGCAGGCCTTTTTTGGTGGTGATGAGGATAACGCCGCCCGAAGCTCGGTTGCCGTAGATGGCGGTGGCCGAAGCGTCTTTCAGCACCGTGAAGGTCGCAATGTCGCTGGGGTTAATCAGGGAGAGCGGGTTGGAGGCGCCGCTGATGCCTTCCTTGTCTACGGGCACGCCGTCAATCACGTACAGCGGGTCGCTGTTAGCGTTCAGCGACGAGTTGCCCCGGATGCGGATAACGCTGCCCGTGCCGGGCGCGCCGCCGGCCGTGGTGATGCTCACACCGGCCACTTTGCCCTGGATGAGCTGCTCGGGGTTGGTTACCTGGCCCTGCACAAACTGCTTGGCATCAACCGTGGCCACAGCCCCGGTCACGTCCTGGCGGCGCTGGGTGCCGTAGCCTACTACCACGGCCTCGGCCAGCTGGGTCGTATTCTCGCTCAGGCCGGCCGATACTTCGGCGTTCTGGCCAGCAACTACCGTCACGGCACGGCGAACGGGGTTGTAGCCCACAAACGAAATCACGACTGTGTGCGGTCCGGCGGGCACGCTCTGGATGCTGTAAGTTCCGTCTATGTTTGAAGAGCTGCCCAGCGAAGTGCCCTCGATGAGGACCGTAGCGCCGGGAATGCCTTCGTTTTTGCTATCGGTGACCCGGCCGCTGACCGAACCGGTCGACTGAGCAAATGCAGTCGAGGGGAGGAAGCCAAATCCTGCTAATAATAGCAGAAACAGGAGCTTCGCTAAATAAGGTTGTCTCATGGGAAACTTCTTAAATGTGTTGGTGGTGGGAAATTTTTAAAAGAATTGGGGCTGCAAGTTACCAAAAACTTGCGTTACAGAAGGTTTAAAGGCATTTTTGGAAAAATTCCAGCACATCTTAAAATCGAAAAAACGTTTGCTCAAATTCGGCGACTTTTTGTCGATATTTAAGTAGGAAGTAGTTTAAAAATCATATTAATTTTGTGAGCTATGCATTGTTTAATAAGTCTTTAACTGGTGTGGTGGCATGCCTACCAACCGGGTGCGCAATGCAAACGATTCGGATATGGTGCGCATAACGCGTTGGAATGAGGCTTTTTTAAAGATTTTTCAGCAAAAAATAAGTTTAAAAGGCCCGTATTTTTTGGGTGTGTGTTTACTCATCGGGGGTGTGTAGTTACTCATTAGGTGCGTTTTTGGGGTGCCGTGTGCTTTCCTTTGTCCTGGGCTGCCGCGGGCAAAAAAACAGCGGCTGGGCAAGTGCCCGAAGGCTCGGGGCGCGGTCGGCAATTCCGGATTAACCACCTTTGCCCTTACCACATTTCGGTATGGCTCGGCTGATAATGGTACTGTTGTTCGTTAATTACCGCAGTAATTGCCTTGCCGGGCCATATTCTCCTAGCTAATTTTGGCTTTTCCTTAGAAAATGAAAAAGCACCTACCATTACTCGCGTTGTTGCTGGCCGGTACCGTAACCGGTGCCACGGCCCAGTCCCGGCCTGGCTCGCGCAAGCCGGCCCCCAAGCCCGCGCCCGGTGCCCGTGGAGTGGTGAAGCCGCCGCCGGTGTACACGCCCATCACCACCCAGCGTGTCAGCGATACCGAGGACGCGCCGACGCCCCTGGTCGTGAGCAAGATGAAGCTGAAGAAGCCTGTGCTGGTGTATTATGAGGAGCCGGCCCCCGGCAAATCGGTGCAGCAGCTCATCCTGTCCGAGGAAAACCTGGGCCTGCTCAAAACCCTGGACCTGGAGCACCTCATGGCCCGCCGCGAAATATTTGTGGATGGTCTGGGCAACCTGACCCTGCCGGGGAGCGACGTGGCCAAATTCCGGCTGCTGGGTACCAGCGCCGTGGCCGAAACCACGCGCCGCCCCGCCGGCGATGGCCGCAGCTTCTTCTCCCGCCTGAAAGTGCCGTCGCCGGGCGTGTTGTACGTGGTGCGCGAGTCGGCCGAAGAATACCGGCATTTTGTGAAAGGCCCCCAGAAGAAGGGCGCGCTGCTCGACTTCCAGGCCAACGGCCTGCCGGGCGTCGATTCGGTGCGGGCCGTGTACACGCTGCGCAAAACGGATTCATCTGAACGCGGCGCCGGCAGCGGCGAAACCATTCGATAACTGATGAGCCAACGATTCTTGCTGAAACGCCCGGCGCTGCTGGCCAGTGTCCTGGCCTTGGCGTGGGGAACTGCCAACGCCCAGGTTATCCTGAAAATAACCCAGGTGCCGGCTGCCTGGCCGCCCCGGGATTCCCTCTTCGTGGCTGGCTCTTTCAATGACTGGAACCCCCGCAGCCCCCGCTATGTCCTGCAGAAGCAAGCCGACGGCACGTACCAAATCAGCCTGCCGCCCAGCCTGGGCAGCATCGAATACAAGTTTACCCGCGGCAGCTGGCCAACGGTGGAGGTAGACGGCAAAAACCAGCAGATTGCCAACCGCAAAGCTGACCTGACCATGGCCCGCGAAATCGCCAGTCAGGTGCTGGCCTGGGACGACCAGAGCGGCGCAGTAGCGGCTCCCAAAAAGCATACTGCTACGCCGCAGGTACGCCTGCTGTCTGCCGCGTTTACCATGCCGCAGCTGGGGCGGCAGCGGCGCATCTGGCTGTACCTGCCCGCCGACTACGTGGCCAACCCCGCCCGGCGCTACCCCGTGCTATACCTGCACGATGGCCAGAACGTATTCGACGACGCCACCAGCTTCGGCGGCGAGTGGGGCGTAGACGAAACCCTCGACCGTCTGCGCCAGGCCGGCCAGGATGCCATCGGCAGCATTGTGGTGGCCGTGGACAACGGCGACCAGTTCCGGTCCGACGAGTACATTCCCTGGCCCAGCGCCGCGCTCAAAGACCAGCCCCACCCGGGTGGCCAGGGCGGAGCCTACGTCGACTTTCTGGCCCTCACGCTCAAGCCTTATATCGACGCGCACTACCGCACCCGGCCCGAGGCGGCGCACACCGGCATCGCCGGCTCCAGCCTGGGCGGGCTGATATCGGTGTACGCAGCCCTGAAATACCCGAAGGTTTTCGGGGAAGTAGGGGCGTTTTCGCCGGCCTTCTGGGTCTGCAACGACTCGTTGCGAGCCTATGCCAAAACCCACCCGGCGGCGCGCACGGCGCGCTTCTATTTCGTGTGCGGCCCGAAGGAATCAGAAACCATGCTGCCCCTGATGGCGCAGTGGCGCGACGAGCTGCGGGCCGAGGGTGTGCCGGCGGCCAACCTGGCTTTTTCGGCTCCGGCCGATGGCCAGCACCGGGAATGGTTCTGGCGGCGGGAGTTTCCAGCGGCTTATCGGTTTCTGTTTAGTTCGGCGGTGAAAACCAGAGACTTTGCGCCGCATAAATAGTGATATGGGGGTGCTCATGATGGTTGGGGTGGTTGTGAAATTGGTGGCGTTTGCAACAACCAGTTGACAGGCTCGTATAGTTTTTTGTCTGCGGTTGCCGGAGTTTTAAAAATGCAGCCTTATCTTTGCGTCGCGTTTCAAGAAAAGCGCTTGCTCAACATGAATTCACATCGTACTTCCCAGGCTTGGTGGTGGCAGCTCCGAAACATCGGACCGGCCTGCCTGTGCGCCTAGTGAAGTCATCCTGATTTTGCTATTAGTCACAAAAAGCCCGGCCCACAGCCGGGCTTTTTTTGTTTCTGTTTTTCTCTGAGGCAACCCATCCGCCTCATTTGCTCCCTTTTGAATCTCGTGCCTTACCAACTCATCACCCGCTCCCGCCGCCTGCTCGCCGATACTGTGACGCCCGTGGGCCTGTTTCTGCGGTTGCGCGACCAGTACGCCAACTGCCTGCTGCTGGAAAGCGCCGACTACCACGGCCAGCAAAACGCCTTCAGCTACCTGGTGTGCGAGCCGCTGGCCACGTTTGAGCTGCGGCGCGGCGGGGTGCTGCGCCAGCTGCTACCCGGCGCGCCCGAAACCATCGAAACCCTGGCCCACCCGCGTGAGGCGCTGGGCCGGCTGCGTGACTTTGCCGCCGCCGGCACGCCCGATGCGGCATCGGCCAAGCTGCCCTTCATCAATACCGGCCTGTTTGGCTACATGGGCTACGAGGCCGTGCAAAGCTTCGAAGACGTGCAGCTGGACCCGGCGAAAGTGCCGGCCGGCGATATTCCGCTGATTCGCTACGGCGTGTACCGTTATGTTATTGCCTTCAACCACTTCCGGCAGGAGCTGCATTTGTTTGAGCACAGCGTGGCCGGTGAAGCCCCGGTAGAGAATGACGGCCTCGACCGCCTCGAAAACCTGGTGCGCCACCCGAGCGTGCCCGCGTTCGATTTTGCCACGGTAGGCGAGGAGCAGACCAACCAGACCGACGAGGAATTTCTGGCCCGCCTCACCCAGGGCCAGGCCCACTGCCTGCGCGGCGACGTGTTTCAGATTGTGCTGTCGCGCCGGTTTCAGCAGGGCTTTTCGGGCGATGAGTTCAATGTGTACCGCGCCTTGCGGTCCATCAACCCCTCGCCCTACCTGTTTTATTTCGACTACGGCGACTATAAAATCTTCGGCTCCTCGCCCGAAGCGCAGGTACTGGTGCAGGGCCGCGAGGCCACGCTGTTCCCCATCGCGGGCACCTACCGCCGCACCGGCGACGACGCCGCCGATGCCGCCGCTGCCCAGCGCCTGGCCGCCGACCCCAAAGAAAACGCCGAGCACGTAATGCTGGTGGACCTGGCCCGCAATGACCTTGCCCGCCACGGCACCAAAGTAGAAGTGCGCACGCTGCGCGAAATCCAGTTCTACTCGCACGTCATTCACCTTGTGAGCAAAGTCACGGCCGAACTGGCCGAGGGCACCGATACCCTGCAAGTGGTGGCCGATACCTTCCCAGCCGGCACGCTCTCCGGCGCCCCCAAGTTCCGCGCCCTCCAACTCATTGATGGACTGGAGACTACCGCGCGCGGCTACTATGGCGGCTGCCTGGGCCACTTGGGTTTCGATGGCAGCTTCAACCATGCCATCATGATTCGCTCGTTTCTGAGCACCGGCAATCAGCTTTATTTCCAGGCCGGCGCGGGCGTGGTGGCGGCATCAAAAGTGCAGTCGGAGCTGGAGGAGGTGCACCACAAGCTGGGCGCGCTGCGGGCCGCCCTGAAAGCGGCAGCGGAGGTGCGGTAGTCATATTAGAACGTCATGTCGAGCGCAGCCGAGACATCTCGCATGCTATCACTAACTCAGTAGTTGCAGCGAAGCGGGCGAGATGTCTCGGCTGCCCTCGACATGACGGTCCTTCTCAAGTTCAAAGTCAAATGAAAATCCTCGTTCTCGATAACTACGACTCCTTCACCTACAACCTGGTGCACCTGCTGCGCGACCTCGGCCACGGCCCCAACCTGACGGTGACGCGCAACGACCAGCTCACCCTCGAAGCCGTAGACGCTTACGATGCCATTCTGCTTTCGCCCGGCCCCGGCATTCCGCTGGAGGCGGGCCTGATGCCGGCCATCATTCAGAAATACGCGCCCACCAAGCGCATTCTGGGCGTGTGCCTGGGCCATCAGGGCCTGGCCGAAAGCTTTGGCGCGGAGCTATACAACATCCCCGCCGTGCTGCACGGCGTAGCCAACGAAGCCGAAGTGACGGTGCCCGGTGAACGCCTGTTCGCGGGCCTGCCGACGCGGTTTCAGGTGGGGCGCTACCATTCGTGGGCGGTGCGGCCCGAGTCGATGCCCGCGACGCTGGAAGTAACGGCCCGCGACGCCAACGGCGAAGTGCTGGCCTTCCGCCACCGCGAGTACGACGTGCGCGGCGTGCAGTTCCATCCCGAAAGCATCCTCACCGAGCACGGCGCGCAAATGCTGGAAAACTGGCTGAAGTAGGGGCGGGGCTTGTCCCCGCCCGGATATCTGGCCCGTTGAAAAAGCGGCTTCCATAATAATACAATCAAAAACAAACCCGTTCAACGACGGGCGGGGACAAGCCCCGCACCCTACCTCAACTTGAAACAGATTCTCACTAAGCTTTTCGACCACCAGCCCCTGACGCATGCCGAGGCCCACGCCGCTATGCGCCAGCTGGGCGAGGGCGGGGCCAACCCGGCCGAAACGGCGGCGTTCCTGGCCGTGTACCGCATGCGGCCCATCACGGTGGTCGAGCTGGCCGGCTTCCGCCAAGCCTTGCTCGACCTCAGCCGCGACCCCGAGTTGGGCACGCACGAATTGGTGGACATTGTGGGCACGGGTGGCGATGGTAAGAACACGCTCAACATCTCCACGCTGGCCTGTTTCATTGTGGCCGGGGCGGGCACGCTGGTGGCCAAGCACGGCAATTTCGGCGTGTCGTCGGTGTCGGGCGCTTCGAATGTGCTGGCACATTTTGGCTACAATTTCGAAGCCAGCTCCGACCAGCTGCGGCGGCAGCTCGACCGCGCAGGCATCTGCTTTCTGCACGCGCCGGCTTTTCATCCGGCCATGCGGCACGCGGGGCCAATCCGGCGCGAGTTGGGCCTGCGCACCTTCTTCAACATCCTCGGCCCGCTGGTGAACCCGGCCCGGCCGGCGGCTCAGCTGCTGGGTGTGTTCAGCCTGGAGCTGCAACGCATCTATCACTACCTCATGCAGCCCACCGGCGCACGTTACGCCGTGGTGCACGCCCTTGATGGCTACGACGAGCTGGCCCTCACCGGCCTGGCCAAAGTGGTGTCGTCGTTCGAAGGCGAGCGCCTCTTTACCGCCGACACGCTGGGCTTGCCCGCTTGCACCGCCGGCGACCTGGCCGGTGGTAGCACCGTAGCCGCTTCGGCCGAGCTGTTCAAGCACGTCCTCGACGGGTACGGCACAGCCGCCCAACGCAACGTAACCACCGCAAACGCCGCCCTGGCCCTGCAGTGCGCTCGCCCCGGCCTGGGCTGGGAAGAGGCCCTGGGCCTCAGCCGCGAGTCACTGGACTCGGGCGCGGCCCGGCGGGCGTTTGAAACCATGTTAAATACTCAATAAATTTTCTGCATGGCGCGAAGCAAATCCTGCGCGCTGTTGTTTTTCAAGTCATGTCTCAATCAACGATTCTCGATACCATCGTCGCCTACAAGCGCAAGGAAGTAGCCAGCCGCCGTGAGCTGGTACCCACCAAGCTGCTCGAAACCAGCTTGTATTTCAACTCGCAGCCGCTGTCGCTGCGGAAGTACCTGCTGCGCGAAGGCGGCAGCGGGCTCATTGCAGAGTTTAAGCGCAAGTCGCCCTCCAAGGGCTGGATAAACCAGTATGCGCCGGTAGAGCGCACCACGCTGGGCTACATGCAGGCTGGGGCGGCGGCCCTGTCCATTCTCACCGATACCGAATTCTTTGGTGGCAAAAATGAGGATTTGACCACGGCGCGCAAATTCAATTTCTGCCCCATTCTGCGCAAGGACTTTGTGGTGGATGAGTACCAGATTCTCGAAGCCAAGGGCATGGGGGCCGATGCCGTGCTGCTGATTGCGGCCGTGCTCACGCCCCAGGAAATCGATTCGCTGGGCCGTCTGGCCCGTTCGCTGGGCCTCGAAGTGCTGCTCGAAGTGCACGATGGCGAAGAGCTGGCCCGCTCGGCTAATACCGAAGCCGTGAACCTTATCGGCGTGAACAACCGCAACCTGCACGACTTCAGCCTGAGCCTCGATACGTCGATGACCTTGGCCGAAGCCATTCCGAATGAGTTCGTGAAGGTGTCGGAGAGCGGTATTTCGACTGCCACGGCCATTGGCCAGCTGCGCGAGGTGGGCTACCGGGGCTTCCTGTTGGGCGAGGCTTTTATGCGCCACGCCCGGCCCGAGCGGGCCTGCGCCGCATTGGTGCAGGAAATCGCCGCGCTGTCGAAAATCGAATCGGTTGTTGCCTAGTTGTCGGATATGAAAACGCCCCGCCCCAACCTGCCTGCGCTGGCCCTGGCCGCCGGTGTGCTCGGTGCCACGGCCCCCGAGCCAGCGGCTGCCGCTCCGGCGCGGTTGCTGGTGAAGGTGTGCGGCATGCGCGACGCGGCCGCACTGGCTGCAATCGCCGCGTTGGGGCCGGATTTCCTGGGGTTCATCTTCGCACCCAAATCGCCCCGCTTTGTGGGCGACGTGCTGGCCCCCGAGCTGGTGCGGGCCCTGCCGCCCACCATTTGGAAAGTAGGGGTGTTTGTGAATGAAACCACTGAAAACATCCTTGCCACGGCGCACCGCTTTAGCCTTGCCGCCGTGCAGCTGCACGGAAAAGAAACTCCCGCCCAGTGCGAGGAGCTAAACGAGGCCGGCCTGCTGGTAATGAAGGCATTTTCGGTAGGGGAGGCGGTCGATTTTAACGCGTTGCTGCCCTACGTACCGTATTGCGACTTCTTTCTTTTTGATACAAAAGGGGCTGCGCCCGGCGGCAACGGGGCCATTTTCGACTGGAATTTGTTATTAGCCTACAACCTGCCCGTGCCCTATTTTCTGGCCGGCGGGCTGGGCCTGGAACACGCCGCCGAGCTGGCGGCGCTGCGCCTGCCCGGCCTGGTTGGGGTTGACCTTAACAGCAGCTTCGAAACCGCGCCGGGCGTGAAAGATGTCGGGCGGCTGGGCGAAATGCTAAGGGCACTGCATTTGAACCGTGTAAACGAATAAAAAAGAAAGCCATGCTTCCGCAAGCTCAGCATGACAAGCCGATACAAATCAAAACAGAAACTGATATGACCCCCACAATCTCCTATCAAAAGCCCACGGCCCGCGGCTACTACGGCCAGTTCGGCGGCGCATTCGTGCCCGAAATGCTTTATCCCAACGTGGAGGAGCTGCGCACGCAATACCTGGAAATCATGGCCGAGCCGGATTTTCAAATCGAGATGCAGGCGCTGCTGCGCGACTACGTGGGTCGGCCCACGCCGTTGTTTGAGGCCAAGCGCTTGTCAGCCAAGTACAACACGCGTATTTTTCTCAAGCGCGAGGACCTTTGCCACACCGGCGCCCACAAAATCAACAACACCGTGGGGCAGATTCTGCTGGCCAAGCGGTTGGGTAAAACGCGCATCATCGCCGAAACCGGGGCCGGGCAGCACGGCGTGGCCACCGCCACCGTGTGCGCCCTGATGGGCCTGCCCTGCGTGGTGTACATGGGCGCGGTCGACATCGAGCGCCAGGCACCCAACGTAGCCCGCATGCGCCTGCTCGGGGCCGAGGTGCGTCGCGCCGAAAGCGGCAGCCAGACCCTGAAAGACGCCACCAACGAGGCCATCCGCGACTGGATTGCCAACCCGATTGATACCCACTACATCATCGGCTCGGTGGTGGGCCCGCACCCGTACCCCGATTTGGTGGCTCGGCTGCAGGCCGTTATCAGCGAAGAGATGCGGAAGCAGCTATTGGAAAAAACCGGCTCCGAGCTGCCCGATTTTGTGGTGGCCTGCGTAGGCGGCGGCTCCAACGCGGCCGGCGCGTTCTACCACTTCCTGGATGAGCCCTCGGTGCGCCTGATTGCGGTGGAAGCGGCCGGACACGGCATCAATTCCGGCCACTCGGCGGCCACGTCGGTGCTGGGCACGCCGGGCATCATCCACGGCAGCCGTACCCTGCTGATGCAGGATAAGCACGGCCAGATTACCGAGCCCTACTCGTTGAGCGCGGGCCTCGACTACCCCGGCATCGGTCCGCTGCACGCCTATTTGGGTGAAGTAGGCCGGTCCGAGTTCATTGCCATCACCGACGACGACGCGCTGGCGGCCGTGAGCGAATGCAGCCGCCTCGAAGGCATCATCCCGGCCCTGGAAACGGCCCACGCGCTGGCTGCCCTTGGCCAGCTGGGGGCGGGCCCGGACGATATAGTGGTGGTGAACCTGTCGGGTCGCGGCGATAAGGACCTCGATACCTACCTCAAGAATATGGATAAGCTCGTTTAAAAATTTTAGCCCGCAGAGGGCGCGGAGGGTTGCGCAGAAGACGCTGAACGTTCTGCGACTTCTGCGCAATCCTCCGCGCCCTCCGCGAGAAACCAACTCATGAACCGAATAGCCAACGCCTTCGCGAGCAAAACCAACCTGCTCAATACCTATTTCACCGCCGGCTACCCCAGCCTGCACGACACTATTCCGCTGGCCAAAGCCCTGGTTGAGGCCGGGGCCGACATCCTCGAAATCGGGATGCCGTTCTCCGACCCGCTGGCCGATGGCCCGGTCATCCAGGGCAGCAGCTCGGTGGCGCTGGCTAATGGCATGAGCATCCCTGTGCTGTTCGAGCAGTTGCAGGGCTTGCGCGCCGCCGTGCCCGAAACGCCGGTATTTCTCATGGGCTACCTCAACCCGGTGATGCAGTTTGGGGTGGAAGAGTTCTGCCGCCAGGCGGCCGCCGTGGGCGTCGATGGCGTCATTCTGCCCGACCTGCCGCTTGCTGAGTACGAAGAGTTCTACCTGGAAACCTTCAAAAAGCACGGCCTGAAAGCAGTTTTCCTCATCACGCCGCAAACTTCAGCGGAACGGATTCGCCACCTCGATAGCCTCTCCGACGCCTTCCTCTACCTCGTGTCGGGCCCTGGCACCACCGGCGGCACTACCCAGCCCGATGCCGTGACCCAGGCCCAGTATTTCGAGCGCATTACCGCGCTGAAGCTGCGCAACCCCCGCCTCATTGGCTTCGGCATTGCCGATAAAGCTGGTTTCGACCGCGCCTGCGAGCATGCTGAGGGGGCCATCATCGGCTCGGCCCTCATCCGCGCGCTGGAGGATGTGGACGATGCGCCGGCCGCCGCCGGGCGCTTTGTGCGGGGCATTAAGGCGTAACCTCACCCCCCGGCCCCTGCCGGGCACGGCCCCTCTCCTTATGGGAGAGGGGGAGCCAGACGATTTCACTTAACGAGATTTATAATGACCGCGCCGCCGTGGCTCCCCCTCTCCCAAAGGAGAGGGGGCCGGGGGGTGAGGTGACCCCCGAAACGATGATAATCCAACTCGAAAAAAATGCCTCGGTAGCCACCATTACCGAGCACCTGAAGCAGCAGGGCTACAAAGCCACCGAAGTCACTACCCAGCACGCCCATTACCTGGTGGCGATTGGGAAGAAGGAGTTCGACATTCGCACCATCGGCCAGCTGCCGGGCGTGCGCGACGTGCACCGCGTGAGCGACGACTACAAGCTCGTGAGCCGCAAATGGCGCGTGAAGCCCACCGTGCTCGACCTCGGCGACGGCGTGAGTATCGGCGGCAGCTCGCTGGCCATCTGCGCCGGCCCGTGCAGCATCGAGAGCGAAGCCCAGATGGAAAAGGTGATGGACCACCTCGTAGCCAACGGCGTGCGCCTGATGCGCGGCGGCGTATTCAAGCCCCGCTCGTCGCCCTATGCCTTTCGCGGTCTGGGCCTCGAAGGCCTGCGCGATTTCCACCGCATGGCCCGGGCGCGCGGTCTCAAAATCGTGACTGAGGTGATGCAGGTATCGCAGGTAGAGGAAATGTACGATTTCGTGGACGTGTTCCAGGTGGGTGCTCGCAACACCCAGAACTTCAACCTGCTCGATGCCTTGGGTGGCGTGGACAAGCCGGTACTGCTGAAGCGGGGTATCTCGGGCTCGATTGAAGAATTGCTGTCCTCAGCCGAATATGTGTTTTCGGGCGGTAACGAGAAGCTTATTCTTTGTGAGCGCGGCATTCGCACGTTTGAAACGGCCAGCCGCAATACGCTGGATTTGAACGCCGTGCCTATTCTCAAAGCCAAGAGCCACCTGCCCGTGATTGTGGACCCCTCACACGGCATCGGCATTCGCGAGTACGTGCCCACGATGGCGCTGGCCGGCGTAATGGCCGGGGCCGACGGCATCGTGTACGAGACGCACGAAACGCCCGAAACCGCCGCTTCGGATGGCGCGCAGACGCTGGATTTCGACGAGTCGGCCCGGCTGATTCGCAACCTGCGGCGCGTGTACCAGCTGCGCCAGGAGCTGGAGTAAAGAAAAATTAATGTAGGCAAATGCTTGCATTTCCAAAATCGGTTCTTAAATTCGTCTCACTCATGCGCCACCAACTCGTCAATTGCATTAACATCCTAATGACTGCCCCCAAACAGGGTGGGTACGGGCTGCGATTGGCGCTAACGGAAGACGAGGCATGAAACCCGAACTTCTCTAGAAACTTTCAAAAGCCCGAATCCGCCAGGATGTCGGGCTTTTTTTTCGCCCTGTTTTAACCACACTTTCCCCAATCGTTACGCTATGTTTACCACGCCCAACTCCGTCAGCCAGGACCAACTCATTTGGAAAATGTTGTTTGACCGCCAGACCGCGCTGCTGCACCGGCGGGCGGCCCCGGCTTTCAGCCAGGGCCTGGCCCGGTTGGGTTTGCGGCGCGAGGCCATCCCCGATATCCGGGAGCTGAGCGCCGTGGTGGAGGCCGAAACCGGCTGGCAGCTGGCCCCGGTGGGCCGGCCGTTCGAACCGGCCGCATTTTTCGCCCTCCTGGCCGAGCGGAAGTTCCCGATTGTGACGCGCATCCGGTCCATGCAGGCGTTCGATTTCAGTCCCGAGCCCGACTTGTTCCACGATTTGTTCGGGCATGTGCCCATGCTGCTCGATGAGGGCCTGGCCAACTTTCTGCACGAGTTGGGGCAAGCGTACATAGCCCAGCCCGCCGGCTCGCCGGCCCGCGAGCAGCTCTGGGCGCTCTACTTCTTCACGGCCGAGTTTGGCATGGTGCAGCACGAGGGCAAGCCGTGCCTCTACGGGGCGGGCCTGCTGTCGTCGGCTGGCGAAATCCACCACTGCGTGAACGAGTTCACCCCGCGCCCGGCCTTCGACCTTGCTACTGTATTGGGCACGCCCGTTACCGGTGCCCGCTACCAGAACCAGTATTTCATGCTGCCCGTCTGGGAGCAGCTGACCGAGTGCGTGGAGGAATTGGCGGGGATGCTGGCTGGAGTGCGGTAGTGGGAGCTGGATTTTCCAAAATGTCATGCTTCGCTGCGCTCTGCATGACATTCATTTTCTGTTTGTTATCAGCATAATAAGGAGCGTTAATACCTCCAGCCCAGCCGGCGGTACACGAAATGCAGCAGCCACAGCGGCCCGATAAGCAGAAACTGCAGGTCCTTGAGGAAGCTGGGTTTCTTGCCCTCCACCTTGTGGCCCCAGAACTGGCCCACCCAGGCCAGCGCGAAAATGATGAGGCAAATAGACCACAGCGGCAGCACCGCCGCACCCGCCACCACCCGCAGGGCCAGCGCCATGGTCACCCACACCAGCACTATGCCCAGGGTCAGCCGCCCGCTCAGCCGCACGTAGTAGAGCAGGGCCAGGGCCATGACCAGCGTGCCCCAGTTCAGCCACGGGCTGATGCGCTGCACGAAATCGGGTACGAGAATGGACCAAAGCAGGCCGATGAGTGAGAACATAATCAGCGGTACGCACACCCAGTGCACCAGCTTGTTGGTGGAGTTTTGGTGGCTTTCGCCGTATTCGGACAGCAGGGCGGTGAGCGGGGCCATGGGATGAAAGTAGCGCGGGCTTTTAGTCCGTGAGTGAGAAGGATGCCGGCGCGGACAAAAAGTCCGCGCTACAGGCTGGAATTCAAGCTCACCAAAGTAGCAAAAAAAACGCCTCCCCGAGCGGGGAGGCGTTTTCGTTTGATGCGAATAACTGCAGCTTAAGCTTTCAGCTTGAAGCGGCCGCGCAGGTAGTTCAGCGCCTGGCCGTGGGCTTTGGCAGCGTATTCCTTGTTGAATTTGGGGTTGGACGGGTTGGCGAAGGCGTGGTCGGCATCGTAGCTTTCGATGGTGACGCTTTTGCCGGCGGCCACCATGTCCTTCTTGAACTGGCCCACCACCTCGGGGTTAATCCACTTATCCTGGCTGGCGAAGATGCCCAGCACGTCGGTGTTCAGGGTTTTGAGCTTGGTCACGTCCTTTTCGGGCATGCCGTAGTACATCACGCAGCCCACGGTCTGCTTGCCGCCGAGCAGGGCTTCCTGCAGGCTCCAGCCGCCGCCGAAGCACCAGCCGATGCTGGCCAATTGGGCCTTGGGGCCAGCGTACATTTCCACCCCTTTGAGGATGGCCGTGGCGCGGTCGGTTTTCACCTCGCCCATATATTTGCCGGCTTCCTCGGGCGTGGTGGCAATTTTACCATCGTAGAGGTCGACGGCGATGACGTTGACACCGGGCATTTCGGCGGCGAAAGTGGCGGCTTCCTTCTTGATGTAATCGTTCAGGCCCCACCACTCGTGAATTACGAACAGGTACTTGTTGGAGGGCTTGGCGCTCTTGATTTCGAAGCCCTTGCCGGTGCTGCCATCGGGGGTTTTGAACTCAATCATTTTGCCTTCGCCTTTGAATTCGTAGGGCAGGGGCGCGTCGTGGCCGCCCGAAAAATCCTTATCGGCGGCGAGTTTGGCGAAAACCTCGGTGGCCGAAGCCGAGAGGTTGCCGGCTGGGCGGGCGCAGCAGCTGGCCATCTGTTGGGCCGAAGCCGAGAACGAGAGGCTGAACAGCGCCGCACCGAGGGTAAGAAACTTTTTCATTAGTTGGGGAGGAAAAATAGATTGAACTCATGTACCAACAGCTAATTGGCAAAATGTTCCCGTACCAAGCGACGAAGTTCGGGTAGTTCCCGGCTGGCCCGGCTGTGTATGGTAGCTGAACGACTGGTAGCAAGGGCATTATCAGCTACAAGAATTAATTCGGCCGCTAGTTCCGGATAGGGGGTTGCCAGGCGTGCCGCAGCAGTAAGGGCATAGGCGCGAATGGCGACCGGCTCGCTGGGCGCATGCAGCAATGCCAGGCAGGTATCGAAGGCCAGGGCCTGCCACTCTGCGGGCACGGGCACGAATTGCAGCACCCGCGCCACGGCCCGCCGCACGGCCGGGTGTTGTCCGGGCGCGGGCTGGGCGGCGGCCAGCAGGCCCGGCAGGTGCGGCACCAGCCACCTGGGTCGGCGCTGGCCCACCCAGTCCAGTACATCGGCGGCCAGCTGGCGCTCGCGCTCCGCGCCGTATCAGAACAGCTGAAGCAACTCGGCCAGAGCCTTGGGGTGGGCGCAGGTGTAGTCGGCCAGCCGCTGAGTCTGGCGGGCCGAGTGTTCCCGCAGTAGCTCTTGGCGGAGGTTCACAGGGCCGAAATGTAGCACACGCTTCAGTCTGTGCCTGCCGGAACGACCAGCCGGGCACAAGCTAAAGCATGTGCTACATGATACCGGTCTGAATTGAAGCGCCCAACTCCGTGAGCAGCGCAAACAGCCCCACGTAAGTCCGGTTCAGGTATATGAAGTGCTCGGAGCCGCGTGGCTCGCGCTGCTTGCGCAGCTCGGGGTCGGCCATCAGGTCGTCGCCGAGGGCGTAGAGGGCGGCCATGTAGGCGGGGTCGCCGAAATCGAAAGTGGCCTGACGGAAGGGGCGGCCCACAAGCTCCAGCGACACGCGCATGGTGCGCATATACAGCGCCCGCATGGCCGGGGCATCGGTGGCGCGAAGCACGCCGCCTTGAGTGAGCAGGGCGGCGAGGCGGTTTTCGTCAGTAAAGGTTTCGGCGGCCAGCAGGTCTTTGAACAGCTGGTACACGTCCATCGGCACGTCTTTCACGCAGCCGAAATCGAGTACGCCGAGGGTGCCGCCGTTGTCGGCTCGCATCAGGAAATTGCCGGGGTGCGGGTCGGCGTGCAGCTGGTGCAGCTCGTTGAACTGAAACTGGTAGAAATCCCACAGCGCCTGGCCGATTTGGTTGCGGATTTCCTGCGATGGGTTGGTGGCCAGAAACTCCTTCAGGTGCTGGCCGGGGAGCCAGTCCATGGTCAGAATGCGGGCCGTGGAGAACTCCGGATAGTAGGTCGCGAACTCCAGGTTGTGTAATTCCTGGCATTTGGCGGCGATTTCCTGGCCGCGCCGCAGCTCCAGCTTGTAGTCGGTTTCTTCGAGCAGGCGCGTTTCTACTTCCTCCAGGTAGGGACGCACCTGAGCTTCGTTCAGGCCCATCACGCGCAGGGCAATGGGCTTAACGAGGCGGATATCGGACTTGATGCTGTCGGCCACGCCGGGGTATTGCACCTTCACAGCCAGCTCCTTCCCATCCTTGCGGGCAAAGTGCACCTGCCCGATGCTGGCCGCCTGCCGCGCCTCGGGCTCAAACGCATCGAATAATTGGTAAGGCGACTTCCCAAAAGCATCGCGGAAAGCCTTGGTTACCAGCGGGCCGGAGAGGGGCGGGGTCGAATACTGGGCTTTGGCAAACTGGTCGGCGTAGGCCGTGGGCAGCATGTTTTTCTCCATAGCTAGCATCTGGGCCACTTTCAGAACGGAGCCCTTCATCTCGCTTAGCGTGCCGTAGAGCTCGGCGGCATTGGCGGCGTGCAGGCTTTCGGTGGTCGACTCTGCGCCAACGGCCTTTTTGGCGTAGTGCTTAATGTAGTTGGTGCCCACATTGAAGCCGGTTTTGGCAAAGCGGGCAGCACGGGCCACTTTGGTGGTCGGCAGGGAGGTTTGGGGTTCGTCCATCTGTGAGGTAAGCTTTAGCTTGCCGTGATGTATAGTGTAATGAGATACAAATAATTACAGCCGACGGCCCTGCGGTGCCAGCTAACGCTTACCTCACAAGCTACCGCCGCACCAGAAACCGCACGAAATCCACGGCCGCGTCCAGCGTATTGCGGCCCACCAAATTGAAGCTCAGGGTCACGGCTTTTTCCACGGCGGCGTCGGTGCGCTCGAAGTTCACGGTATCGTCTTTGGCAAAAAAGCCGAGTACAAACAGCACTTGCTGCCAGAAGAAGCGGGGGTAGCCCTCCTGTACTAGCGGGCGGTTGGCGATTTCGCCCGTTACGCGGCCATCGCGCAGCAAGTCGCTCACGAATAGCTCGAAATCCTGCCGGAAATCGTCGAGTACGCGGGGCGATAGCGCCGGGATGCGGTGCTGCGAGCGGCGCAGGCTCATCAGGGCGTAAGAGCGATTGCCCTTGAGGATTTCGAGCAGCGTGTAGTAGAAGGCCAGTAGCTTTTCGCGGCTGCCGTAGCCCTCCCACACGGGCTCGGAGGCGGCGGTTTCGCGCGCCTGCCGGCCGAAATCAGCCCATATCTCGCGGTCGATGGACTCGAAATTGGGGTAGTGCTGGTAGAATTCGGCTTCGGCCATGCCCAGCTGCTGGGTGAGCTTGAACACCGATTGCGGCGGGTGGCCTTCGTTGCGCACGAAGTCGAGATAGGCTTGTTTGATGCGGTCCTTTTCCATGCCGGTATAACCGCTTCGGGGGGGGTACGGTTCGGCCGTAGCGCGGACTTTTAGTCCGCGAGAGAACTTGTTGAAACTTGTTTCCTCGTGGACTAAAAGTCCGCGCTACGAAGCCGCAATGCGCGCCGCCCGAATGGCCTCCACAGCCCGCTCGCGCCCAAACTTGTGCTCTACTATCGGGGCCGGGTATTTCGAGGTTCCCACTTCGGGCACCCAGCGCTTCACGTACTTCATCTCGGGGTCTACTTTTTCGAGCTGACTCTCGGGGCTGTACACCCGGAACCAGGGGGCCGAGATGGCGCCGGTGCCGGCCATCCACTGCCAGTTGCCCACGTTGTTGGCCATGTCGTAGTCGAGGAGCTTATCGGCGAAATACCGTTCGCCCCAGCGCCAGTCGATGAAAAGGTGCTTGGTGAGAAAGCCGGCCACGGTCATACGCACGCGGTTGGGTAGGTAGCCGGTTTCGTTGAGCTCGCGCATGCCGGCATCTACCAGCGGGTAGCCGGTGCGGCCCTCGCACCAGGCCCGAAATTCGTCCTCGTTGTTGCGGTAGTCGATGTGCCGCATCTTGGGGTCGTAGCTCTCGGTGGCCGTGTTGGGGAAATGCCAGAGCAGCATCATAAAAAAGTCGCGCCAGATAATTTCGGCCAGCAGCTTTTGATTCAGGGCTTTGGCCTGGCGCAGCACCTCGCGCACACTCAGGGTTCCGAAGCGCAGGTTCAGCGATTCGCGGGTGGTGCCGTGCTCGTCGGCGGGCGTATTGCGGGTTTGGTGGTAGTGGCGCACAATGCTTTCCGCCGGCAGCTGCACCGGCGGGAAGTATTGCTCTTTGGGCTCGAACCCCATGCTTTCCAGCGTGGGCCGCTCACCGGCTTTGGCAGCAGAAACGTGGTGCAGATTTTCCCGCTTGAAATCGCCTTGCGAGCCGTAGGGCAGCAGCAGCTCATCCGTCAGCTTCGCGGTGTAGGCCTTCAAATAAGCGCCAAAAACCTTGGGCACCGTGCCCGATTTGGTCATAATCTCCTCCTTGGCGAAAATGACCTGGTCCTTGTATAAGTAGAAATCTGCTCCGTGCTTTTGCAGCAGCTCACCCACGGCGGCATCGCGCTTCGTGGCGTAAGGCTCGTAGTCCTCGTTGGTGTGCACGGCCGCCACTTCGAAGTCCTTAACTAGTTGCTCCAGCACCGCCAGCGGCGTGCCGTAGCGGGCCAGAAAAGTGCCGCCCGCCGCTTCGGTTTCCTTGGCCAGCTTCTCCACCTCATCAAAAATGAAGGTGAGCCGGGCATCGGCTTTTTCCGGCAGATGGTCGAGAATGTCCTTGTCGTAGATGAATAGCGGCAGCACCGGCAGGCCGCTGGCCAGCGCGGCCGCCAGCCCGGCATTGTCGTGAACGCGCAGGTCGCGCCGGTGCCAGAAAATGCAGATTTTCATAGTAGATGATTTGCGTATCGCCTGCCGTGTCAACCTCACCCCCTGACCCCCTCTTTTTTGGAGAGGGGGTCAGGGGGTGAGGTTGACACGGAGGGCGGCGTCCAGAGAAAACTTACTTCAATTTCCCCATTCCGCCGTCCACGGCCAGCACCTGGCCGGTCACAAACGAGCTGTGGTCCGATAGCAGGAACGAGGCCGTGTAGGCCAAATCCTCGGGCTGGCCTATACGCTGCAAGGGGTGGCGCTTGCCACCGGCTTCCATCTTTTCGGGCGAGTTGAGCAGGGCGGCGGCCAGGGGCGTGTTGGTGAGCGAAGGGGCAATGCAGTTCACGCGCACGCCGGTGGCGGCGTACTCGGCGGCCAGGGCGCGGGTGAGGCCTTCCACGGCCGCCTTGGCGGTGGCAATACTGGCGTGGAAACTCATGCCCGTATCGGCCGCCACGGTGCTGAATAGTACGACGGAGGCCGTGCCTTCAGCCTTCTTCAGCCGCTTGATGGTGGCCTGAATTACGCGCACCGCGCCCAGCACGTTCAGGTCGAAATCGGCGGCGAAATCGGCCACCGGAATGCGCTCGAAGGGCCGCAGCTTGATGCTGCCGGGGCAGTATATCACGCCGTGCAGCACGTCGGGCAGGGCATCAAAGGTGTTGTCCACGGCCTGGGTGGCATCGTAGTCGAAATGGGTGGTTTGCAGGGCTTCCAGCTCGGGCGACTGGTGGCGCGAAGCGGTGAATAGGTTGGCTCCCAGGCCGTGCAGCAACGTGGCCGTGGCCAGGCCAATGCCGGAGGAGGCCCCGATGATGAGAATGTTTTTGTCGGAAAACTGCATGGTCCGCGAGATAATAAGTGAGTGCTGCCATAACGCTGTTTTGGCCTACTTGTTTGCCCGGGGCGGTGCCAAGGGCTGCATTTTGAGTGGTTTTACGGGCGTGAGTAGGTCCCCACGTACTCCGTCTTCGGGCCTGGGGGCGGGTGATTTCTGTGGATTGATATGTTTCGGTCGATTCGCAAGATTGCCCGGCACATTCATCATAGCCGATTATTTGGGATGCCAACGCGGACATGGCGCCGTGATTAATCAGGTAATAAATTGATAACATACCAGCTTCTCAACTGGTCTGGTGGCAATTGCAACAGGTGCAAACGATTGTTTAAAAAAATACACAGCCTTTGGCGTAGTTTCGCCGTATCCGCGCCAAATGGATTCCTGCTTCTATGAACATAACTAAACTTCTGGTCGCCAACCGTGGCGAAATTGCGATTCGCGTAATGCGCGCCTCCAACGAGCTCAATATTCCCACGGTGGCCGTGTACACCTACGAGGACCGATACTCGCAGCACCGCTACAAGGCCGACGAAGCCTATCAGATTGGCCGCGACGATGAGCCCCTGAAGCCCTACCTCGACATCGAGGGCATCATCCGCGTGGCCAAAGAGAACGGGGCCAATGCCATCCACCCCGGCTACGGCTTTCTCTCCGAAAACGCTACCCTTTCGCGCCGCTGCGCCGAAGAAGGCATCGTTTTCATCGGCCCCCGGCCAGAGGTGATGGAAGCTCTCGGCGACAAAGTGCGCGCCAAGGTCGTGGCCCAGCAGTGCCAGGTGCCCCAGATTGAAAGCAGCGAGGCCGATTTGGTCGACTTCGAAACTGCCCAGGCCGAGGCCCACCGCATTGGCTACCCCGTGATGCTGAAGGCGGCCAGCGGCGGCGGCGGGCGCGGCATGCGCATCATCCGCGACGATGAGCAGATGGAAAAGGGCTTTTTTGAGGCCCGCAACGAGGCGCTGAATGCCTTCGGCGACGACACGGTGTTCCTCGAAAAATTCGTGGAGCGCCCCAAGCACATCGAGATTCAGCTCGTGGGCGACCATTACGGCAACCTCGTGCACCTCTACGAGCGCGACTGCTCGGTGCAGCGCCGCTTCCAGAAAGTGGTGGAGGTAGCGCCCGCTATGGACCTGCCCGACCACCAGCGCCACCTTTTGTATGAGTATGCCCTGCGCATCGGCCGGGCCGTGGGCTACGACAACGTGGGCACCGTGGAATTTCTGGTAAACCCCGAGCACGACCGCATCTACTTCATCGAGGTGAACCCCCGCATTCAGGTGGAACACACGGTGACCGAGATGATTACGGGCGTGGATTTGATTAAAACCCAGATTTACATTGCCGCCGGCTTCAACCTGGCCGACCCCGAAATCGGCCTCGGGCCCGATGTGGTGCCGCTGCGCACGGGCTTCGCGGTGCAGTGCCGCGTAACCACCGAAAACCCGGCCAACGACTTCAAGCCCGACTACGGCACCATCGTGGCTTACCGCTCGGCCGGCGGCTTTGGCATCCGGCTCGATGAGGGCTCCGTGTACCAGGGCGCGGTGGTTTCGCCGTTTTTCGACTCGATGCTGGTCAAAATCTCGGCCCACGCCCCCACGCTGCACGGCGCGGCCCAGAAAATGCTGCGCGCCCTCGACGAGTTCCGGATTCGCGGCGTGAAAACCAACATTCCGTTCCTAAAGAATATCGTTGGCAACAAGGAGTTTCAGGAGGGCCACGCCACCGTCGATTTCATCAAGGACCACCCCGAGCTGTTTGAGTTCGAGAAGCGCCAGGACCGGGCCACGCGCCTGCTCGGCTTCATCGGCGATACGGTGGTGAACGGCAACCCCGATGTGCGCGACCTGCTCGACCCGCGCGCCAACCCGCGCCAGCCGCGCATTCCCGCCTTCGAGTACACCGCGCCCGCCCCCGGCACCAAGCAGAAGCTCGACGAGCTGGGCCCCGAGAAGTTTGCCGAGTGGCTTCGCAACGAGCCCCTCATTCACTACACCGACACCACCCTGCGCGATGCTCACCAAAGCCTGCTGGCTACCCGCATGCGCACCTGGGACATGCTGAAAGTGGCCCGCGCCTACGCCCAGCAGCATCCCCAGACCTTCTCGCTCGAAGTCTGGGGCGGTGCCACGTTCGACGTGGCCCTGCGCTTCCTGCACGAAGACCCCTGGGAGCGCCTCGCCAAGCTGCGCGAAGCCATCCCAAACATCCTCCTGCAAATGCTCATTCGCGGGGCCAACGGCGTGGGCTACAAGGCATATCCGGACAACCTGACGGAGCGGTTCGTGATGCAGGCCGCCGAAACCGGCGTCGATGTGTTCCGCATTTTCGACTCGCTGAACTGGATGAAGGGGCTGGAGGCCTGCATCGGCTTCGTGCGCAACAAAACCGACCGGCTGGCTGAAGCCAGCATCTGCTACACCGGGGACATCATGGACCCGAACCGCACCAAATACACCCTCGACTACTACCTCAAGCTGGCCAAGCAGCTAGAGGATGCCGGGGCGCACATCCTCTGCATCAAGGACATGGCCGGGTTGCTGAAACCCTACGCCGCTACCGAGCTCATTGCCGGCCTGCGCGATACCGTGAAGCTGCCCATCCACCTGCACACCCACGACACCTCGTCGCTGCAGTCCGCCACCTACCTGCAAGCCGTGGAAGCCGGCGTCAACGTCATCGACGTGGCGATGGGCTCGCTCTCGGGCCTCACCTCGCAGCCCAACTTCAACTCGGTGGTCGAAATGCTGCGCCACACGCCGCGCCACCGCGAGTTCAACCAGCATTCTCTCAACGAGTTCAGTAACTACTGGGAGGCAGTGCGCGAGATGTATTATCCGTTTGAGTCGGGCCTGAAAGCCGGTACTTCGGAGGTTTTTCAGCACGAGATTCCGGGCGGGCAGTATTCCAACCTGCGCCCGCAGGCGGCCTCGCTGGGCCTGCTCGATAAGTTTGAGGAAGTGAAGCAGCGCTTCGCCGATGTGAACCAGATGTTTGGCGACATCGTGAAGGTGACGCCCAGCAGTAAAGTAGTGGGCGACATGGCCCTGTTTATGGTCAGCAACAGCCTCACGCCCCAGGACGTGATGGAAAAGGGCGAAACCCTGAACTTCCCGGAGTCGGTGCGCGAGCTGTTTCGCGGCGACATCGGCCAGCCCGAGGGCGGCTGGCCCGCCGAGCTGCAAAAGCTTATTCTCAAGAACGAAACGCCCTTCACCGACCGGCCCAACGAGCATCTGGCCCCGATTGACTTCGATGAGGAGTGGACGGCGTTTCAGGAGAAATTCCCCGGCGGCAAGTTCACCGATATGCTGTCGTCGCTGCTCTACCCCAAGGTATTTGAGGACTATTGGGCCTTCCGCCAGAAGTTTGGCAACGTGAGCAAGGTGCCCACTTCGGCCTTCTTCTACGGCCTGAAATCGGGGCAGGAAACCATCATTGAAATAGCCCGGGGCAAGTCGGTTATCGTGCGTCTGGAGTCGGTGGGCGACATCAACGAAGATGGCTGCCGCACCATCTTCTTCACCCTCAACGGCCAGACCCGCAACCTGCAGGTGCGCGACCAATCGGTGGAAGTCACCAAAATCAGCAACGCCAAAGCCGACAAGGCCAACCCGCACCAGCTGGGGGCCCCGTTGCAGGGCATGCTGAGCAAAGTGCTGGTGAAACCCGGCCAGGCCGTGCCCAAAAACACCCCGCTCTTCGTCATCGAAGCCATGAAGATGGAAACCACCATCACCGCCCCGCAAGACCTGACCGTGGCCGATGTGGTGCTGGCCGAAGGTGCCCGCGTGAGTGCCGATGACCTGGTCCTGACGCTGAACTAGCTTTTGCCTTGAAAAACCTGCTTCTCGCCGGCTGCCTGCTGGCGGCGCTGCCCGTAGCCGCGCAATCCAAATTCAAAGTTAAAGTGAAGCCCGGCCGGGCGGCCGAAACCGAAGTTTCGGCCGCCACGGTAAGCCGCGTCATGCGCACGCTCGCTTCGGACGATATGCAGGGGCGCGGCACCGGCCAGCCCGGCGGCCTGCGGGCGGCGCAGTTTCTGGCCGGCGAGTTTGCGCGCATTGGTCTGCAGCCGCTGCCGGGCCTCAACGGCTTCGAGCAAACGTTTAAGGTGTACCAGACCAAGCCCGGCGCAGCCACGGCCGTGCTCAATGAGAAAGCCTTGCCGCCAACCCAAGTGGCGGTTATTTCCGGCGCGCCGGCCCTGAGCTGGACGAGTGATGACGCTACGCCCGTTGCAGTCGTAACAATAGGGCCGGACCAGACGGAGCGGTGCAAGCTGCTCGCGCTTCGGCGGCCTACTGCCAATACGCTTGTTTTTGTTGATACCGCTCACACCAAACTATTCGGCCAAATTGCCCAATACGCGGCGCGCCCCAAAATAAGCCCGGAGCAGGCGGGGCCATATTCTACCGTGTACGTGCTGGGAGCCAGGCCCTCAACCCTCACTTATCGCATCACCGCCAGCACTGTCGGGCAGCCCATTGAGCTTCGCAACGTGGTGGGCGTGCTGCCCGGCCGCGACCCGCAGCGCAGCAAAGAAAACGTGGTTTTTTCGGGCCACTACGACCATCTAGGCATCGTGAAGTCTTCGGCCGAAGGCGATTCCATTGCCAACGGGGCCGACGACGATGCCAGCGGCACCACCGCCGTAGTAGCGCTGGCCGAGTATTTCAAGAAGAAAAACGACAACGCCCGCCCGCTCATGTTCGTGGCCTTCGCGGCCGAGGAAGTGGGCGGCTTCGGCTCACAATTCTTCTCGAAGCAGCTCGACCCGCAGCAGGTGACGGCCATGTTCAACATTGAGATGATTGGCAAGGAAGCCAAATTCGGCCCCAACACCGCTTTCATCACTGGCTACGACCGTTCCGATTTCGGCCCGCTGCTGCAAGCCAACCTGGCCGGCAGCAAGTTCCGCTTCGAGCCCGACCCGTACCCCGAGCAGAACCTGTTCTACCGCTCCGATAACGCCACCCTCGCCCGCCTGGGCGTGCCCGCCCACAGCATCAGCACCGACCAGATTCCGACCGACAAGCTCTACCATTCCGTTGATGACGAAGTGGAAAGCCTCAATTTGCAGAACATGACGGCCGTCATTCAGGCCATCGCGCAAAGCGCCTCCGGCCTCGCTTCGGGCCGGCAAACGCCCACCCGCATTGCGCCCGAAAGCACCAGCGGCAAGTAGCGGCTACCGCAGGTACACGGCCTCCAGCCGGACTACGGCCGCCCCGGTGGCATCCAGCATCCGCAGCGTATCGCCGCTGATGCGGTAAGTGCTGGCCTGCCCCAGGGCGCGGGTAAAGGCATTTTCCGTGTCAATCGCCGGGCAGGTCATCCGTGTACTCATCAGCGGCGTGAATTTCAGCTCACTGGGATTTTCGCTGAAAAAACTGCCCCGGAAGCGGTTGCAGCTGCCATTGTCCTCGGCCGTGCCATCGGCGCGGAGTAGCAGGTAAGGCTCCCTGGTATCGGCTGGCACGGTGATGGGCTGGCCAGCCAGCTGGCTACCCAGTGCGTTTCGCGCAGTGGTGCGTCGGGCGCGGCGCGGGCGGGTGGGGGAGTGGTGGCGGCCGTTTCCGCAGCGGTGCGGGTTTGGCAACCGGCGGCCAGCAGGGCCAAGGGCAAAAAGGAAAGGTGCATAGCAAACGCGTTGAAAGACTGATTTTATGCAAAAAGGCCTGCGTTACTACGCAGGCCTTTTGCTGAACGTTATTTGCGTAGCGCTTGCCGCCGGTTCTACTTGCCCACTTTAAACGTGAGCCCGGCCCCAATAGTGGACGTGCCGGCCGCCAGTCCGCTCATGGCCTGGCCGGCCGTGATATCGAGGCGCATGGCCGGAATGGGACGGAAATACATCCCCGCCGTGGTGCCGGTAGTAAGGGCCTGGCGGCCATAGCCGTAGGCTTCCACAAAGAAGCCGGCCTTCTCGCTCAGGGGGCCATTGAGGGCCAGCGTGCCCAGGAACTGGCCTTTTTCGATGTCTTTGGTAGTGAGGCCGCGTTGGCTGAAGCCGAAGTTGGCTTCGAGGCCGAACCGCTCGCCCAGCTGCTCGCTCACCAGTAGGCGGCCGCCGGGGCCCCAAGTGGTGCCGCGCAGGCCCGGGCTGCCCGTGCCGGGCACCGCCGACTCTACCAGAATGGCTACCTGCGTACGGGTGTCGTAGTTGGGCGACAGCATGAACTTGGCCCCCACCATCACCGGAGCCCAGCCGCTGGAATCGACGCGGCCGGCTTCGGCCACCCGCGCCGGGCTGTTGTGGAAATAGGGCTGGCTCACGCGCAGCTCCATGCTGTTGAAAAAGCCGATGCGCAGGGTGGCGGCGCTCAGGCTCTGGGCCAGGCCCACGCCGCCAAACTGGCGCTGGAAGCCCGTTTCGAGCTGAAAGCGGCCGGGGCGAAGGACCTGGGCGGTGATGGTTTGGCCGGGCCGGTCGGCGCGAATGTTGCGCACGAACGGGGCATCCACATTGGGGTTGTTTTCGTCCGGCGTGTTCTGGGCCAGGGTGAGGCCGGGGCTGCCCAGCAGGGCGGCTGCGGCCAGCAGAGTGGTCTTGCGCATGGCCATAAAGACCTCCGGGGCTACGGAATAATTCAAATCGGGTTGCGCTTACATAAATTTCTTCCGATAGTACCACGAGCTTGTTTAATAATGCCACCATATGGCTGCATGACGTACTTTTGCGTAGAATACTTCGACGTATGAAAATAACCGCTACTATTGCCTTTGTGGGACTTCTGCTGGCCGCCGGGCCTTTGTTTGCGCAGCAGACTTTCCCGATTTACACGGGCACCGTGCCCGATTCGCAGCCCAGTGCGGTGCAGGAAACCAGCATTACGCTGGCCAACGGCGGCGTGCGAATTTCCAACGTGGTGCAGCCCAGCCTCACGGCTTTTTTGCCGGCGGCGGGCACGGCCAACGGCACGGCAGTCATCATTTGCCCCGGCGGCGGCTATGCCCGGCTATCCATCGACAGTGAGGGCTACGATGTAGCCAAGCGGCTGAATGAGTTCGGCGTGACGGCCTTCGTGCTGAAATACCGCTTGCCCAACGACCAAAGCCAGCCCGATAAGTCTATCGCCCCGCTGCTCGATGCCCAGCAGGCGCTACGCCTCGTGCGCCAGCAAGCCGTCAAATACAGCATCAACCCCGAGCGCATTGGCCTGATGGGCTTTTCGGCGGGTGGGCATCTGGCGGCGTGGGCGGGCACCCAGTTTGCCAAGCCGGTGGGCGATAATGTGGGGCCGACCTCGGTGCGGCCCGCGTTTCTGGTGCTCATGTACCCGGTCATCAGTTTCAGCGATACGCTCCGGCACCCGGCGTCGCGGGATAATTTGCTGGGTAAAACGCCTTCGGCCGAGCAAATCCGGCAGTATTCCAACGAGCTGCAGGTGACGGCCCAGACGCCGCCCACCTTCCTGGTGCACGCCGAGGACGACAAAACGGTGCCCGTCAACAACAGCATCGTGTTTTACCAGGCCTGCCTACGCCACGGCGTGCCAGCCGAAATGCACCTCTACCCCAAGGGCGGCCACGGCTTTGGCCTCAACAATAAAACCACCAAAGACCTCTGGACCGACCGCCTACGCAACTGGCTCGACGCCAACGGTTGGCTCTCAAAATAATGCGCAATATCGTTGCCGTTGGGCTGCTGGCACTGCTGGCGGGCTGCGAGCAGAAACTTCATTCTACCAGGTCGGATGCGCGGGCGATGCCCAGCGTGGTAGTCGCGCCTGCGCCGGAACCGCCGCCCGCCGCCCTGCCGCCCGTGGCCAAACCCAAGCCGCCGCCCGAAATTCCCGGCTGGGCGCTGCCCGCTGCCGCCGATACGATTGTGCTGCTCAACGGCCAGCCCTACCACCTGCTGCTGGCCGCCGAAACCGACTCGACCCACCGCCTCACGGCCACCTACGAGGAAACCCCCGGCCACCCCCGGCGGGTGCGCGGCTTCGAAGGGTACTATACCGTGACGCTGCGTGAGAAAACCGGCCGTCAGATTTTCAGCCGTAAGCTGCGCAAAGCCGCTTTTTTCAAAAAGGCCGGGATTGATGTCGTGACCGAGAGCGAAGCCTACCTGCCGCAGTTTCTGGGCTACAGCCGGCCGCTGGGCGCGCTGGTTTTCACCCTCGATTTTATGGTGCCCGACAGCGACGTGGGCGGCCAGGTAGTGCTGCTGCTGGACCTGGCCGGCAACGTGCTGCGCCTGAGCGAAGGCCGGGGCCCCGGCGGCGGCCCCGAGTGCGAGCCCGCGCTCTCGCCCGATGGCTGGGCCCTGCTCACGGCCTCGGAGCTGCTGCGGCCCGGCCGCCCGCCCATGCGCCTGGAGCGGCCCGATGCCGAACTGGTGGGGGCTTCTTTTCTTAGCGATAGTACTGTGCTGGTGGTGTATGCGCCTGGCAAGGCGCACCTCATCCGCTTTGCCGATGGCCTGGAGGGCTACGGCCGCACGCCTACCGTGCAGCAGCTGCGCGCCCCCAATGCCTTCGTGCGCAATATCCGGACCGGGCGCGTGCTGCGCCGCTTCCACTACCACGGCTTCTACGAGGAAATGGGCTACACCATCCCCAGCTTCCAGCTACGGGCCACAGCCACGCAGTATTTGCTCGATGACAAACGTGGCCTCTACCTGCTGCCGCTGAGCGGCACGGGCGTGCCCGTCGAAATGCGCTTCGCCGCCATGCCGCGCTTCACCCCGCCCAAACGGCTGGCCGAAGTGCGCTTTGAAATAAATAGCGCCGAAACCACCTTCGCCTTCTACGTGGACACCAGCAGCGTGCAGCCGCGCATCCGCTACCAGCGCCTGGCAGAGTAATAGACTTGTTGCGAGCTATTAATCACAGATTTAAGCTGAAATTCCACAAGCCCGCACACACTCCCAGCACGTCATTGTACAGGTTCAAATTATGCAAACGTAATCGGTCTTCCAAAATTCGATAACGTTTCAATCCGCCAATGCTATGCTCTACGGTAATTCGTTCACTTGCTTGTTTTGTATTTATTTCTCGTTGTTCATCGGTGAGTTCTTTCCCTTTCGGCTTTTTGATAGGAATAAAAACTTTCCGGCAAACGTAGTCTTTCGCGAAGCCCAAAAACCCCAGGTCCAACCGCACCTTGAACTTTTTAAACCACTCTTTATCAACTGGTAAAATGCTTTTTAGCACACTGTAGTCGTGGTGTCTTCCGCCGTAACAACGGCTGATAAAACCAATCCAGCGGATGGTCGTTGAAATAACTATCTCTTTTACGGCGTGCATTTTTTTTTACCGCTATAGTAGTCTTTTTGCATCTCTTTATTTCCTGGTCGTTGCTTGCGTTGCTCCGTTCCATCGACCAATAACGTCTCGTGTTCCTGAAAATAGGCTTCAAATTCGGCCACTGTCGTAAATTCCCGCTTTGGCGCATGCCCGGTTTGCTCCAGCGCTTCTTGGAGCACCGTAATGCCTAATTCCTGGTTGCGTTTCGCGTTGGAACCGTCCATCCCACTGACCAATCCCAACAAATCATACGTCAAGTTTGCTTTGAAGCTGAATAGGGTGAAAAGCAGTAATTCTTCTTCTGTTTTAAGGGCTACTTCATACGGCGCAAAAGCCCCACGTTCAATCATATCTGTTCCATTCAACCGAAAATACGCCTGCTTAAAATGCGCCAAAAGCTGCGCAAAACGCTCCGCCGTGAGTCCCGTGGCAGCACGCCATTTACGCGAAGTAGTGAGGTTTTTTACGGAAAAGTTCATGTTCTAAATTTAAGTACAGTTTGTCGAAAATTCCGCACTTCACTCACTTCGCAACAAGTCTAATGTAGCGCGGACTTTTAGTCCGCGTGTGTAGTCCGCGTGTGCGCCATCCACTCGCGGACTAAAAGTCCGCGCTACAACCCAGCCAGCACCTTTTCTATCTCCCCAAACAACGGCCGCGCCCCCGTTTCCGGCTGCCCGCAGCGCCGCTGCAAGTCCCAGAGCGCCGCGACCGCTGCCGGAGCTTTATCAGCCTCATCACAATGCGTCAATAATTCTTCCAGCAGGCAGCCGAAGGCCCGCACCTCCAACCGCTGCAAGGCCTGGGCAGTAGCAATGTCCTCGAAATTAAAGAAGCTGGCCGCGCCGAAATCGCCCAGCAAGGCATTTCCTTCGGCCGTATTCAGAATATTGTGAGCGTATAAATCGCCGTGCATGATGCCCTTTGCGTGCAGGTGCCCGGCGGAAGCCGCAATGCCCTGCGCGATGTTGAGGGCCGCTTCCAGGCTGAATGCAGTACCTGGCTTGTACACGTCGCGGGTGCAGGTGGCCAGGCTGGGCGGCCCGGCCAGGTTGCCAAACACGTCGTCAATCAGCTCCAGTACCAGGCCTTCGGCCCCGGTAGGGTGCCCGCTCACTTTGCCTTCCACCGCAATCAGGTTGGGGTGGGCCCCGGCCGCGATGCAGGCCAGCATTTCGCAGTGGGGGAGGCCGTCGCTGGTCACCGCACCCTTGAATAGCTTCACGGCCACTTCCGTGTCTCCCACGTTGGGCCGCGTCCAACTAGCGCGGTAAATGACGCCGGAGGCCCCTTCACCCAGCTTTTCTTCCACCGCCAGCGTGTCCCAGGCAATGGGGCCGATGCGCTGCTGCGCTTCCACGCGGGCTTCGGCCACCGCGCTAAAGGGGTTGCCCGCGTAGGCCAGCCATGAGAGGCGCGGCAGGGCCAGCAGCCACTGCGGTAGTTCCCGCAGCTCATTGGCGGCAATGCGCAGCAGCTCCAGATTGGTGCACCGGGCCAGGGCTTTGGGCAGTGCGGTGAGGCGGTTTCCCGCCAGCATCAGCTTTTGCAGGTGCTGGCAATTACCAATTTCGGCGGGCAATTCCTCCAGCTGATTATCAGTAAGGATGAGCCAGCGCAGGGCCGGAGTGAGAGCCGCCGCCGGCAGCGTGCGTATCCGGTTGGCCTTGAAGCCCACCATGCTCAGCCGGGGGCATTGGCCCAGCACGGCGGGCACTTCGGTAAACTGGTTATCGGAGCAGAAAAGCACCTGCAATTTGTGCAGTCGCCCGAGGTCGTCGGGCAGCGCCGAAAGGGCGTTGCCGGTAAGGTTGAGGACTTCGAGCGTATCGGCGAGGGCGAAGATTTCGCGGGGAAATTCGGTGAGGCCTTCGGCGAGGTCGAGGCGGGTAACGCCGTGGAGCTGGCCGGCGCGCAGTTGGGCAAGGGTGTGCATGGGGGCAAAGGTCGGTCGGTTTACCCGTCATCAGTGCATTGCTCTTTCGGAGTGTAACTCCGAAAGCGGGCCTGTCGGGGGCTTGCAGCTCCCTCCGCTGCGAAGGCTGCCTAGGCCTCTATTGGGGGCTGCAAGCCCCCAGCAGTTCGGCTTCCGGAGTACAACTCCGAAAGAGCAGCGCCACCCGCTGGCGCGCGTCTGCAGGGATTAAGGCTCAGTTATCGTAATTGCTTCCGCTTTCGACAAAAGAAAGTCTATCAGCTGCATGAAAATGCTTGCCGCTTGCAATGGAGAAGCCAAATTGTTGATGAAATAAATTCCCTCCGGCTCCAAACTGACCATTACGGGTGCCCAATTATCTGCGGGCTCTGCTTTCGCGTTTTGTAGAGAAAGCTCAAAACTTCCGTCTTCTGTCACCGATACAATAAAGCGCTGCTCAAGAAACTGCCGAGTTGCTTGGGTATCGAGCTTCTGACATTTGATGTAGTAGACTTGTTGCGAAGTGAGTGAAGTGCGGAATTTTCGACAAACTGTACTTAAATTTAGAACATGAACTTTTCCGTAAAAAACCTCACTACTTCGCGTAAATGGCGTGCTGCCACGGGACTCACGGCGGAGCGTTTTGCGCAGCTTTTGGCGCATTTTAAGCAGGCGTATTTTCGGTTGAATGGAACAGATATGATTGAACGTGGGGCTTTTGCGCCGTATGAAGTAGCCCTTAAAACAGAAGAAGAATTACTGCTTTTCACCCTATTCAGCTTCAAAGCAAACTTGACGTATGATTTGTTGGGATTGGTCAGTGGGATGGACGGTTCCAACGCGAAACGCAACCAGGAATTAGGCATTACGGTGCTCCAAGAAGCGCTGGAGCAAACCGGGCATGCGCCAAAGCGGGAATTTACGACAGTGGCCGAATTTGAAGCCTATTTTCAGGAACACGAGACGTTATTGGTCGATGGAACGGAGCAACGCAAGCAACGACCAGGAAATAAAGAGATGCAAAAAGACTACTATAGCGGTAAAAAAAAATGCACGCCGTAAAAGAGATAGTTATTTCAACGACCATCCGCTGGATTGGTTTTATCAGCCGTTGTTACGGCGGAAGACACCACGACTACAGTGTGCTAAAAAGCATTTTACCAGTTGATAAAGAGTGGTTTAAAAAGTTCAAGGTGCGGTTGGACCTGGGGTTTTTGGGCTTCGCGAAAGACTACGTTTGCCGGAAAGTTTTTATTCCTATCAAAAAGCCGAAAGGGAAAGAACTCACCGATGAACAACGAGAAATAAATACAAAACAAGCAAGTGAACGAATTACCGTAGAGCATAGCATTGGCGGATTGAAACGTTATCGAATTTTGGAAGACCGATTACGTTTGCATAATTTGAACCTGTACAATGACGTGCTGGGAGTGTGTGCGGGCTTGTGGAATTTCAGCTTAAATCTGTGATTAATAGCTCGCAACAAGTCTAGTATTCTTTGCCCATTTTTGAAGGGTCGTTTCTTGTGATATTTGAAAAATATGCAACACCTAACAATTGCTGACCGACTGAAAGAAACTTCAATCCGAGGGCGGGTAGCCTTTGGTATTACTTGTCTGGAAATATATTTCGAACACCTGAATCTGCAAGATGATACTTTGGTGAAAGGGCTTTTGGAAAAGATGTGGGAGTTTGTTTCATCCAACTCATTAGATAAATGGGAGTATGAGATTAAAGGATTTTTACCAATTATTGTCTTAAATAGTAGCGCCAGCGAGAAATTCGAAAACGTCTCTTTTTTGAAACATTCGCAGTCCAAAGCGTATGAGAAGATGTACCTGTCTCTCCCAGAAACATTGGTCACAATGATAGATACAGTTGCAGATATTGGCTTTGATAATTTGTATGCAGGTACTACTGGTTACAGCAAAGGCACATTTGATGAAACAATGAGTGTAATTGATTTGATGAATGAATCACAATTGCCATTACCTGATTTAGCTCGGTTTGAAAGGTCGGAATTTTCGGAATTCCATGGCTGGGGAGATGCAGTAAATAAGGAGTTTTTCGCAGCTTAACCCCTCATACCTCCACCACTTCCCCCGTCCCGAAGTAATAGATAACCCCGCGCACTTCCGCGTACCCCAATTGCTCGAATAGTGTGGCATAATTCCGCAGCAGCCGCTGGTGTTTCTCCTGCGGCGGGGGCAGGCGGAAATCGAGCAGCGTGACGCGGCCGCCGAGGCGGTGGTGGGCTTCGAGGGAGGGTTCGAGCACCACGCGGTCGGGCTTGTAGTCGCGCAGCTTCACGCCGCCCACCAGGATTTCGCGCTCCGTTTCCACGCTCAGGTGCGGGGCGAAGTAGGGGGCCAGGCGTGGGTCAGTCACCAGCCGTTCCAGACTAGCCACCAGCGCGGGCCGCTCTTTGGCGCTCAGGATGCCTTCGGCCACGAGCTGGCCGGCTACCCGGTCCACATCGGCCGCCGTGAGCAGGCGGCGCAGGGCAAAGTGCAGCTTGCGGTCCCACTCGCCCTGGGCCTTTTGTTCGTCAAAATCGAAGAGCGTGGTGGCGTGGCGGCGCAGCTTCAGGCGGTCTTCCCAGGGCGCGGCGGCGAGGTTCGTTAAGTTGTAATTGTTAGTTGTTAGTTGTTTGCTATTAGGTTTTTGGATGGCTGGGGTGCCTTGTGATACTACAAAGGATACTTGCTCATCTTGCCATTCGCCCCGGCCCAGCAGGTAGCCATGCAGCAGGTCGGCCACGGTGCGGGCGGCGGCCATGGGGGCCGCTGCGTCGGTTTCTTCCGTCGTCTTGGCGCTTTTCTTGTCCTCAGGTTTTTTGCTGATGATGTAGAGGCGGTGGCGCGGCCGGGTGAGGGCCACGTACAGCGTATTTAGCCCTTCGAGAAAGGTTTTTTCGCGCTCCTCGTCGTACTGCGTTCCCAGAGCTGTTTGCTGCATGGTCTGGCTTAGGCGCACCACTGCTACTTCGGGCATATTTTCCAGCGGCTTTTGGTCGGTTTCGAGATGGCCCCAGAGCAGGGTGCCCCGGTGCGGCTCCAGGCTCCAGTCGGCAAACGGCACAATCACCACCCCATACGCCAGGCCCTTGGCTTTGTGCACCGTGGTGATGGTAATAGCCGCCCGCCCGCCCGGCGCGTTGATGCTAACTCGCCCCTTGCGTTCCTCCCAGTGCGTGAGGAAATTGCCCAAATTGTTGCCGAATTTCAGGCTGTATTCCAGCGTCAAATCCAGGAAGCGGAACAGGTACTCGCTCTCCCCATTCCGCCCCAGCAGCCCGAACAAGTTCAGCAGCCGCTCGGCAAGCTCATAGAGGCCGAGGTTGCCGGTTTCCTTCTCGTTCACATCGTAGCCCAGCTCGCGCAGCTCATCAAAAAACGACGTGCCGCCCGCCGCATTCGCCACCGTGGCAATGTGCCGGGCGCGCGCCGGCGTGGGGGCCAGCCCGCGCACCACCTTATCCACCAGCAGCAGGGCTTCGGCCCGCGCCAGCGTGTCGGCCGGCTGATGCAGCACCCGCAAAATACTCACCAGCAGGTTCACCACCTCCGCAAATTCCAGCGCCAGCGAATCGGCCGAAATAATGGCATAGCCCCGCTCTTTCAGGAACTTGGCAATAATTTTACTGGCGTAGCGCGTGCGGCACAGTACCGATATATCCTGGAGCTCATACCCGTCGCGCAGGACCTGTTCCACCAACTGCAGGGTGAGGTAGCAGGTGCTTTCGTCGTAGCCCAGCAGCGCCTCCGGGGCGTGGCCGGGGAGGGGCGAGGTGGTATAGATGCCGGTGCTCGGGTCATAGATGAGGGCCGGGGCGTCCTTTTGGGTGAATAATAGCTCCACATGCCCGCTCACGCCCCCCGCCGGAACCTCACCCCCTGACCCCCTCTCCAAAAGAGAGGGGGCACCGGAAATGCTTCCAGCGGAATCGTCCTCACGAGCCGGTGCCCCCTCTTTTTTGGAGAGGGGGTCAGGGGGTGAGGTTGACGTGGGCGCGGCTCCGGGCGCCTCCTGCCCAAAATGCGCATCATAAATCCCCGTCACCAGCCCCAGCGCCTCGTGCCGCGCGCTTACCGCCTCAAAAAACGAGTTGTTAAACGCAATAATCTCCCGCGCCGACCGGTAATTTACCTGCAAGGCCTTCGCATCTAGCTTGCCCGCGAAAGACGCATACCGCCCCCGCAGCAGCTCGCGCATCTCCGGTTCCCGGGCCCGCGCCGCCAGCGCCTCCGTGTTGCCCTGATGCAACCGCAGAATCTGCTCCATCTCGCCCCCACGCCAGCGGTAAATAGCCTGCTTGGCATCGCCTACCGCCAGGCTGCTGTGCCCATTCGCCAGTGTATTTTCCACCAGCGGCAGCAGGTTATTCCATTGCAAGACCGACGTATCCTGAAACTCGTCAATCAGAATATGCTCGTATTTCTCGCCCAGCCGCTCGTATAAAAATGGCACCGGTTCCGTTAGCACAATGCTGGCAATGCGCCGGTTAAATTCCGAAATCAACACCACGTTGCGCTCGCGGCTGATTTGTTCCACTATTTTATTTAATTCACTCAGCAGCGAAGCGTGAAATAAATACGGCTGCATTGCTGCCAGCAACGTGTAATTCGGCAGGTATTCGGCCCGCATTTTGTCCAGCGTGGTTACCAGCGCCGTCAGCGGCTCGCGCACCGCATCTACGCGGGCTTTGTCGGCGGGCGATTTAATTTTCCCGCCGTGCCATTTATCCTCGGCCAGCGTTTTGCGCACGTAGCTGTTCGGCCCCGCGTCGGCCTGCAGCAGCGCCACGCCCTTCTGCACGTACTGGCCGATGCCGCTTTTGCCGTAATAAAGGTCATCCACGCTCACATCGGCCTGCTCCAGAATTGCCGCGCCCACCTCCTGCGTCTGCGCAAATGCCGCCTCAATCTCCCCCCGCCGCGTCCGGATTTCCTTGTCCAGCCGCCGGAAATCGGCTAGGCTCAGCTTGTCCAGTTGCGCCACCGCCTCCTGCACCGTCTCATTAAATAGCACCCGGCCAAACCCCGCCAGCTCCTCGGGCAGGCGGCTCCAGCTTTTGCCCTCCTCGGCCTGCCCCAGCGCATATTCCGCCAGCGTCTGCGACAGTAGCTTGCTGTTCGGGTCGCGGTTCACCTTGTCCAGCAGCGCGGCCACCGCGCTTTGCAGCACGCTGTCCGTATCCAGCTCTACCTCAAACGTGGCCGGCAAGCCCAGCTCCCGGGTAAACGCCGTCACAATCCGCTGCACAAACGAGTCAATCGTGCTCACCCCAAAATCGGCATAGTGGTACAGCACCAGCCGGAACGTGGCTGCCGCCCGCCGCCGCACCTCCGCCGCCGGCAGCTTCAGTTCGGCCGCAATGTCGGCCAGCAGCGTATCTGTTTTGCCCTCCCTGGGGTAGGCAAAATCCCGCAGCGCATCCACAATGCGGTGCTTCATTTCCCCCGCCGCATCGTTGGTAAACGTAATGGCCAGCACCCGCTTGAAATACGCCGGGTCGTCGGCCCCCAGCGCCAGCAGCAGGTATTCTTTCGTTAATTGGTACGTCTTGCCGGAGCCGGCCGAAGAGGAGTAGATGCGGAAGGAGGGAGGCATTAAGAAAGCACGTTGTGAATTGAACTGTACAAAATCAAACTAAATATGTCGATTTTCGGGCTGTTTGCTGATGATAAGAAATATTCCAAGAATGTTCAGGGTAGAGAAATGCTGCGTAATAACTTGGGGTTTGAGCATTTCTATTGGTATCCACTGCACGACCCTAAGCCGCTTAATTCGGAATATTTCGAAGAGGACGTTTTCCTTGAAAAATTCGGTATCGAAAAGCTTGTTGCATTAATAACCCAACTTGGATTCGATAGATTGAATGTCATCACTGAAACTGAAGAGGATGAAAAAATCAATATTAATGAATTAGAAGAATATTCTGGGATTGAGAAAATATATTTCGATGAGAAAGGAGAATGGGCAATCTACTTTTCTCATGAAAATACGGTCATGTTCATTGGACCAATAATCACAGACTCACTCAAGGCAAATTGGAGTAACTGGAAAGATTTCAGTGACCCGTGGGAGAGCAGTTAAGGATTTGTCGAAACGGTCAGCCAACTCACCATCTCTGCCGTTACACGTACTGGCCTGCCGCTCTTGGGGTCGAGTAGTACCCAAGTCGTTTCCGCCTCGCACAGCAGCACGCCATCGGCGGCGCGGGTGAGGCGGGTGTAGCGCAGCGACGTGGCCCCGCTGGTTTCGCCCACCCAGGTGCTGGCCCGCAGCGTCTCGCCCGCGAAGGCCGATTGCAGGTAGCGGATGCGATGTTCGCGCACTACCCAAATAATCTGGTCGTGCAGCTCGGCGGGGCAAATGCTCAGCCAGTGCGCGCCGGCCACATCCTGTACCCAGCGCACGTATTCGACATTATTGGCGTGGCCCAGCGCATCAATGGCACTGGTCGGAACTTGAAAATCGTGCGAAAAAGCGTGGGCGGGCGCGTCGGGCATACTGTATGTATATAGGGGAGCGCGCAAAGGTCGACATTCATTGAAAAAAAATACCTATGGACTTGGTCATTTGGAAATTATGCCTATCTTTGATGCAACCTAAGAAACCAAGCCACGGTGGCCCAAAAGCTTAGGGAAACCCACAACACAACCACCATGCCCACCGGAACGGTAAAATTCTTTAATGAGACCAAAGGCTTTGGTTTCATCAAAAACGACGAAACTGGCGATGACATTTTCGTACACATCAGCGACTTGCAAGTAAGCTCGATTCGCGAAAATGACAAAGTTCAATTCGAAGTGGCTCAGGGCAAAAAAGGCCCGAACGCTGTGAAAGTGACGCTGGTTTAGTCCTGTCCTAGCTTTGTTCTTAATAAGAAAGCCCGCCTCCTGGCGGGCTTTTTTTATGCCCGTTTGGTGACATTGAACAAATCCAGAACGTCATGCTGAGCGTAGCCGAAGCATCTCGCGTGTGGTAGTGACTCAATCGTTAAAAGGATTAGTGGCGGCACGCGAGATGCTTTGGCTACGCTCAGCATGACGTTCCAACAGGGGTTCTAAAATTCATTTCAGCTATTGTCTAGCTTTTCCAAAAAATAAATCCTACCTTTGCACCCGCATTTGAGGACGGCCCAAGTCCGCGCAAGCCCGAGAGAGGCGCTAACGCATTGGCCGCGTAGTTTTTTGGTTGTTTTTTCCCGCCTGATTGTGACAAGGTAGAAGGAGGGGAAACGTCGCTGAGTACGGCTGTTTTCAGAGCTGAGTCTCTTTTTCCCCCCCTTATCAACTCCAATCATGGAAGCTGAAAAAATTGTAGTTCGCTTTGACGAACTGAACCTCTCTGAGGAAGTACAACGCGCCATCACCGAGATGGGCTACGAGGAAGCTTCGGCCATTCAGGCCGCTGCTATTCCCGTGCTGCTCGCTGGCAAAGACGTTATCGGCCAGGCCCAGACGGGTACCGGCAAAACCGCTGCCTTCTCCATTCCCGCCATCGATAATATCGATACCGAGAGCAAAGACGTGCAGGTATTGGTGCTCTGCCCCACCCGCGAACTCGCGGTGCAGGTTTCGGGCGAAATCCAGAAGCTGGGCAAGTATAAGCGTGGCCTGATGGTGGTGCCCATCTACGGCGGCAGCCCTTACGACCGTCAGCTCCGCGCCCTGGAGCGTGGTGTACAGATTGTTATCGGTACGCCCGGTCGCATCATGGACCACATCGAGCGTGGCACCCTGAAGCTGGAAAACACTACCAAAATCATTCTGGATGAAGCCGACGAAATGCTCGACATGGGCTTCCGAGACGACATCGAGTTCATCCTGAGCAAGATGCCCAAGGAGCGCCAGACGGTGTTCTTCTCGGCCACGATGAGCAAGCCCATCATGGAGCTCACCAAGAAGTACCAGCGCGACCCGCAGGTAGTGAAGGTGAACCATAAGACGATGACGGTGACCAACATCGAGCAGAGCTACTTCGAGGTGCGCGGTCCCCAGAAAAAGGACGTCCTGACCCGCATCCTCGACATGTACAACCTGAAGTCGACCATCGTTTTCGCTAACACGAAGCGGATGGTGGACGAAATTGTGGCCGACCTGCAAGCCAAAGGCTACTTCGCCGAAGGTCTGCACGGCGACATGGGCCAGCAGCAGCGCCAGAACACGCTCGATAAATTCCGCAAGTCGACCATCGAAGTGCTGGTTGCGACCGACGTAGCCGCCCGCGGCATCGACGTAGATAACGTGGAAGCCGTATTCAACTACGACCTGCCGGCCGACGAAGAATATTACGTACACCGCATTGGCCGCACGGGCCGCGCTGGCAAGTCGGGCAAAGCCTTCACGTTCGTGAGCGGCCGCGACATTTACAAGCTGCGCGACATCATGCGCTTCACCAAGGCCGACATCAAGTTGGCGCAGGTGCCGTCGTTTGCCGATGTTTCGGAAGTGAAAACCACGCTGTTCCTGAACCAGATTAAGGAAATCGTGGAGAAAGGTAACCTGGAGAAGTACGTGGGCCGCGTGCAGCGTCTGCTCGACCAGAGCGAGGAAATCACTTCGCTCGACATCGCCGCCGCGCTGCTGAAAATGACCATGAAGGAGGATAAGAGTGCTCAGCAGAGCCTCGACGCCAGCAAGGCCGCCGGCCAGGCGCGCCCCGGCTACACCCGCCTGTTCGTGACGATGGGCAAGAAAGACCGGATTCACCCCCGCGACATCGTGGACCTGATTTCGGAATCGAGCAACCTGACCGGTGCCAAAGTAGGCGATATCGCCCTCTACGACAAGTTCAGCTTCGTGGAAGTACCGTCGGAATACGCCGATGAGATTGTGGGTAAACTGGGCCGCACCAGCATCCAGGGCACTCCGGTTAGCTTCAGCATCGCTACTCCCGTGCAGGAAGGCGCCGCTAAAGAGGAAGGTTTCAACCGCACGGGCGGCACGGGTGGTCCCGGCGGCTTCGGCGGCGACCGCGAGCGTCGTCCCTTCAACGGCGGTGAGCGTCGTGAGGGTGGCAGCGGCTACGGCGGCGGCTACAAAGGCGGTAACCGTGGTGGTGGCAGCTTCGGCGGTGGCGAGCGTCGCGAAGGTGGCAGCGGCTACGGTGGTGGCTACAAAGGCAACCGCGACGGTGGCAGCGGCTACGGCAACAAGCCCAGCTACGGCGGTGGCGAGCGTCGCGAAGGCGGCAGCAGCTACGGTAACAAGCCGGCCTACGGCAACAAAGCCAGCTACGGCGACAAGCCCAGCTATGGCAACAAGCCGAGCTACGGTACGCCCCGCGAGTATGATACCCGTCCGGCACCCCGTACTCCCCGCAACGAGAGCTTCGACGAATAAAGACTGCAGATTCTAAAGAATCAGTCGGACAAGTACGGATTCGGTCGGGTTATTGCAACCCGGCCGATATCCACCAGTTTAGGTAGTTGTTCGTTATATGTTTATTGTTTGTTGGTGATAGTTAGGATACCTGTATTGTTAACGTCAGTGCTATAAAAAAGGCCCCTCGATTATTCGAGGGGCCTTTTTTCATTTATTCGGAGCAATTATAAGGACCTTTTGAAAAGAATAATTTGAATCCGTTCTTATCCGTCCAATCCGTTAAAATCTGCGGTCCTTATTTCGACGCATCACGCAGGGCTTTTATTTTGTCGTGGCCTTCAACCACACCCTGGTACTGCTTTTCGATGACCGATTTCAGGGTAGCTGGTAGGCCATCGGCCTTCAGCGCGGTTTGGTAAGCTTTCTTGGCGTAGTCTTCGCCGCGCTCGCACTCGACGAGAATGCTGTGACGGTCTTTGCCGGTTACGGCCGATTTCAGGTCAATCCAGGCGCGGTGCACGGCACCGGTGATGGAGCCCTGGGCACCTTCATTGGTGTCGGGCTTGAGGTCCAGCTTGAACATTTGGTCCTCAATTTCATTAAGGTAGCTCGAGCGCTGGGCGGCAAAATGCTTGAACGTGTCCTTCAGGTCGGCGTCTTGCACATCGACCATGGCTTCGGCGTAGCCTTTCTGACCGTCTTTGAGGGTTTCAACCAATTCGTTGAGCAGGGCTTGGGTGGCTTTGGCTTCCATGAGGAAAGGTGAATTTGAGGTGAAAGATTATGAATATCTTTACTGCCTGCCCGCTCGTAAGGTTACACTACCACGGCCAACGGTTTGGCCATAGCTCGTCCGGCTAAAAAGCCAGTAGTCCAGGCCGCCTGAAAGTTGAAGCCGCCGGTAATGCCATCAATATCGAGTACCTCGCCGGCAAAATATAGGCCGGGTACGCGGCGGCTCTGCATGGTTTTTAGGTCGACTTCATCGAGCACGATGCCGCCGCAGGTCACAAATTCCTCTTTATAAGTGGTTTTGCCGCGCACGGCCAGCGGCATTCGGAGCAATAATTCAAGCAGACGGTTCTGGGCCTTGGCGGGCAGGTCGCTCCAGCGAATTTCGGAGGTGATGCCGGCTTGCTCGGTCAGGTTGCGCCATAGGCGCTGCGGCAGGCCGAATTGCGGGTTGCTGGCTACTATTTTCCGGCCATTGTCCTGCCGGAACTGTTGCAGCCAGGGGCGCAGAGTTTCTTCGCTAAAGGCTGGTATCCAGTTGATAAGGGCGGTGCCCACGTAGCCAAGCTCGCTGAGGCGGCGCGCACCCCAAGCCGAGAGCTTGAGCACGGCCGGACCGCTCACGCCCCAGTGCGTGACCAGCAGTGGGCCTTCGTACTGGAGCTTTTCGCCGGCCAGCACCACGCGGGCTTGGGGCACGCTCACACCCATCAGCTCGCTCAGGGGCGAATTGGGCACGTTGAAGGTGAATAGCGAGGGCACCGGCGCGGCAATGTGATGGCCGAGGGCGCGCAGCCAGTCGTAGTTAGCCGATTTGGGGTTGCCCCCGGTGGCGATGAGCAGCTGCGAAACCTGCAACGATGCGCCCAGCTGCGCAGTACCCGAACCGCTGATTTTCAGGTTGAAACCACCCTGCGCCAAGGGCAGTATTTCATCGACGCTGGCATTGGTCACGATGCGGACGCCGGCCTGGCGGGCAGCCTCCTCCAGGGCGCGGGCAATGGTTTCGCTCGAATCGGTGGTGGGGAACATGCGGCCGTCGGCTTCCGTTTTCAGCGCCACGCCGCGTTTGGCAAACCAGGCGATGGTTTCGGCCACGCCAAATTGCTGAAAGGCAGCCTTGAGCTGTCTGCTGCCGCGCGGGTAGTGCGCCACCAGCTGCGCGGGCGTGTCGCAGGCGTGGGTCACGTTGCAGCGGCCACCGCCCGAAACACGCACTTTGGCGAGGAGCTTCCCCGTCTTTTCCAATAAAATGACAGCTATGTCAGGGTTGGCTTCGGCGCAGGCAATGGCACCAAAAAAGCCGGCCGCTCCGCCGCCGAGTACGGCCACGAGGGGTTGGGCAGCATCTTTTTTCACGGGACAAAGGTACGGCCGGCGTGTAGCATTAAGCGTTAGCTTGTGCTACACGCCGGAACGTCCACCGCCGCACAAGCTAATGCTATACCAAATCTAGCAGTACGCCAGCGCCGCCAGCACATCATCGTGCTTGAACTGGTAGGGCACGATGCTGCGCACCAGACTGCTGTCAATGGTTTTGCCGCTCACGCCCTGCTCGTCCTTGAAGGTTGGTGCGGCCAGGTTAAGAAACTGTGCGGCAGCGGGGTAGAAGTCGCGCCGGCGCGGGTGCTGGTCGGCGCACACGTTGAAGGTGTGGCCCCAGGTCCCACGCTCGATGATGCAGGACAGCACGCCCACTACATCAGTCAGGTGCACGAGGTTGACGGGCGCATTGCCTTGTTCGAGGTCCTGGCGGCCCGCCAGGAAGCGGCCGGGGGCACGCTCCGGACCAATAAGGCCACCCAGCCGCACCACGGTGCTTTTCCACTGGCTGTAGCGCGGCACGAAATGACCTTCGGCCCGCAACACATCCGAAGCCGCGTCGCGAGTGCTGATGGCATCGGCTTCGCGCATGAGGCGGGGCTCGTTTGGATACACGCCCGTCGAGCTTACAAATAATACGTGCGGCGTGCCGGCGGCGGCCACGGCTCGGTGAATGGGTCGTAGTAGGGTGGGGTAGGCCCCGGCAGCGGCGGCGCGGGGCGGCACGTTCAGCACCAGCACATCGGCAGCGCTGAGCAGGCGGTGCAGGAGGGCTTCGGTTGGCGCGCCAAAATCAGACCCAAGCCGCAGCAAATGGCCTTCTATGCCGGCGGCAGCCATCAGCGGCAGGGTGTCGGGGGTGGTGGTGGTGCCAAGCACGGGGTGGCCCGAGGTCGCCAGCTGCCGGGCCAGGGCCATGCCCAGCCAGCCGCAGCCCAGCACTAATACTGTAGGGAGCCCCGCTCCCGAAGCCGGGCTAGTGGAGCCCCAGGAATTGGAACTAGTCATGCAGTGTCAGTGCCTTTTAATGCCTTCAAGCTGCGAAGGTGGGAAAAAAATGCGAAACACTATATTCGGCAATGAAAATAAATATTCTGGCTCCTGAGCCGAGCTTGGTTAATATTCGCACCAGCAGCTTAGTACCTTCGGGCGGCGGACCGACCCGCATTCCCACTCTTATTGACTTTCACTCGAATGGATGCACCCTACACCCAGCCCATGCTGCGCGATAACGCCCTGGCTGGCAAAACCATCATCGTAACTGGCGGCGGCACTGGCCTGGGCCGGGCCATGACCACCTATTTCCTCCAGCTGGGGGCCAACGTCACCATTACCAGCCGCAAGCTGGACGTGCTGGAAAAAACGGCCGACGAGCTTCGCCAGCAAACCGGGGGCAAGGTGCTGGCCATTGCCTGCGACGTGCGCAAGTACGACGAAGTGGAAGCCATGCTGGCGCGTACCATTCAGGAATTTGGCGGTGTAGATGTGCTGCTGAACAACGCGGCTGGCAATTTCATCAGCCCCACCGAGCGCCTGAGCCACAAGGCGTTCGATGTGATTGTGGACATTGTGCTGCGCGGCTCCTACAACTGCACGCTGGCCGTGGGCAAGCGTTGGATTGCTGATAAGAAGCCCGGCACCATCCTCAATATCGTGACTACCTATGCCTCGGTAGGTTCGGCCTTTGTGGTGCCCTCGGCTACGGCCAAGGCCGGCGTGCTGGCCATGACGCGCTCATTAGCAGTCGAATGGGCCAAGTACGGCATTCGCTCCAACGCCATTGCGCCCGGCCCATTCCCGACGGAGGGTGCCTGGAGCCGCCTTTTCCCCGAGCCGCTGGCCAGTAAGCTGGACCCTGCCGCCAGCGTACCGCTCAAGCGCGTGGGCCAGTACCAGGAGCTGGCCAACCTGGCGGCCTACTTAGTGTCGGATTTCTCGGCCTATGTGAATGGCGAAGTGGTGACCATCGACGGCGGCGAGTGGCTGAACGGTGCGGGCGAATTCAATAAGCTCGAAATGCTGACGCCCGATATGTGGGATACCATCGAAAAAACCATGCGCCGCTAAATCACGGATTACGCGGATTTCAGCGGATTTCACGAATTTTGTGGACGTACTCATAGTTCGTTATAGGCTGGCATAATTGGCTGGCATAAAAGGGAAAAGGCTTGCCTACTGGCAAGCCTTTTCCCTTTTCCTTAAGAATCCAACGCCGTCCACAAAATTTGTGAAATCCGCTAAAATCCGTGCTCATCCGTGGTCTATAGTTTGTAGCCTTTGTAATCTTTGCTGAATTCATCCAGTGGAATGGGCTGATTGGGGATTACATCGGAGAATTCAAACTTCTCAAACAAGCCTTTTTCGTCATTCACCTGCACCATGGTGGGGAGGAACGTTTTAGGGTCGACGCAGAGCGTGGTGCGGCGGCCGTAGGAATTAGGCACTTGCAGCACTTTGCCTTCGGGGATTTTATCGCCGATGCTCAGGCCGTTGCGCTCGATGACGCGGAACTCGCCGCAGCTAAACCGCTCGGCGACAGTGCCAATGGTTTCGTTCTTGCCGGCTTTGTAGCTCACATAACGGTATTGCGGGTAGTCGGAGCGAAGCACGTGGTTGGTACGGCCCTGCAGCGTAGTGTCGCCTACGTAGCGGAACGAGCGGCTGTAGGAATTATCCTGGCGCAGGGCGGTGGAGCGCAGCAAGTCCGAAATAGTGCCGAAACCAGCCTGCAATGCCGTGTGGTGCTGGGCACCGCGCATGAGCTTGCCATTGGGGTCCAGGCTGAGGGTGACGTAGGGGAAAGATGCCGGGTTTACCCAGGCATCGCCCCCGTTCTGGCCCGCCAGCCAAAGCACTTCGACACCCTTTTGATTTTTAATGTAAATGCGCAAGGGGTTGTAAGTCAGCTTCATGATGCTGCGCGCCTGGTGGATGCTGCCGTCTATGCGCTCCTGCGCCTTCACGGTGCAGCGCAGGTATTTCAGGCTTTCGATGGCCGAGTTCATGCGCGTGGCAAGCTGCTCCGTAGTGATGGCGGGCGCGTCGGTGGGAGCGGTGGCGGCCATTAAAGCCAACAGGCCTCCCGGAATAGCAAAGCGCAGCGCAGTAGAAGCAGTGATGGAAAAAGCGGGCATAAAAAGGGTTAGCGTTAGCGGCCGGCTGCCCCAGAATTGCGGAGCAAAAGCCGGGAATTAATTGAGATTGATATGGGGAAAGCGCGAGGCCGCGCTGTCGAAGATAAACAACTCATCAATTTCCACGCCACGCAGAAAACGATAGAGTGGAAACTGTTCGACAAGGGCCTGAACAGCGGCGGCATCAGCTCCGTTCATGGTGACCCAGCCCCGACTCCGGTCGCTGCTAATGGCGTAGGATTCCACAATTTTCTCGTTCAGCAGCCGATTAATGAAATCGCGGTGGCGCAGAATAACGGCAATAAACTCCTCGTTAAAAACATCTGGCAGGCGGAGGGAAACAACGAAAGTTGGCATACAAACAAGCGAAACGACACAGTGGCGGAGGGCGAGTCTCGCCAAAAATAAAGAGAAGCGGGCGGCCGGAATCTGGCTGGGGTGGGCAGCAGTAAAAACAGTCGGCTTGGTGAGCGGAGCAACAAAAAAAGCCCCAGCCGAAGCTGAGGTTCCAATAGCAACGCGTAATTTACGAATGCCCGAGCTCGGCTACGCTGGCCTGGGTCTGGTCGCCCTGGGCAGGCTCGGCGGCTTCATCGGGGCCAGTGGTGGCAACGGCGGCGCGGTGCCCGGTTTGCTCCCACTCGCGGAAACGGGTGATTTCGCCCTGAAACTTACCTAAAAACCAGCTTATCAGGCTCAAATCATCAAGAAAGCCGATAACCGGAATGAAATCGGGAACTAAGTCGATGGGCGACAGCACATAAAGCAGCACGGCCAGGCCCGAAATAACGGTGTTGGTAGAAATGTCCCGGTACTCACCGCTGATGAAGGCGCGCACCAGCCGCACCAGCGTCAGGGCCACGTCGAACAGCTGCTTGAACTTGTTGTCCTTATTATTCTTACTGGCCAGCTTGTCAGCCGTTTCATTCAGGATGGTAACTACCTTGAACGGCTTACCCAGGAGCTTGGTCGCGCGAACAATGAAGACGTTGAAAAGTGCATTTTTAGAAATTTTGAGGCCTTTTTCGGCCAGCGGAGACATGGGCATAGCAATGCGGGTGAAGGGGTTTTGGGCGGGCTTTACGCGCAATGGCCCCTCGTTTTTTTCGCCGGCTTCCCCCCACACCTGTGTTCCTAGCGCTCAAACAGGGGCGTAGTGCCGCCTACCCAATCCTTGTTCTTATTGAAATCGACGCCAATCATCTCGCCCCGGCTCAGGCGGCTCAGGCCACAAAGTAGTGTCGGCCGTGCCTGGTCAGGGTGCCAGATATAAAGCAAGCGAATTTCGCTTTTCACCAGGCCGTCAGGTGATTGTACTGCGGGCTCGTATTGCACTTTGCGCTGCAATAAATAGTTTTCCTTGTTCGTGATGGCATCCAGGTCGGCGGCCGTGACGTGCAGCCGCACGCCGGCTCCCGCAAAAGAAAAGAGTGGCTTGAGCACGTAGTTTTCCAGGTCTTCCGGATAAGCAGTTAATTCGTGCAGGTAATAGCTGGGCGGCACAAACGGCCCGCTGAGCAGCGGCAGCGTGTGTTTGCTCACGCGAAAAAACCAGTTGGGATGGCCCACCCAGGTTACGTCCACCTCATCGGTGAGGTGAAACTCGCCGGGTAAATCCGGGTACCGCGCTAACTCGTCAAAAATAACGCGGTTGTAAATACGCTTAATTGGAATTTGTCGGCCATCTTTTTCATAGAATAATTGACGACCATTTTTACGAATTTTGGTGAGACAAACGATATTAATTCCCCAGAATTCTTTCGTCAAAATAAAGTCAATTCGGGTTTTTTGTGTGTCCGGATATATTTCCAGTAGAATGACGTTTTCCGGCGCTTCATCACCCAGTAAAAAGCGCCGCATCTCTTCCCGGTAATCTACTGCATTCGGAGAATTTATAAAAGCCGAAACGGAGCTGGGAATAGGGAAATGCCGCTCAAAAATGCCTGGTAACCATGACTGAAAGGCATAGAGAGAAGGAAAGCCCTGCATCTCGATAAGCTGGGGTTCCAGCTCGCCGTTTGCATTTCGGCACACGGCAAAATCAAACGTTAAAAAATCCGGCCGGCCTTCGTTGCCGGGCACGCGCTGGTGTGCTGGAATAGCCGCTTCAGTTAATTCTTTGAAATTACCCTGCTGAATAACATCAATAATTGAGCTGCCGGCCGCAATTAATTTATCACGCAAATCAGCCGGGATAAATACCGGTGTTTCGGCCACCCGAAATTCTAATTGCCCGGGAAATTTCTGGTCGATATCGGCCAGCATTTCCTGGTATTTCGCGGGGGTGAAAGCGGCGTTGTAGCGGTGGCGGTACTCAGGAATCATAAGGCAGGGAGCGGCTGAATACAGGCAGGAGTTAAGCGGCAGTGAGTTGGCCTAGCTGAGCTAACGCGCGCCGTAAAAAAGTAGGCAGGATGATGGACTCGGTGTATTCAATCGTGTCCGGGTCGGCCAGCAGGCGCACCATTTCGTGGTATTTGGCTTCGCCGTATGTGGTGATTACCTGGTGTTTGCGCTCATCAGTGAGCATGTAGCGCAGCATGCCCTCGCCATCGGCCTCGGGGTGGAACTGGGTGCCTAGTACTTCCGGCGTGAAGCGAATGGCCATTACGGCGCGGGCCAGCGGCACATGGGGGCGCTCTTTTTCTAAGCACAAAATTTTGGCTCCTAATTCCTCGATGCGTCGCGTATTAAGGTCTGCCAATTGATAATCGCGCGAATCGACCACGTAAAATGGGTCGGCTAATCCGCGTAGGGTAGGCTCTGCCTTGCCGGCCGGGGTGAAATGCACCGGCAGCACGCCAAACGAGGTTGATTTGCGCCGGCTAATGGTGCCCACGCCCAGGTGGCGGCTCACCAGCTGAAACGAGTGGCAAATCAGTAATAAGTGTTTCTTCTGCTCACTGGTTTTATTGTGAGCAAGTATCGCGTCAATTAATCGAAAATAACGGGGTTCCCACAGCTCACCGGAGGGGAGTGGACTACCGGGGCCACCGCTCGAAACGTAAATGTCGTAATCCAGGCCAGGCAGCTCATTTTCGGCCCGTACATTAAAGGTGTCGACGCGAAACCGGGCCCCGTTTTCTTCCGCGCTACGGGCCAGTAGCTGCCGGATGCAGCGCATTCCTTCGTTGCGCGCGTTGTCATACATATCTAAAATAGCAATGCGAATAGCTTTCATATATTATTTGATGAATAGGCTGTTATGGCCAAAAAATAGAAAAAAGCCAAGCCGGAGCCAGGCGTAAAATAAATAACGCCAACCGGGAGGCTGGCGTTGCGAAGGCAAAGATAATTCCGCTACAGGCCGAATGTGGTTTCGGCCAGAATATAGTCGACTACCTTGGTTAGGTCGCCGGTTTCGCGGAAAACCTTGAGCTGACGGTCGGCGCCGGTGCCCATTTCCATCATTTTCAGCACGTATTCTACTTCGTGGCGGCTCCCGAGGTCGTCCACCACATCGTCGATGAAGTCGAGTAGCTCCAAAATAAGCTTGCGGGTAGGCACCTCCTCCTGAATGCCGAAATCAATCATGTTGCCATCGAGGCCATAGCGGGCGGCGCGCCACTTATTTTCCTTGATAAGGGCGCTCCGGTAAACGCGAAAATTCAGGTTCTGGGTTTTGAGCTTATAGATTTTGGCTACCAGCGCCTGCATAATAGCGGCTACGGCGATGGTTTCATCGGCGCGCATCATCATGTCGCAGATGCGGTACTCGATGGTGTCGAAGAAGGGGTGCAGGCGCACGTCCCACCATATTTTCTTACCGTTGTCGATGCAGCCAGTTTTTATCAGCAGCGCGATAAACTCGTCGTAGTCGCTGGCGCTGTGGAAAAAGCCCGGGATACCCGTGCGCGGAAAACGTTCGAAAACTTTGGTTCTGAATGATTTATAACCAGTTTCGCGGCCTTCCCAGAAAGGAGAGTTGGTGCTGAGTGCAAACAGGTGCGGCAGGAAATACCGCAGCGTATTCATCATGTACACGCCCATTTCCCTGTTTTCGATGCCGACGTGGACGTGCATGCCAAAAACGAGATTGGAGCGCGCAGCTTCCTGCAATTCCTCCACAATTTTGTCGTAGCGCACATCGGGCGTGATGGGCTGGTCCTGCCAGCGCGAAAATGGGTGCGTGCCGGCCGCCCCGATTTTCAGGCCCTGCCGGTCGGCTAGCTCAATTACCTGGCGGCGCAAATGCAGCACCTCGGTGCGCGCCTCGCCGATATTCTGGCAGATATTGGTGCCCACTTCCACCACAGACTCGTGCATTTCGGCCTTCACTTGCTCATGGAGCGTGATTTTGCCGTTTTCAACGATTTGCGAGAGGTGTGAGCGAAGCTCCCGGGTTTCCGGGTCGATGGTCTGAAATTCTTCCTCGATGCCGAGGGTAAACACGGGAGTTGGCATGGACGGGACGAATAAAATCGAAAAGGATAAGCGCCGCCGTACCCATCACGTCGGGATGACGCAGATAGGTACGGCGATGCTTAAAAAGGCTATTTGGCCTTCGTGGGTGCAGCTTTTTTGGCGGCCGGCGCTTTGGGCGTGGCGGCTTTCTTAGCGGCCGGGGCTTTTACGGGTACTTCGCCGATGGGCGGCTCGGGCCGGGGAGCGCTGGCTGCTTTTTTTGGCGCGACTTTTTTGGCGGCGGGCTTGGGGGCGCCGGTGGCACCCAGGTCGTTGGTTTCGTTCACGGCGCTGCCTACCGGCATGTCGGCTTTGCTGGCGGATTTCTTTGGGAAAGCACCCACCGAATCGTGCACAAAGCTGCCCCAGGTGAGGTTGGTTTTACCGGCCTGGTTGGCCTGGGCGCGCTCAATGGCCAGCTGGGCCGCGTGCTCTACCACCCACTCAAAGTTTTCAGCACCAACGGAGTTTACATCGGCATCGGGGGCGGGGTTGCCGAAGTCGATGGCTATGGGCACCCCGTCGCGCACGGCAAATTCCACCGTGTTGAAGTCGTAGCCCAGGCCCTGGCACAGCCGCAGGGTGTAGTCCTTAATGGTATCGAGGAGCTGCTGGCCGGCTTCGCCCTGGGTTTTCATCGTGGTTTGGTAGCGCTGGTGGGGCGCGTTGCGCGGCTCGTAGGGCATAATGAGCACATGCTTGCCGCCCAGGCAGTAGCACCGGAAGTAGTCGTCAAACTCAATGGCTTCCTGGTAGAGCATCACCAGCTGGCCGGTTTCATCGTAGGCGCGCCAGGCTTCCTCGGGGTTGTCTACTTTATACACGCTTTTCCAGCCGCCGCCGGAATGAGGCTTCATAAAAGCCGGGAAGCCAATGCGCTCGAACGCCCGCTCCCAGTTGAACATGGACAAGTTGCGAAACGAATTTTCGGAGGTGTCGTCGGGGCGGGCCTTGCTGGGCAGCAGCAGCGTTTTGGGTACTGGCACGCCCAGCTGCACGGCCAGGGCGTTGTTGAAAAACTTTTCGTCGGCGCTCCACCAGAAGGCGTTGTTGATAACGGCCGTGCCGGTCAGGGCGGCGTTTTTCAGGTAGGCGCGGTAGAATGGAACGTCCTGCGAAATCCGGTCGATGATGACGTCGTAGCCGCAGGGCACGGCCTGCTCCACTTGCTCAATGTTCACAAACTCGGCCGTAATGCCGTCCACGGCTTTCTCATTCACGCGGTCGACGAAGGCCTGGGGGAAAGTATTTTCTTGTCCGAAGAGGATGCCAATTTTTTTCATGGGTAAAGAGGTGTTTGTGGGGCAGTAGGGGGTACGGATTAGGAAGCGGCTTAGCCGATGGTGGCGAGGTATTGGGGGAACATTTCGCGCCATACGGGCCAGTCGTGGTTGCCGAACGGCTTCACATCCAGGGTATAATGAATGCCTTTTTCGCTGAGCAGGCGGGCCATCTGGAAGTTGGATTCCTTGCAGAAGTCATGCTCGGCAGTGCCCAGAATGATGTTCATCCACTGGAAATGCTCGTTGTAGGCCCCGGGCAGGTACTCGGGCGGGTTGTTGTAGTATACGTTGTCGTCGTGGTAGCCGTCCATAAACTGACGGATGTCGAAGGCCGCGCCCATCGTGAATAAGTGGGCCACTTGGTCGGGGTGGCGGAAGGCAAAATTGAGCGCGTGGAAGCCGCCGAAGCTGCAGCCTGCCACGGCAATTTTGTCAACGTTGCACTCCTGCTGGAGCATTGGCACGAGCTCCTCGCTCAGAAACTGGTCGTAAAAAACGTGGTTCTGAATCCGGATGCGGGGCTCCAAGTGCTTGGCATACCAGGAGTGCTGGTCGATGCTGTTGATGCAGAACAGCTTAACTCGTCCGGCATCTATCAGCGGGCGCACCGCCTCGATGAGCTTGAAGTCGCGGGCCTCATACTCGCGGCCGCCGGAGGTTGGGAAGATGACCACCGGGTAGCCCCAGGTGCCGAAAACCAGCATATCGATGTCCTGGCCGAGGTGATGCGAATAAAAGCGGCGATGTTGTTCCTGCACGGGGTGGGGGGAAGGGGGGGGCGGAGAATTAGTTGTGGAGCGGTGCGGCAAACTAGTGAAGAAATCATGGACCGGCTGCATTTATCCGGTTTTAATTTGATTCCGAAGCGCATTCCAGCCGGGTAGCGTTACTTTGTTTGATGCTCGCAGACCCAATCAGCCCCGTCATGTCATCCGTTGGCACCCGCCTTTGCCGGGAAGTGCTGGCGTCCAGCTTTCTGGCGCGTGAGGTCGAGCTGAGTATTCTGTTGCCCCCGGCGGACCTGGCCGTGCCGGCTCGTTACCCGGTGCTGTACCTCAACGATGGGCAGGATTTTGAGCGGCTGCACCTGCAAGCCACGCTCGATGCGCTGTATGCCCGGGGGGCGGTGCGGCCCTTTATACTAGTAGGCGTGCACGCCAACGAGCTGCGGGTGCAGGAGTACGGCACGGCCGGTTATCCCGATTTCAACGGTCGGGGCAGTCTGGCCGGCGTGTATGCCCAGTTTGTGCTGGAAGAGCTATTGCCCTTTGCCCAAGCGCATTACCAGGCTTCGGCCAACCCGGATGAGGCGGTAATGGCGGGGTTTTCACTCGGCGGATTATCGGCGTTCGATTTGGTATGGCACCACCCGGAGGCGTTTGCGCGGGCCGGGGCATTTTCGGGCTCGTTCTGGTGGCGGCAGCGGGCCGTGGGGGCCGGCTACACGCCCGCCGACCGCATTATGCACGGCTTGGTGCGGGCCGGCAGCCTGCATCCCAACCATCGTTTCTGGCTGCAGGTGGGCACGCTCGACGAGCGCGGCGACCGCAATGAAAACGGCGTCATCGACTCGATTGAGGATTGCCTCGATTTGGTGGAAGCATTGATTGCCTGTGGCTTAGATGTGCAAAATGCCCTGCGCTACGTGCAGGTAGAAGGCGGCCACCACCACCCCGATACTTGGGGCCGGGTGATGCCCGATTTCCTGATTTGGGCATTTGGGGCGGCGGAAGGCCCCGTCACGTTGCCCGCTCCATTGCCGATAGTGCGCCTGCAGCTCGACCCGCACCTGGCCCCGGCCATTCTGCTGCCGTCGGCTTTGCCGGTCGCGCCGGTTGCCGCGCTGCTGCTGCTGCCGGATGCTGAAAGTGCCGCCGGGCAACACCATCCGGCTGCGTTAGTCCTTGATAATCACCTAATTTTTAATTCTATGTCCCTGACTCGTCCTATCGATGGCGACTTCTTGCCGTACGCCGCCGGCTATATTAACCTGGTACCGGCCGATGCCGACCCGCGCGAGGTATTGCGCTCCCAACCCGCCGAAATCCGCGCCGTATTTGCGGGTCTGAGCGAAGAGCAGGCCGAAAAAGCCTATGCTCCCGGCAAGTGGAGCCTGAAGGAAATGCTGCTGCATCAGATTGATTCTGAGCGGGTATTCACCTACCGCGCCATGCGCTTCGCCCGCGGCGATGGCCAGGACCTGCTCGGTTTCGAGCAGGATGACTACGTGGCGCACAGCGGGGCCAATGCCCGCTCCATTGCCAGCCTGCTGGCCGAGTACGATGCCACCCGCGCCGCTACGGTAGCTTTGTTCGATACGTTCACCGAAGAGCAGCTCGACCGGCGAGGCACGGCCAACGGCGGCCCCAACACGGTGCGGGCGTTGCTCTTTATTGTGCCCGGCCACGAGCGGCACCATCTCAACATCATCCGCGAGTGGTATTTGCCCATTTTGTAGCGGCTTTTCGGTAAAGTTTCTACCTTCGCCCCTTACAACACAGCGGCCCGGCCGTTCGTTGAAACCACCGAAACCTAATCCCTCACCTAAACTTCTTTTCAATAATGGCCAAAGCGCAAGATGCTCGCAAAGAGAAAAAGAAAGAACCCGTAAAAACCACCAAAGAAAAAAAGGCGGAAAAAGACGAGAAAAAAGTAGCCCGCGCCCGCAAGCAGGAATAGTTTCCAAAACAGAACAGCCTGCTCATCGAGCAGGCTGTTCTGTTTTAAGTAGTCGTATAAAATGCTTTGTACAAACCGCGCGACTATACGCCTTATCCCCCGGCTCCCTTGCCGAAAAGGAGAGGGGAGGCGGCATTAGCAGGGCCGGTGTCCTCTCTCTTTTTTGGAGAGGGGGGCGACGACAGTAGAACTTAATGGCTCTGGGGGCAGGGGGTGAGGCGCTCGCCAGAATGAGACACTCAGGCCTTGCAACTACCTGAAAGACCATAAAACCTGTAGTTCAGGCAGTGTAGTATGGTTCCTTCTCCTTGTCGTGGTGGCGGATGTAGCCGTGGAGCACCAGCTTTATTAGGGTTTGGTAGGCGCGGCGCTTGCCAAAATTTACCAGTTTCATGAACTGGGCCAAGGTGATGCGGGGGTGGGACTTTAGGTAGTCGATAACGGCCAGCTCCTGCTTGTTGAGTGGGATTTGCTCGAAGCGGGATTCGGGCTGCTGGCGTTCCAGCACTTTCTCTGTGAGGCCGCTGGTTTGCACGCTGGCATCGCGCACGCGCACAAAGCCGCGCCAGTCGTTGGGTGCTACCTGGGCGCGGTGGGGCTTTTGAGCACTCTCGGGTACGGTCACGATGAGCACCGTGCGGCCGTCTTCCTCAATTTCCTGGTAGCGAAGGGTGGTCAGCGGCGGCTCGACATAGTGCTCCGCCGCTTCGCGCAGCACAAATAATTCTTCCTCGGCATCGCGCACGCCCAAAATGCGGCCGGCATCATCGACGCCCACCAGCACCTGCCCGCCCCGCGTGTTGGCCAGCGAAACCAAAGTGCGCGAAATGCGGTGCGGGTGTGTGGTTTTTTGCTTGAATTCTAGCTCCTCGCCCTCGCCCCGCGCTATCAGCTCGTGTATATCCATAGCCTAATCATACGAAAAAACAGACACAAAAAATGCCGCTCCTGATTATCAGGAGCGGCATTTTTCTTTCTTCAGCTAACAGCTAACAGCTAACAGCTAACAGCTAACAGCTAACAGCTAACTAGAAGGGCAGGTCGTTGTCGTCGTCGCTGGCGATGGGTGCGGCCGAGGGCTGGGCGCGCAGCGTGGGGTTCTGGTTCTGAGCAGCAGCGGGGCGGGGAGCCGCTTGCTGCTGGCCACCACCACCACCGTAGTTGGCAGCGCCGGCGGGCTCAATTTTCCAGGCCTCCAGATTGGTGAAGTACAGCATCTGGCCATTTTTGTTGAAGCCACGGCCGCGCAGGTTGAAGGTCACCTTCACTTCGTCGCCCATTTTGAAAGGGTCGATGAGGCTGGTTTTGTCCTGAACCATCTGAAACTTAATATGCTCGGGATACTGGCCGTCCTGGACTTCCAGCACGAACTCGCGCTTGCGAAACTTTTCGCTTACCTGCTGTTCGTCAAATATTTCGTGCAGCCGGCCGGTTACGTCGTATGCCATAAAAATGGGGTGTTTTTTGATTTGTAGACTTGAACATCAAACCTACGAAAAAAAACGCAAGCGGCCCCTTCGCCGTTCCCTCCGGCTACCTTTGCGGACGCTTTTCTCCTGATTTCTTTCGGGCTTTTTTACTCCTTATATATATGTTCGCCCTTGCCATCCACGGCGGTGCCGGTACCATTGCCCGCGCCTCGCTTTCTCCCGCCGATGAACAGCTCTACCGCGCAGCCCTCGAAGCGGCCCTCAGCACCGGCTATGAGCTGCTCCGCGAAGGCGCCGCCGCCCTCGATGCCGTAGAAGCGGCCGTGCGCAGCCTCGAAGACTGCCCCCTGTTCAACGCCGGGCGCGGGGCCGTGTTCACCCACGACGGCCACCACGAAATGGACGCCGCCCTCATGAGCGGCCACAACAAGCTGGCCGGAGCCGTGGCCGGCGTGCGCCAGGTACAAAACCCCATCCGGGCCGCCCGCCTCGTGATGGAGCACACCGAGCACGTACTGCTAAGCTACCCCGGCGCCGACGAGCTGGCCCGCGAGCACGGCCTGCCACTGCAACCGGTGGAGTATTTCTTCACCCAAAAGCGCTTCGACCAGCTCCAGGATGCCATTGCCTCGGGCAAAATGCAGCTAGACCACGCCGCCGACCCAAACTGGAAAAAGGGCACCGTAGGAGCCGTGGCCCGCGACCAGCATGGCCACTTGGCCGCTGCCACCAGCACCGGCGGCATGACCAACAAGCGCTACTCCCGCATCGGCGACACGCCGCTCATCGGAGCCGGCACCTGGGCCGATGCCCGCTGCGCCATCAGCTGCACCGGTAACGGGGAGTATTTTATCCGGGCCGTGGCGGCTTACGATATAGCTTGTTTAATGGAATACAAGGAATTATCTCTGGAAGAGGCGGCCCGTATCGTGGTGCAGGACAAGCTGGCCCCCGTGGGTGGCGAAGGCGGGCTGATTGCCGTGGACGCGGCCGGGAATATCACCCTGCCTTTCAATTCGGAAGGTATGTACCGCGCCAGCCGCGTGGAGGGCGGCAAAGCGCAGGTGGCTATCTATAAGGAGTAGCCCGAGTGCTGGGAGCATAAAAAGAACGTCATGCTTCGGCTGCGCTCAGCATGACGTTCTTTTTTCTGAGAGAATAATCTTACCAGCTGTAATGCACCAGCGGTCGAATCCGCTCGTTGTAGATATCCCGCACGGCCTGTATCTGCTCCGGCGATAGCGCGAGCAGGTCGGCGGCTTGCAGGTTCGAGAGAATCTGTTCGGGGCGGGAAGCGCCGGGGATAACGCAGCTCACTTCCTCGAACATCAGAATCCAGCGCAGGGCCTGGGCGGCGAGGGGCATTTGAGGCCCGAAAACACGTTTCAATTCTTCCACGGCAGCCAGGCCGGTTTCGTAATCCACGCCGGCGAAGGTTTCGCCTTTGTCGAAGGCCTCGCCGTGTCGGTTGAAATTGCGGTGGTCGTCGGCCGCGAAATGGGTTTGCGGCGAAAACTTGCCGGTGAGCAGGCCGCTGGCCAGGGGCACCCGCACAATCAGACCAATGTTGCGCCGGGCAGCTTCTTTGAACAGCAGCTCCGGCGGCCGCTGGCGGAACAGGTTGAAAATCAACTGCACCGTAGTCACGTTGGGAAATTCGATGGCTTTCAGGCCTTCTTCCACTTTCTCGATGCTCACGCCAAGGTGTCGGATTTTGCCTTCCTCGCGCAGACGGTCAAACTCCCCAAAAATCTCGGGGCGGTAGTACACCTCGGTGGGCGGGCAATGTAATTGGATTAAGTCGATGGTTTCCAGCTGCATGTTGCGCAGGCTGTCTTCCACAAACCGGCGGAGCACGGCGGGCTGGTAGGCCTCGGCCGTGTGGGGCTGCAGGCGCCGGCCGCACTTCGTGGCCACAAAAATGCGCTCGGAGCGGGAGCGGACCAGCCGGCCCACAGCTTTTTCGCTCTCGCCGTCGCCGTACACATCGGCCGTGTCGATGAAGTTGATGCCGGCATCGACGGCAGCATTAAGGATTTTATCGGCGTTGGCGTGGCTGAATGGGTCGCCCCACTTGCCGCCCACCTGCCAGGTGCCCAGGCTGATTTCAGAAACGGAAAATTCGGTTTTACCAAGCTTGCGGTAGTTCATATACGGTTGATGTTGGGTTGAGAGGAAGTGGTGAATTCGGCTTCGCGAAGTGATAATAGCTAAACCTGCGTACGGCAAAAGTGCTGCAACGGGAACAAAAAAGCCCGCTCATTTACATAATGAGCGGGCTTCCTTTAGTAAAATACCGTCAGGTTTTATTTGCCGGGCGAAACATCAATGGCCACGCTTGGGGTTATGACAGGGGCCAATACGTCTTTGCTGGGATAGAATTTCCGCTCCCGCATGTCGTATACATTGCCCTTGGCTAGGATGTGCATGGTCACGTTTTCGATGGAAAGCACCGTGCCTTTTTTGGCGGCGGCGGCGTTGTTGTGCTGGATATTATGGCCGTCGAGGATGATAACGAGGTTAGAGCCAATGGTTTCGACCAGATTGCCTTGGGTGATGAGCACGCCGGTGTCCTCGCCCAGTCCAATGCCGATGAGCTTGGGGTGCAGCGCTACCGCCTCGATGAGCCGGCCAAAGCGGCCGCGCTTCACAAAGTGTGAGTCGATGATGGCGGCGGGTAGCAGACTCAGGCCAACGCCCATTTTCACGGCTCCTTTCAGCAGGGCATCGGGCACCGAGCCGCCCCGAATCATGGAATGCGACATGGCCACGGCCCCGGCACTGGTGCCGGCAATCACGAAATTCGGCTCGGCGTAGTAGCGCTGCGTCATGCGGTCGAGAAAGTCGGTTTCGCCGAACATCTCCCGCAGGCGCGACTGGTTGCCGCCCGAAAACATGACCACATCGGCGGCCATCAGGCGCTCCAGAAACTCGGGCTGGCGGGCATCTTCGGGCGTGCGAATGTCCATGATGCCGACGTTCAGGCAGTTAAGCATGGCGAAGGAGCCGATATAAATCGGGCCTACTTCCTCCGGAATCATGGAGGCGGTGGTGATGACTTCGATGCGCGGGTCGATTTTGCCGCTTTCGAGCACAATCCGCTTTAGGATGCCCAACTCGAAAAAGTTGAGGTAATACTTGCGGCGGGTTCGAGGGTTGGGGTACGTGCCCTTGTCCTCGTTGCCGCCCACGGCGATGAGTTTGCCTAGCGGGATGATGGTTTTCAACGGATGGGGGATATAACGGAGTGATGCAAAAACGAAAATACTTGGCGGCAGCCGGGCCGGGGCTGAACCCGGGGCAAAGTTCGGGCCGGATGGGAATTAATCACGCGCGGGCCGGGCGGCGAGTAAAGAATCAAGCGTACTGGTCGTCACGGAATGGTAGTTCGGCCGTGCTTCGGCGTAGATGGCGCGGGCCCGCGCCAGTCCGTCGGGCGTAGCCAGCAGGGCCTGGTAGAGCGGCACCACAAATTTGCGACGGCCCACGTGAAGTAGAAATTTTTTCACCGCTCCATCGGCCGCCGCGTAGCCGGCCCGGATGGTGTGCGGAAACCAGGCGGCCAGAATTTCGGCATTACCGGAAGTGGTGAAGTGGAAGGAATCATCGAGTGCCGCCAGCTGCTCAGCCGCCAGGGTCGGGGAGAGACCGTGCAGAAAATGAACCCACTCGTGGCTGCCCCATTCGGTAGCGAGTGGGAGCAGAGCCGTCGGCGCGGTGCCCGCCTGCAGGCCGGCCAGCGCCTGGTCGACCTCGGCGAAACGGCGGGAAGTTGGTGTCGGCGCGTTGGGTGGGAGGCCGGGGCCATCGACCCAGGCGGCCAGGTTCAGGCGGGCTTCGAGGCCGGTCTCCCGGTCCAGTAGTTCGGCGCGGAGGTAGTGCAGGAAGGTGGCCGTGTCCATCGCCTGAAAACTGAAGCGGGCGAAGTACTCCTTAATAAAGGCATCGAGCCGGGGCCGGCTGATGAGCGACTCCAATGTCAGGAGCAGGGCGCAGCCTTTCTCGTAGGCAATCTCAGTGAGGCCTTCGTCGGGGTCGCGGCCGGCCAGGGCCAAGTGCAAATGGGTGTCGGGGCTGGCCGCACCAATTTCTTCAATGGTATGATGCAGCGCGGTGCGGCCCAGCACCTGGAGCATGTCGGCATATTCGCGCCCATACAAATGTTCCATGATGCGGCGCTCGAAATACACCGTAAACCCTTCATTCAGCCAGAAATCATTCCACGTTCCATTTGTAACCAGGTTGCCCGACCAGGAGTGGGCCAGCTCGTGCGCCACCAAGCTGGTCAGGCTGCGGTCGCCGGCCAGAATGGTTGGTGTTACAAATGTTAACCGAGGGTTTTCCATGCCGCCGAAGGGGAAGGAGGGAGGCAGCACCAGCAAATCGTAGCGCTCCCAGCGGTAGGGGCCGTACAGCTGCTCGGCGGCGGCCACCATGTTCTCCAGGTCGGCAAATTCGTGGGTTGCTGCCGGTAGCGTAGCCGGCTCGGCGTAGATGCCCGTGCGGTTGCTGAGCGGGGCAAAAGCCAGGTCGCCCACGGCCAGCGCCATGAGGTAGGCCGGAATGGGCTGGGCCATGCGGAAGTGGTACTCGCCGCTCGGGTCCAGCGCCTGCGGGTTCTCGGCGCTCATCAGGGCCAGCAGATGCGCGGGCACGTGCACTGTGGCCTCGTAGGTAAAGCGGATGCCCGGCGAGTCCTGGCACGGCAGCCAGGTGCGCGCCAGAATGGCCTGCGACTGCGTGAAGAGGAACGGCTCGGTGCCGGCCGTTTGCTCCGGGGCCAGCCACTGCAAGGCTGCCGCGTGCGGAGCCGTGCGGTAGCGAATGTGCACAGCCGTAGCGGTGGGCGGCAGTGCCACGCGCAGGGCCTGGCCCAGTATAGCATCGGGCGGGCCCAGCGTGAATGCGGTGGGCGTAGCCCGTCCGGTGGCATCAAGGGTTTCCACGGCTTCGATGCTCAGGTCGCGGGTGTCGAGCACAAGCTCGGTTGCCGCCCCGGGATTGGCGAGGTGCCAGGTGACGGTGCCAGCCAGCGTATGCTGGTCGAAGTCGACGGCCAGGGCCAGGGCGAGGTGGCGCACCCGCACGGGGCTGTCGCCGGCGTAGCTGTGCGGGTCGGCGGGCAGGGTGGCGGCGGTGGGGTCGAAAGCAGAAGGAGTCATATAGGGAAGCGAAGAGGAGGGAAGCGAAGAGGTTACCGAAAATGCGTAGGTGGGCCCAGCGGGTTGCGCCGCGCCGGCCCGTATTAAAGTGCCGGTCCGAAATAACAGCCAGCCCGGCGGTTTGGCCCCGGTGGAAGGAATAGTGTGTGCCAGCGAGCGAGCGCCGGAAGCCTACTATACCCCGTTAAATACGGCTGTTTGAGCCAGCCCGATAATGGGAGCATTTTTTTTGCGCTGGATTTGGTACGATTCCGGCCCTGTGGCAACACGCTGTGGCCCGCAATGGCGTACTTTGCAACCGGACTGCCTGCGGGTGGCCCGGTGCAACCCCGCCAGCAGCTTGGCAGTACAACGCACATTCCCCGGTCCCGGCCAGGGCTACTTTCCGCCCGCTTTATTCCCTTTAATGAATTTTATTCTCCGAACTACTTCCCTGCTGTGGCTGCTCCTGTTGGCAGCCCTCGGCAGCACTACCTTTGCTTCCTGCGGCTCCGATTCGCAGACCCAGACCGCCGGTCAAACGGCGACCGACTCGTCGGAGGTTACCACCGTGGCCGGCCCCCAGCTGCTGCTCGACAGTATGGCGTTTATCAAGGCCTTCCAGGCCGAACCCAAATTCACGGCGCAGCTGCTTCCGGCGCGCCGCTTCTACCGGGAAAGGGGCTTCAGGCTAGGCTGGTTTAAGGACCACAAACCCGTAGAACGGGTGAAGACCTTGCAGGACATCATTGCTAAAGCTGGCAATGAGGGGCTAAACCCTAAAGACTACCAGATTAAGGACATATCCCAGATGCTGGCTGAGCTGGAAAAGGTTCAGAGCGACTCCGTGCGCCGCAATACGCTGGAGCGCCAGGCAGATATTGCCCTGACAGGCACGTACATGAAATGGGCCAACGACTACTATCGGGGCATCGCCAATCCGCACGATAAGAAGGACACTTCGTGGATGGTCAAACCCAATAAAATCAAGCTTAATAAGGCGCTGTTCACCTTCCTGGGCGAGCGCAAAAGCCGTTACAACTACTACGAGTTTGCCCCCCTGCACCCCGAGTACGACCAGTTGAAACAGGCCCTTGCCACTTACCGGGCCCAGGAGCGGGCCGGTGGCTGGCCCACCCTGCCCGCCACCCTCAACCTGAAGCCCGGAGCCGCCTCGCCGGCGGTAGCTGCCCTGCGCAAGCGCCTGCTCGATAGCGTTGGCGGGGCCGATGCCAGTACGCCCGCGCCCGCTGCTGCCAAGCTTGGAGCCCCGGCTGTTGCAGCTCCCAATGCCCAGGTTTACGACCCCGAATTGGTGCAGGCCGTTAAGTTATTTCAGCAGGATGCTGGCTTGAAGCCAACCGGCATTGTCAGCGGTGAGACGCTAAAGCAGCTTAACGTTCCCATTGGCTCGCGTATCGACCAGCTCATTTTGAACATGGAGCGCTGGCGCTGGCTGCCCAAAAAGTTCGAGCCGGACTACCTGCTCGTGAATATTCCGGAGTACACGCTGCACGTAATCGAAGCCGACAAGGAGGTGTTCAATATGCGCGTCATCGTGGGTAAGGTGCTGCACGAAACGCCGGTGTTCAGCGATAAAATGGAATATGTAGTGCTGGCTCCTTACTGGAACGTGCCGTTCAGCATCATCGCAAATGAGCTGCGCAGCAAGCTGGTGGCCAACCCCAACTACCTTGACCGCCTCGATATGGAGGTGGTGAAGGGCTATGGCCGTAAGGCGACCGCCGTCAACCCGGCCTCCGTGGACTGGGCCAACGTGACGCAGTCGACATTCAAATACACGCTGCGCCGCCGTCCTGGTCCCAAGAATGACCTGGGTGACGTGAAGTTTATCTTCCCCAACTCGAACGATATTTACCTGCACGACACGCCCCACGACGAGCTGTTTTCGCAGAGCAACCGCAGCTTCAGCCACGGCTGCGTGCGGGTTTCCGAGCCCATTAAACTGGCCACCTACCTGCTGCGCAATCGGCCCGAATGGGACCAGGCCACCATCCTGGATACCATTGCCAAGCACCGCGAAAAGTATATTACGCTGAAGAAAAAGTTGCCCGTTTACCTGGTCTATTTCACGGCCTGGGCTGATGCCGCCGGCCATCCTCACTTCCGCGACGACATCTACGGGCTGGACAAAAAGCTCGCCCGCGAGTACTTCGACTAGCCCCAATCCTATCCGTGCCCCTGCTCCCGGGCCAGCGGCAAAGACTACTGAAAAGGCCCGGCAACCGAGAGGTTGCCGGGCCTTTTTTCGCACCTGTATTCGGATAAGCCATGCGAAAGCCAGGGCTTAATTCGGGCTGAAAAAGATGCGCTACCGCTTGGTATTGGTACTAGCGGAACTCTGGTAAAAGGGAAGATTTGCCGAGCACGTAGCCCCGGACGGGAAGCAAAATTACGCGTGTCTGGCCGCGCCAAAAACAGGGAAAAGGAGTACTCCATGGCTGATTACATTTGTTTGAAAGTGTGCTAAAGGAGTATGCACTGCATGCTATTAACAGATGTAAACACATAGGACTTAGCTGTATTGATACAATTGTAATCTGCACAGTATAAGTAATAATATCCGCCCTCTTGATTCTAAGCGCTACATTTGTAACCAAAATACCAACTATGGTTGAGCGCATCAGAGAAATACTAGAAAGCCGACAGCTCACGCCCACGCAGTTTGCAGACCTTATTGGCGTGGCCCGGCCTATTGTCAGCCACATTCTCTCGGGCCGCAACAAGCCTAGTCTGGAAGTCGTCCAACGCATTCTGGCCGCTATGCCCGATTTGGCCATGCCGTGGCTGCTGAACGGTGCCGGACCCATGCTGGCCCCAGCGGCCGCCATGCCTGCGATGTCGCCGGAGGCCGCCAGTGGGGCGGCTGCCCCAACTACCCCCAGCCCAGTGTCCGTAGTGGACGATGAGCGCGCTCAAGCCCCTGTGTTGGCTACTGTGGAGGCGCCCCAAGCTCCTGAATTAAGTGCTCAAATGGTTGGTAGTAAGTTGTTAAATACTGCGGCCCTTCCAGTCGCCCCGCTACGTGCCAGTATACCGACTCCGGCCCGTAGCCTGGTTGTAACCAAGCGTTTTATAGCTAGTGCAGCCCCCTTGGATGCATTGCCAACGGCTTCGGATACCAGCCAGGCCCCACCTCCGCCCCCCACTTTAGAAGCGGAGTTGCCGCCGACGATGATGCCGATGCAGGAGGCTATCACTGGCCCTTCCGCCTCCCTGCTCACGCATGTGGTAGAGGTACCGGCTACGGCTGCTCCATTCCAGCCGCTGCCGGCCCCTGCTACGCCGGGCGATGCTCTGGCTTCGGCGCTGTTTGCGGGCGGCGACAAGCCCATCCGCCGGATTGTGATTTTCTACCGCGACGGCTCCTTTGCCGATTATCAACCCGAGTAATTTGCGGGTTGAGCGGCCGTGATATTTGCTGCTATGCCACTCCCTTGTCAGGTGACTGTTGTCAGACCATGGCCGGGTATGAAGCGGCAATCTGCCAGCCTTAGTCTGGCGTATATCATAGAGAATGTATGCTGGTACAGCCGTTTCACGCATGCTGCGTAACGGTGCAGATTCCGGGATTTGGCTCACTCTTCCCAACCTGGCGCTACTGTCAAAGCCCCGCCTGTATCTTGATTTCAGGCTTCCCTTTATAGAGCTGTAATACTGCTGCCTGTATAAAAAATATTCAACTTGTCAGGTCTTTTAGTGAGGCTTTTAGCAGCTTCCCGTGGTATCGTTCCAATGTCGTGATGCCCTATGAATATAACGATATTATATTGCACCAAATGCTAATTTTTGTGGTCTGACTTCGTGTTGTCTATATGGAAGCTATTTGAGTTCATAAAACGTTTTTTTTCAATGATTTGCATTAAGCTAACGAAAGTGCTGGTTTGGTTTAATATACGAGGTTGCCACGGCTTTGGCTTGTAGTTGATACGCTTGATAATCCCAGCTATTTGAGTAGTAAAATATCGGGTGTTACACTAGCATTAGCTGTCTGCTGCTAACGAATTTGACATGTCAGGCAGCTTAAGCAACGTTGTTAAATGCTATGAGTGTTTTTGTGGCAGTACAAGGGCTACTAACATAATGAGCCCGGTTTTGAGACCATTGGCTTGTCATTGCAGGCCAACACATCAGTCGATTCATGTTCTTTTAAAGGCTTGGGGCTAGGTCAGATGCAACGGGGGAATCTTGCTAGGCATCAGGGCTGAAAAATGCTTGTATTGTCAATTGTAAATGACCGTAAATAAGTGTGTGCGGCTTTGCTGGCGTGGCCTTATGGCGGCGCGATAATGGCATTCGGCGCTGTGATGATTGCGCGCTTGCTTGTCTGGTCGGGTTGTTCGTTTGGCGGCCGTTGGCTACCTTCGTAGCATGAAACTGACCCGCACGAATCTTTGGTTGGCCGCCGCCGCGGCAATGCTCCTGACGGCCTCTTGCGCCCAGGCCCCCGATGCCGCTGAGGCTGAGAAAGACCCTTCCGCTGATGCCGCCTACAAGCGTGGCCACCGCGCCGAAGGCTACCGCGAAGCTCAACGCTCCAACGTGACCCGCAACTAAGGCCAGCGGCTGGCTTAGCAGCCGCGCCTGATAAAACACAGAAAAAGCCCCCGCCAGATTTTTGGCGGGGGCTTTTTCTGTGTCGTCAGCTTTTGTCCATCGGGGCCGGGTGGCCCGACCGGCTTAGTAAACGGCAACCAGTACCGGTGTGGGTACCGGCGCAGCGTCGAAGTTCGGCAGGGTGATGCCGGCCAGCAGGTCGCGCTCCAGCAGGTCGGCCCAGGTGCGGAGGTAGAGCACTACATCGTCGCGCTGGTTGTGGCGCAGGGTGTCGCGGCGCTCGAAAGGAATGGCGGCCCGGATGGTGGCGTCCGAGATGCGTTCGAGGTGCGTGAGGTCGGAGCGGGTGAAGCCGAGGGCCAGCATCTCGTCAATGGTCTGGTCGATGGGCAGGCCGCTGGTGGGGCAATAGTCGATAATCTGACGCTCCCAGTCGCCGTAGCGCTGCATGGCGCGGGCGTGGATTTCGGCTTTGGTCAGCTGTGTAATGGTCTGGGCGAGGTGGCCGCAGTTGCAGCTGCCCATGTGGCCCCACTGGTAGGGGGCCTGGGTGGCGAGGCGCTGGGCCGTGTCGCGCAGGGCCTGAATGACGGGAAGCGTAGGCTGAGCCATAAAGAAGCAAAAAGTTAGTTGCGAAGCAGCAAGTAATCTGCCCTAAAAAGCAGCAGGCCCCGGAAAAAGTTTTCCGGGGCCTGCTGCTTTTTGATAAATCGGTTGTCAATAAAAAAGGTTGTCATGCTGAGCGCAGCCGAAGCATCTCTACCGCAATGGTAAGTCCAATCAAAAGGATTAGAACAAACTCAAGGTCCGTGTACACGATATAGAGACGCAATAGTTGGAGTTTCGTCGTTGCTGATGTTGTTATAACTGCGCAGGTTTGTGCGGTCCCGGTCGTTCAACGACGAGACGCAAATGTTGCGTCTCTACATCGTGTACGTAGACTCCGAAACATCTCTAGTTACGCGGTAGAGATGCTTCGGCTGCGCTCAGCATGACTCCTTTCCGACTGCTCTGGCTAAAAGTGTTTAGAACGAGCCGCGGCGGGTGCCACCGGCATCGCCGCGACGACGGCCGCCCTGGTCACCGCCTTCGCGGCTACCGCCCACGTTCACGCGGGCCCCGCCGCTGCCGAAGCGACGCGCGGTATCGGACTGGCCACCGCCGGCTGGCGCGGCCGGCCGGCTGCGCTCGCCGCTCGGGCGACCACCGCCCTGACCGCCGCTGGGACGCCCGCCGCCCTGGCCACCGCCCGAACGACCGCCGCCACCCTGGCCACCCTCGCGGGGACCACGGGCCGGACGACCAGCCGGGCCCTTAGGCCGGATGATGCGCTCGTTGCCGTGCAGCATCACGGGTTTGATGCGGCCCGATACGAACGGATGCACGGCTTCCACGTCAATCTGGCGGCTGATGAGCTTCTGGATATCCTGCAGGTAGGCGCGCTCCTCGTCTTCCACGAAGGAGAAGGCGGTGCCGAACGCGCCGGCCCGGCCGGTGCGGCCGATGCGGTGCACGTAGGTTTCGGGCTCGTTAGGAATTTCGTAGTTAATAACGTGGGTCAGCTCGTCCACGTCGATGCCGCGGGCAGCGATGTCGGTAGCAACCAGCACGCGGGTGCTGCCGGCTTTGAAGTTCGAGAGGGCGCGCTGCCGGTGGTTCTGGCTTTTGTTGCCGTGGATGGCTTCGGCCTGAATCTGGTTGGCGGCCAGGGCTTTCACAACCTTATCGGCGCCGTGCTTGGTGCGGGTGAACACGAGTACGCGCTTGATGGCTTTGTCCTCCAGAATGTGGCGGAGCAGGGCGGGCTTGTCGTTGTTCTCCACCAGATACACCGATTGGGTCACGGTATCGGCGGTGCTGCTGACGGGCGTGACGGCTACGCGCACCGGGTTGGGGCGCAGGATGGTGCTGGCGAGCTCCTGAATCTGGCCGGGCATGGTGGCCGAGAAGAACAGGGTCTGGCGCTTGGCGGGCAGCTTGGGCAGAATGCGCTTAATGTCGTTGATGAAGCCCATGTCGAGCATGCGGTCGGCTTCGTCAAGCACAAACACTTCTACCTGGCGCAGGTCCACGAAGCCCTGGTTCATGAGGTCGAGCAGGCGGCCGGGGGTGGCAATAAGCACCTCCACGCCGCGCTTGAGCTGCGCAACCTGCGAGCCCTGGCTCACGCCACCGAAAATAACGGTGTGGCGAATCTGGCTCAGGTGGCGGCCGTAGGCGCCGAAGCTTTCGTTAATCTGGATGGCCAGCTCGCGGGTTGGCGTGAGCACGAGGCAGCGGATGGCACCCCGCGCTTGGCTGGCCACCTGGGCCGTGCGGTGCAGTACCTGCAGGATGGGCACGGTGAAGGCCGCCGTTTTGCCGGTGCCGGTCTGGGCCACGCCGAGCAGGTCTTTGCCTTCGAGCACGTGGGGAATGGCCTGCTCCTGGATAGGAGTAGGGGTGGTGTAGCCTTCTTCTTTGAGGGCTTTGAGGATGGGGTCAATTAAATTTAACTCGTCAAACGTCATGTTGAGGGGAAATTGGGCGCACTGGAATCAAACCTTTCGGTTCGTCATGCTGAGCGTAGCCGAAGCATCTCGCGTGGGGTAGTAATCCTTTTCTTACGATTGAATCACGGCCCCGAGCGAGATGCTTCGACTGCGCTCAGCATGACGGACTGGTAAAAGCAGGCCCATTGTGCTGAAGTAAAATATTGGTGGACAGTCGTCCACGGAATGAGTGGTTGAGCCTGTGGCGTAGCACAGGCGGGCATGGCCACGCCGGACGAGGCCAAGCGTGGGCGGGGTTGGCGGCTCGTCGGAGGCCGTCAGATTCCCTGTCTGAAGAGAAGTTGGGGTGAGGTGCGCTTACTTGCGGAGGCAGCCGAGGCGCGGGGCTTTGCCCGACGCGGCCGGGCAGCGGGCTGCTCCGACGGCGGCCCTGGTGGGCACAAAGGTACAACACAGATGCGCGAATGCCCGTCTGAGCTACTGCCGGACCAGCGGCCTGGCCCGGGAAGGGCCCGCCAGCCCCTCCGGGTAGTGGGCTCCGCGGCCGGTTTTCATCGTTCCACAGCTCGTCCTTCAACTTCCGGCCGGGCCAATACCCTTACCCGCATTCATGCTACTGCCCGCCGAAAAATCCGCGCTACCCACCCGCCTGACCACCGTTCTCTTCGATTTGGATGATACCTTATTCGACCATATTGCCACGGCGCGGGCGTCGCTGCGGGCCAGTGCCGCCCCGCTGGCCTTCTTTCAAGCCATTGATTTCGAAGGATTCTACCAGCTCTACAGTGAGCTGCTGGAAGAATACCACGCCCTGCTGATGGCCGGCCGCTACTCCTATGAGGAGGCGCGGCGCCTGCGGTTTGAGCGGCTGCTAGCCCCGTACTGGCCCCGGGCCACTGCCGCCGAAATCGACCAGTTTGTGCAGGCCAACCAGGTGCATTATCCCCGGCTGCGCCAGCCCATGGCCGGGGCGCTGGCCCTGCTACAAGCCTTGAAACCGCACTACCGCATTGGGATAGTGACCAACAACCGCACAGCGGAACAGGAAGAAAAGCTCCGCTTTTTGGGAATGACGGGCCTGGTGGATGCCCTTATCACCTCCGAAGACGTGGGTGTGCCCAAGCCCAGCCCCCGCATTTTTGAGGTGGCCCTGCAGCGCCTGTCGGCCCGGCCCGAGGAAACCGTATTGGTGGGCGACAACTGGCAGGCCGACGTGCTGGGCGCGCTGGCCATGAGCATCCGGCCAGTGTGGCTCAACCGGTTGGGGACCGCACGGCCCCTGCCTCACATAGCCGAAATCACCAGCTTCGAGCCCCTGGCCGATGCCCTGCGCATTATTGTTGCCCCTAGCTAGGGAGTGCCAGGGTCGATTTCTTGTTCCGCTGCCCGTTCTTTGACCGCACCAACATTCACCTTTCCCTTCCGCCACCATGCAGATTATCGAGCGTACCCGCGTTTTCAACGGCCACTACAAAGTCAACCAGCTCTTGGTGCAGGACGGCGACGCGCAGCTCAAGCGCGAGCAGTTTGCGCCCGGCAAGGCCGTGGCCGCGCTGGTCTACGACACGGCCCGGCAGGTGTACGTGCTCACCCGCCAGTTCCGCATCGGCCCGGAAGCCGAGATTCTGGAAATAGCCGCCGGCATGATTGACCAGGGAGAAGCCCCCGAAACGGCCGTGCGCCGCGAGATTCACGAGGAGCTGGGCTACGAGGTAGACAAGCTGGAAGAGATAGTGTGCATCTGGCCCTCGCCGGGCACCAGCTCCGAGGAAATCACCGTGTACTACGCCGAGGTGAGCCGCCGCACCGGCGAAGGCGGCGGGCTGGCCGAGGAAAACGAGCGCATCGAAATGGTGGAGCTGAGCTGGGAAGCGCTGGTAGCCGAGCCGCTAAGGGATGCGAAGACGGTGATTGCCGTGCAATGGGTGAGGTTGCGGGGGTAAGCGTAGGGCCACTGCTTGTTGGGCCTGTTTCGTGGGGAAGCTTACGGTCGGCCGACGATATAGCAGGCTTCCACCGAATGAATCAGAGTATCAGATTGGTAGAAAATAAAGCCACTTCTTTCTTCGCTGAATATGTTCTTATTATTCACTCTGGCATTAGGACTAGTTGCTCAAACGCCTAATCCACCGCTTACCACTTTCCGTGGACACATTGAGAATGCGCTTGCTACGGACTCAATTCGTTTGACAGTTGCCTTCAAAGACACAATCATAGCCGTCGACAAGCGGGGTGATTTCTTTTGGAAGCTGACAAGCCTTAAACAATCTACTCCGACCAAGTTCGAGTACGGGAATAAGCAAACACAGCTTTATCTCACTCCGGGTGACCAACTGGTTATGCGAGTGGATTACAAGCACTTTAGCCAATCCATCGTTTACCGGGGAAGGGGATGCAAAGTCAATGATTACTTAGCCCAGTCGGATTATACATTCGAATATGGGCAACCAACTGGCGCTTTACGCTTAAGCAGTTTCCCAAAGGGTACGCCAGCCGATGCCAGAACAGCAGCCGATTCATTACGTCAGGCTAGGCGGGATTTTCTGGCCGTTTACGATAAAGTTCATGCTTTGCCCGCTGCTTTCGTGCAGGAGCAACAGATTGCCTTTGATTGCACCTGGGCAACGCAGCAGCTTGGATACGCTTTTAAACACCGCAGTGACGCGATGCCGGCCGGTTATTTCGATTTTATGCGTCAGGTGCCGGTCCGGGAAATAGAGCGGCTGAGCACCCGTGGCCTCATTGATAATTCCAGATTAGCCAATCTAATATTTGGCTACCCAGTCCGATTAGCGCCGCAAGGCAAACTAAGTATGGACCCGCTACAGGGGGCGCTCATCTATGATACTGCCACCAAAGAACTGGGAAACGGGCAAGCGCGTAAATGGGCTATCGGATTGCTTTTCCAAAATAATTTACTCGAAAATGCAGCTGGTGCTAAAGCATTTTATCAGAGCTTCAAGCGGGTTAATATGGATTCAACTTTGGCTAGAAGCCTCCGGGAAAGCCTGTTGGCACTTGAAAAGCTCAAGGGTAAACCAGCCCCTGGTTTTACGCTAATGGATAGAAATAAGAAGCCGGTTTCCCTGAGCGATTTCCGGGGCAAAGTCGTGTACCTGGATTTTTGGGGAACTTGGTGCGCACCTTGTATGCGCGAGTTGAATGAGTTTGCACCCGACCTCCGACAAAAATTAGGCGGGCAAGACGTGGTTTTTCTTTACATATCGGTAGGGGACGCTGAGAATAAGTGGCTAAAAACCATAGCGAATGAGCATTTTACCAGCTTTAACAGCATTCACTTGCGCTCAACTAATGGTGAGATAGCCAGGCTTTACAATGTAGACTCTTTTCCAAGCTATTTCATTATTGGTCGCAATGGAAATATTTTCCAGTCCTATGCTCCGCGACCTTCCGATATAGATACTATCAGCAAGGCTCTTGATAAAGCCCTTAAGCAATGATTATCAATTTTTTATCTTAAAGTTATAAGCCCAATTGGCCAGTTTAAGCTTCATGTGAATGCAGACCAGTCGAAAGCAGCGGCCCTGTGGCAGCGCTACTGCGCTGCCGGCATTTCCAGCGTGTAATCAAACGTCTGGTACAGCTTGGCGTCGCGGATGCTCACGTTGAGTTCCTGCGGGTCCATTTTGGGGAAGGGGATGACGGCCTTGCCCTGGTAGAGGTCGCGGCCGAAGAAGCGGCCGGTGGCGGGGGCCAGGGTTTGGGTGAAGACTTCCTTGCCGGCTTTGTCGGTGGCGGTGAGGGTGAGGTTGGACATTTCCACGCCTTTGGGGCCCTGGCGGTGCACGATGACCACCAGCGTGCCACCGGCCGGAATGGCGGCCACGCGGCGCTGGTAGGTGGTATCGGCCCAGTCGTGCAGCTTTTTGAGGTGGGTGATTTCCGTGAGGATGTCGGTGTAGGAGCGGTAGCCGAGGCGGGTGAAGGAGCCGTCGACGTCCTGCTCGTCGTCGGTGTTTTTGGTTACGTTTTTCACGTAGGGCGACTCCTCGTCCTTCTGGGCGAAGGTGTAGCGCTTACGGCCTTTTGCGGCCTTGCCGGTGGGCTGGGCCAGGGCGGCCCCGGCGCACAGCAGGAGCAGGCTGATGGTGAGGAAATGACGGGCCAGGCGGGGTAGAAACTGCATCAGAAAAATTAAAATATGGAGTTTAAGAGGACGGATTCGTATTATGAATAATTGGGGCTGCAAAGAAACGAAGGCCCCGCCGGAATCCCCTGCATTACCCCCTGGAAAATTGGACTGGTCCCACCGGGTACTTGTTGATTTAAGCGTAATCCGGTCGTAATGCAGGCTTCACAGGCATGGACGAACTTTGAAAGCAGGATTTTCACCGGTTATCAACTTTCCTGCTATGTACTTTCCGGCTTTGATTTCGGGGCTGCGCCGTCTGGGGCGCTGGCTCGTGTACGAGGTGTTTCGGCTGGCCTTGTAGTGTGCGTATGCCCTGCACACGCTGGGTAGCTTGCGCTCGGCCCTGGGCGGCGGGTTTGGCCGCCGGTCGACGGGGCCAGCCATCCGGCCGCGTCGGCAGGCGGGGCCGGCGCGTGGGGGGCGGTTCATTCAACCGGCGGCGGCATGAGGATAGCCCCCGCGCCTTCGTCCGGATTGGGGAAATGCCCCCGGTGATTGTGCCCAGGCCTAAAGCCCGCCGCAAGCGCCGCGTGCAGGTGGCCGTCATCAGCGACGTGCACCTGGGTACCTATGGCTGCCACGCCACCGAACTGCTGCGCTACCTCAAGAGCATCCGGCCGCAGGTGCTGGTACTAAACGGCGACATCGTGGACATCTGGCAGTTCAGCAAAAACTACTGGCCGCCGGCCCACATGCGGGTGGTGCGCTACCTGACCGGCCTGGCCGCCAAGGGCGTCAAAATCCATTACCTGACCGGCAACCACGACGAGCTGCTGCGCAAGTTTGCCGGCCTGAAGCTGGGCAATTTCCGCCTCGACAACAAGCTGGTGCTCGACCTGCCCCACGGCCGCACTTGGCTGTTTCACGGCGACGTGTTTGACGTGACCATGCGGCACTCGCGCTGGCTGGCCCGGCTGGGTGGCCACGGCTACGATTTGCTGATTCTCATCAACCGCTGCGTGAACTACCTGCTGGCCAGGCTGGGCCGGCCCCGCGTGGCCCTGAGCAAGCTGGTGAAGGAGCGGGTGAAATCGGCGGTTTCGGCGGTGAGCAACTTCGAGGAAACGGCCGCTGCCATTGCCGCCGATGGGGGCTACCGCTACGTGGCCTGCGGGCACATTCATCAGCCCGAAATCAAGCCCCTGCCCACCGAAAAAGGGGAGGTAGTTTACCTGAATTCCGGCGATTGGGTGGAAAATCTGACGGCCCTCGAATACACGGCTGAGGCCGGCTGGCAGCTCTATTATTACAACGACGACCCCCGCATGCAGCAGGCCGCCGATGCCGACGCGGCCGATGCCGCCGAGGAACTCGCCGATGCCAACCCGGCGCAGCTGCTGGAAGTGTTGTTGGCCGAGTTTAAGATTAAGGCGTAAACGGTGGTGTTGAACAGTAATAAAGCACGTCATGCTGAGCGCAGTCGAAGCATCTCTACCGCGAGAGTAATTAATTGCTCCCATAACGAAGCGGTAGAGATGCTTCGACTACGCTCAGCATGACGTTCAGTTTATTACGCTACTATTCAGTCTGAAACAATCTGAAACTATTAAATGTCCCGAATCCTCTACGCCATCCAGGGCACCGGCAACGGCCATCTTAGCCGCGCCCTCGATGTGGTGCCGCTGCTGCAAAGCCGCTGCCAGCAGCTCGACCTGCTTGTGAGCGGCCCGCCCGCCGATTTGCCCCTGCCTTTTGAGGTGAAGTACAGGGCGCAGGGCATGGGGTTTGTGTTTGGTAAAAAGGGCGGCATCAACTTCGTGAAGACGTTTTTGCAGTTCAACTCGGCCAAATTTCTGCACGAAGTCCGGCACCTGCCGGTGGAGGAATACGATTTGGTTATCAGTGATTTTGAGCCGGTGAGTAGCTGGGCCTGCAAGCTGCGGCAAGTGCCCTGCGTGGCCCTCAGCCACCAAAGTGCCGTGCTCAATCCGGCCTCGCCGCGCCCCGATGCTGAAGACCCCGCCGGCCGCGCCGTGCTGAAGCACTACGCCCCCAATACGGCGCAGTACGGCTTTCATTTTCAGTCGTATGCGCCGGAGATTTCTACGCCCGTTATCCGCCAGCAGGTGCGCGAGCTGAGCCCCACCAACGAAGGCCACTACACCGTTTATCTGCCGGCCTACGAGGAGGAAATACTGGTGGAGCGCCTGCAGCACCTGAGCCACCGCGTGCGCTGGGAGGTGTTCAGCAAGCACAGCCAGACGCCTGCCACCTACGGCAACGTGCAGGTGTGGCCCGTGAGCGGCCCGGCCTTTCTCGACAGCCTGGCCCGCTCGGCCGGCGTGCTCTGCGGGGCCGGTTTCGAAACCCCCGCCGAGGCGCTGTACCTGGGCAAAAAGCTGCTGGTGATGCCCATGAAGCAGCAATACGAGCAGCAATGCAACGCCGCCGCGCTGGTCCAGATGGGCGTGCCCGTCATCAAAAACTTCAAAGACAAGAACCTGGACAAGGTGGACCAGTGGCTGAACCGCGACGAAACCATCCCCGTGGATTACCCCGACCAAACGGCCGCCGTGATTGATAAGCTGCTGCGGGAGCAATTGTATGGAAGTGGTGTTGGGACGGTTGTGGGCCAGTAAAAAGCGAAAAAGAACGTCATGCAGAGCGCAGCGAAGCATGACGTCCAGTCTGCATGACTCACTATTAATAAATTCTCCGCGCCCCGCGCATGATTAAACTGCCGCCTAACTACTCCGAGCCGCTGCCCGCCGCATTCTACCCGGCCTCCGCTCCGTTACCCTTTTCCCGGGCCGATTTTGGTCCCGATTTCCAGTGGGGTGCCTCGGCCGCCGCTTACCAGACGGAGGGCGCGTGGCAGCACCAGGGCAAAGGCCCCAGCATCTGGGACGATTTTACGCGCCGCAAGGGCACCATCCGGCGCAACGAGCATGGGCGCGTGGCCGCCGATTTCTACAACCGTTACGAAACCGACCTGGACCTGGCCAGCGGCATGGGCCTGACCGATTTCCGGTTCTCGGCCGCGTGGTCGCGGGTGCTGCCCGAGGGCACCGGGGCCGTGAACCGCCGCGGCCTCGACTACTACGACCGGCTGGTGGATGCCTGTCTGGAGCGCGACCTGCGGCCCCTGCTCACGCTCTACCACTGGGATTTGCCCAGCGCCCTGCAGGCCAAAGGCGGCTGGGCGAATCGCAGCATCGTGGGCTGGTTTTCGGAGTATGCCCAGCTCATGGCCCGTCGCCTCGGCGACCGGGTGCCGCAATGGGCCGTGCTGAATGAGCCCATGGTATTTGTGGGCGCGGGCCACCTGCTGGGGGTGCACGCGCCCGGCCGGCGGCACCTTGGGGCCTTCCTGTCGGCGGCCCACCATGCCACGCTGGCCCAGGCCGAGGGCGGCCGCGCCCTGCGCGCCATGCTACCGGACTCGGCCCGGATTGGCACCACGTTTTCGTGCTCGCACCTCACGCCGCACCGCCCCGGCAATGCCTATGACGAAGCCGCCACCCGCCGCGCCGATGCCCTGCTGAACCGCTTTTTCGTGGAGCCCACCCTTGGCCTGGGCTACCCCGTGGCCGAGCTGCCAGCCCTGCGCTGGCTGCTGGACCGCTACCAGAAACCCGGCGACGAGCAGCGCATGGCCTTTGATTTCGACTTCTGGGGCATCCAGAACTACACTCGTGAGGTGGTGAAATTTTCGCCCTGGCTGCCGCTGCAATGGGCGGCGCTGGTATCCGCCAGGCAGCGCGGCGTGCCTTATACCGACATGGGCTGGGAGGTATATCCCGAGTCGGTTTACCAAATGTTGAAACAGTTTGCTGCTTATCCAAATGCACCAACTTTGATGATAACTGAAAGTGGCTCAGCGTTTCCGGATGTGGCAGCGGAGGGCCAGGTGCCCGATGCCGCCCGCCGGGCGTACCTGCAGGCGGCCATCGGGCAGGTGCTGCGGGCCCGGCGCGATGGCGTGGACGTGAGCGGCTACTTCGCCTGGAGCCTCACCGATAACTTCGAATGGGCCGAGGGCTACGGGCCGCGCTTCGGGTTGATTCACGTCGATTACGAAACGCAGGAGCGGATTGTGAAGGACTCGGGGCGCTGGTACCAGGCGTTTCTGGGCGGACAGGCGGTAGAAAGTAACGTGGACTTTGTAGTCCGTGGCTCGCACAACTTGGGCCGGTAAGCGGCCACTCGCGCACTACGCGGACTAAAAGTCCGTGCTACAGCAGCATATCGCGGCAGTTCAGAAACTTCTCAATCAACAGCTCTGGTTGCTGCTCATCAAACTCCCCAAAGCCCAGTACGAAAGCCGGCTTGGGCTGCACAAATTTGAGGGCAGCATTCACCGTTTTCAGGTAAGGATTGATGCGGGCCTGGTTGCCCTCGGCGGCGGCAAATTCGGCATCCCAGCGCAATAATTCGGGGTCTTTGCGGACCAGGAAGGGAATAACGAAGGGCACGAAGCGGCCGAAAATCGGGTTTTCGTCGGTGGTGAGGCGGGTATCGGGCCAGATGTGAAATTCGGCGAACGAGGCCGGCGGCTCCACCACGAAAGAAGCCTTTTCGACGGTCATTTCGGCAAATAGCTCGAGCCGGTTGGGCTGGGAGTAGAGCTGCGCGTAGGCCGCGTACCACACCGTAATACCGGCCTGATTGACCAGCTGGTAAGGGTGGAAGGAGCTGGCGATGCCCAGGCCGCCATGCGCCCCGATAACCTGCTGGTACAGCTCGCCAAACATCCCCAAATCAGCCGATTGCTGGTAGGGCTGGTTGGTGAGGCCGTAGAGGTAGAAGCTGGCGAAATCGGTGAGGGACGGGCCGATGGGGGCGGAAGCGGGAGGGGAGTCGGGCACGGGAAGCAGCGGTAACGGGAAAAACGGGGCCGGGAAACGGCTTAGCAGTCCGCAAACCTACTTCTCAACTTGTAACCTCACCCTGCGCTGGCCACGCCCGTGCTACATTCGGGCCCCTGAATTTCTGCCTGTCGCCCATGCTCCTCACTATCTCCACCACCTGCCAGCCCGCCACCTACCAGCCCGCCACCGACCTGGGCTACCTGCTGCACAAGAACCCGGCGCGCCTACAAGGATTGAAGTAGCCGGCGGCCAGGCCCACGTTTTCTATCCCGAAGCCACCGCCGAGCGCTGTACTGCCGCCCTGCTCCTCGACCTCGACCCCATCGGTCTGGTGCGCGGCCGGAGCGGCGGCCGCGGCGAAGGCTTTGCCCTGGAGCAATACGTGAACGACCGGCCCTACGTGGCCTCGTCCTTCCTGAGCGCGGCCCTGAGCAAAGCCTTCGGCACGGCTATGAACAGCACCTGCAAAGACAAGTCCGACCTGCCCAACGAAGCGATGCCGCTGGCCATTAAAGTGGCCGTCGTCTCCGCGCCCGGTCCCGACTGGCCCCGCCGCCTCTTCGAGCCGCTGGGCTACGAGGTGTACATCGAAACTACTCTACCCTACTGTTTTAGTTAATTGATAAAGAGTTAGTTGGCAAATAATAAATCGAAACACGGCGTTCATGCTAGCGATGAAGGCCGGGTCAGTGCTGCGGCCGGGCCGCGTGTATTGCCGCAGAGCGTTGAGGCCGTGGCGGCTGAAACTGGCGCGTTTGTAGCCGTTGTTTTTGGTTTTGATGGGTTGCACCTTTTCGTGGAGCCAGGTGCCCACGCTGACACACAGCGCGTAGGCCAGGCTCACGAGGCCAACGAGTTTTTTGAGCTTGCCGCGGCACTGCAAATGCGTCCCGCGCAAGGCAAAGCCGCGCCCTTTCAGGTTCTGAAAGCAGGCTTCGATGGTCCAGCGCTTGCGGTAGAACTGGCCCAAAAAAGCGACGTTGGCCGTGCCGAAAAGGAACAGGTACCCGCCCCCGGTCAGGGCCGTGACCTGCGCCCCGCCCCAGACCCCGTCGACCTGGCACGCGGCCAGTTGGCGGCACTGGCCCGGGTGCAGGCCCCAGTCGGCCACGGCGTGACGGCGGCCGTGGCGGGGCGCAGGTCAAGGCGCTGGTCGGCGGCGAGTTTCTTTTTCTCTTTGGCACCTCGGGCTTGCAGCAGTTGGGCCAGCTCTACGCCAAGCGCTGGACCATCGAGCAGTGCTTCCAGAATCTGAAAGGCCGGGGGTTTAACCTGGAAAATAGTCACTTGGCCTGCCACCACAAGCTGCGTAAACTCCTGGCCCTGGTCAGTCTGGCCTACGCCTTTTGTCTGGCCGTGGGGCACGCCGCAGACCGACGCCAGCCCATCGCCCGCAAAAAACACGGGTACCGGGCCACGAGCCTGAGCCGCCACGGCTTGAACATCGTGCGCCAACTCACCCGTCCGACGACGGGCGCGCAAACAACAGTCAATCAGTTGGTTGAACAGCTACTGGATTGGGTTATCAAACAAGTACCTCATTATCAAATATCTGTGAAAATCATAGGGTAGAGTAAGCCGTCAGTTCGCCCTTTGAGCTGGCCGGCCCGCTCACCGAAGCCCTGCTCATGGCCAACCTCGCCATTCGCGGCTACGATATTCAGCGGCCCAAAACCATCGGCACGGGCTTCGACTACCCCGGCCGCGGCATCGAGCTGCTTTGGGACCCGCAGCAGCTGCGCGTCACCAATTTCGAGGAGGCCAACCAGTTTGTGAAGCGCACGTATCAGCCGGGCTGGTAGAAGCGGGGCAGGTCTAGGACCCGTGGATATCAGGCAAAATGCTGTCATGCAGCGCGCAGCGAAGCATCTTTATCGCAATGGTGATTGATTGCGTTGAGCGGTAAAGATGCTTCGCTGCGCGCTGCATGACGGTCAGTTTATTACTGCCCGCATACCCTAAAACGGGTCGTCGTTCACCTCCACCCAGTAATTATCCGGGTCCTGCAGATATACTTGTTTTACCCCATCGGGCCGGGCGGTCGATTCCTTGGCCAGCCCGGCCCAGCTGCCGTAGGTGGTGGCGAGCTGGTCGAGGTGGGCGGTGAATTTCTTCAGGTCTTTCACGCTGAAAGCCAGGTGCAGGTTCTTATCGTGCGGCTCCACTTTGGCCGCGCCCTGAATGATGTGCAGCTGGCTGTGCGGCCCCATCCGAAACCAGACGTGCCGGCCGTCCTTAAACGGCTCCGGAATCTGCTGCAACTCCAGCACCTTGCCGTAGAAATCCACGCTCTTCTGCAGGTCGAAGACGTAGAGCGCGACGTGGCTGACCGCCGGGGTGCTTTGGGCGAAAGCAGGTTTCGCGCTGCTGAGCGCCATTAGCAGGCTCAATGAGACGCTGAAAAGCGTTTTCTTCATGGTTTACGAAGTGAATTAGCCGTGCAAACTGGCCGGTGAAAGCTGCCGCAAGGTGCAATTATTTTGCGAGTTGCCCGTGCCTCATCTTTCTGGTTTGCAGTGGTTTGGCTTGCCGAATGTGCATGGGTAGAATGGCTAAATCTGTTCGGGCTGCTCATTGCGCGTGGCATAAGCGCCGACGATACCCGGTAGCGGGTGGCAGAGCGCGCCGGGCGGGCGGCGCTATTTTTGGGTAGTCACATTTTTCAGCCATCCATTTCTTGCCGCATGAACAGTAATTCCGCCTTCAGCCTGACCGGAAAAATTGCGCTGGTAACCGGCTGTAACAAAGGTATTGGCCAGGCCATGGTCCTGGGGCTGGCCGAAGCCGGGGCCGACATCATCGGTGTATCGGCCACGCTGGCGGCCGATGGCGGTGACACCGGCCGCTAGGTGCGGGCGCTGGGTCGCGCTTTCCACGCCTACCAGGCCGATTTCAGCCAGCGTACCGCCACCGATGCCTTCATCGCACGGGTGCAGCAGGATTTCCCGCGCATCGACATCTTCATCAACAACGCCGACACTATCCGTCGCGCCCCCGCCGCCGAACATTCGGACCAGGACGACATGCTGGCCATTAACCTTGACGCGCCGTTTCGCCAGGCCCGCGCCATTGGCGGCCAGATGCTGCGGCAGGGCAGCGGCAAAATCATCTTCACGGCTTCGCTGCTCACCTTCCAGGGCGGCCTCAACGTGCCCGGCTACACGGCCAGCAAGGGTGCCCTTGGCAGCCTGGTGAAGGCGCTGGCCAACGAATGGGTCGGCCAGGGAGTGCACGTAAATGCCATTGCCCCCGGCTACATCGCCACCGACAATACCACTGCCCTGCGCCAGGACGCAGAGCGTAGCCAGACCATTCTGGGCCGCATTCCGGCCGGCCGCTGGGGCACCCCGGCGGATTTTAAAGGCCCCACCGTGTTCCTCACCTCGGCCGCTTCCGATTACGTGCACGGCACCATCCTCACCGTGGATGGCGGCTGGATGGGGCGGTAATTGCAGGCTGATTTCTTTTATGAAGTAGTGGTCCAAAAACTTTAATTGGTCGTGTCGGATTAAGGGTGACTAAGTCCTTCGTTATGACCCTTTATCGCCTTTACCTGACCGCCGACGAACGCCAGACCCTAGAGGGGTGGCAGAAGAAGTATAAAGCCCATTCGGCTAAACTTCGGGACATTCAAATTTTGTTGAACAGCGACGAGCAGACCGGGCGCCGCCCGGCCCTGGAACTGGCTGCCGTGCTGGGCATCTGCACGCGCACGGTGGAACGGGTACGCCGTCAGTTCTGCGAGGAAGGCCTGAAGATGTTCGAGCCGAAAGTACGTAAAACGCGCTCTGACAAGAAGATAGATGGTCGGGTAGAAGCCCATCTGACGGTCTTGCTCTGCCAAAGTCCCCCCGACGACCACCCGCGCTGGCAGTTGGGGATGCTGGCCAACCGGCTGGTGGAGTTGCAGGTAGTCGAGCATATTTCGACCACAATGGTGGTGCGGCTGCTAAAAAAAACGAACTTAAGCCTTTTCAGGGCCCCATGCAATGGGTGATTCCGGCCGAAGAGAACGCGGCCTTTGTGTGCCAGATGGAGCAGGTGCTCGACGTGTACGAGCAGCCCTACGACGCGGATTTTCCCGTCGTGTGCCTGGACGAATCGCCTAAACAACTACTCGATTACCAAGAATTTACTGCTTCCAACGGGCAGCCACACCGCGATTCGGAATACGTGCGCCGGGGCGTGGTGGAGTTGTTCGTCGCCACCGAACCGTTGCGCGGTTGGCGCGAGTTGACCGTGGAGAACGACCACAAAGCCGCCACGTGGGTGCAGTTCGTGGCCCGGCTAATGGACACGACCTCCCGGGAAGCGAAAAAAGTGCGCTGGGTGATGGACAACCTGAGTACGCACCGAATCAGCAACTTCTACGCCCACTTCCCACCGGAAGTCGCCCGGGCCTATGTGCAGCGGATGGAAATCATTTACACCCCCGTCCACGGGTCGTGGCTGAATATGGCTGAAATTGAATTCTCCGTCCTCACGCGCCAAGTGCTTGACCGCTCCTTTTCGAGCAAAGAAGCCGTGCAGGCGGTCGTCGAACGGTGGAAAAACAAGCAAAATGCCAACCTAAAACCGCGCAACTGGCAATTCAAAACCGCTGATGCCCGCATTAAATTAAGCCGATTATACCCGATTATTTAATGTTTTTTGACCAGTAGTGGGGGTTTTGTGCGTTAGGAAGCTGCTGAATACGCTTTCACCTCCTGCCGCGAAGTGCCCAGGCCGTCGATGCCCAACTCCACCACATCGCCGGGCCGGAGGTACACGGGCGGCTGCATGCCCAGGCCCACGCCGGCCGGCGTACCGGTCGAGATGATGTCGCCGGGCAGCAGCGTCATAAACTGGCTGAGATAGGAAATCAGGAAGGGAATCTTGAAAATGAGGTTGGCGGTGGTGCCGTCCTGCATCATTTGGCCGTTCACCGAGAGCCAGAGGCGTAGGTTGTCGACATCGCCAATCTCATCGGGCGTGGCCAGGAACGGGCCGACCGGCGCAAAGGTGTCGCAGCCCTTGCCCTTGTCCCAGGTGCCGCTGCGCTCCAGCTGGAACTCACGCTCCGACACGTCGTTGTGCAGCGCGTAGCCGGCGATGTAAGCGGGCGCATCAGCCTCCGTGATGTAGGAAGCGCGTTTGCCTATAACCACGGCCAGCTCCACTTCCCAGTCGGTTTTCACCGAGTTTTTGGGGATGATGAGGTCGTCGTTCGGCCCTACGTAGGCCGTGGTCGACTTCATGAACAGTACCGGCTCGGGCGGGGGCGTAGCGCCGGTTTCGCGGGCATGGTCGGCGTAGTTCAGGCCGATGCACAGGATTTTGGAAGGCCGGGCCACGGGCGGGCCGAGCCGTTCGTCAGCGGCGATGGGCGCGAGTTGGCCTTCGTTGGCCAGCAGGAATTCCCGGAGTCGTTGCAGGCCGTGGGAGGCGAAAAACGTCTCGTTGTAATCTTCTCCGAAGGCCGAAACGTCGAATTGTTGGTCCTGGATGATGACGCCCGGCTTCTCGTGGCCGGGCTGGCCGTAGCGGATGAGTTTCATTTGGTGGTGCAGATGAGGCAAATAGAAGCTGCAAGAACGTACTGCCATAGGGATTGCCAAAAAAAGAGCCATGACTTTCGCCACGGCTCTTTTCATAACGTTTTATCCATCAGCTGACTATTCGGCCGAAGAAGACTGCTGAAACTGCTTCATCATTTCCTTTCCCTGCTTGGCGTGGTTGGCCAGGAATTCGGCGTGCTGCTCCGGCGTACGTTGAGTGCCCAGACTGGCCAGGTGCTCGCGCAGCTTATCGGCGGGCATATCGGCCCCATAGTACGGCGTGCCGGGCTGCTGCCGCCACGACTCATGCAGGCTGCCATCGTCCACGGCATCAAAGCCCAGTTCATCCACCAGGGCCATTACTTGTTGCTTGGCGGCGGCATCATCGCCGGCCACGGGCAGGGAAATACGGCCAGGCATGCCAGCGGGCTGGCCCTTTTTTTTGAGGTGGTCGGCGTAGATGTTGTTGAACACCTTCACCACGGGGCGGCCCAGGTGCTGCTGCACCCATTCGCTTTCGGTCAGGTCGCTGCTTTCCAGCTCGGGTATCCGGCCATCGCGCAGCAGGGGGTAATAGTTGCTCGTATCAATAATCGGCACATCAGCTGGCACACCCTCAAACAGGTCTTTGGGCAGGTCGGGGATGTTTTTCAGCGGAATGGTTACCACGATAATTTCACCGTAGTGGGCCGCTTCCTGAGCCGTGGCGGGTGTTGCGCCGGTTTTCTGGGCCACACCCTTTAGGGTTTCGGGGCCGCGGGAGTTGGCAATGAGGACCGAGTGACCGAGACTTGTGAGCCGCACGGCAAGGGCGCTGCCGATGTGGCCGGCTCCAATGATTCCAATTTTCATGCGAGTACTTGATTAAATAGGACTTACGCATTTTGGGGTACTTTAAGCAAAACCGCCCGCTCATGCTGACCCAAACCGCTTACATCGAGTACCTGCTCAGTACGCCCACGAACTACACCTGCACGCATTTGACAGCCCATCTGCCCGATGTAAGCCACGACCAGGCAAATCAGTTTTTGCGCACGAGCACACTGCCCATCAATTAGTTGCGCGAATTAGTTCAGCCCTTGCTCCACGATTCGCCTGCGGTTTTTCTGCTCGTCGACGACAGCGTACAAGACCAACGCCACAACCGCTTTATCGCCCTGACCAAGCGGCTGTATTCGGGCAACGCGCACGGCATGGTCACCGGCATTGGGCTGGTCAATTTGGGGCATAGTAGCGGCGAAGCCGGGGATTTCCTACCCCTGGATTACCGCACCTACGCGCACCTGCGCGCCCGACCAAGAAGACCAAGACGAACAGACGAAAAACGACCATTTTCTGGCCATGTTTGACCAGGTTGCGGCGGAGGGCAAACTACTGGCACGCACCATTTTATTTGATTCCTGGTATGCGGGCAGCACGAATTTGAAACGCATTCATCGTGCCGGTTGGACGTTTTTCACGACCCTGAAAAGCAACCGGTTGGTGAGCCTGGCCAAAGAAAGCGGCTACCAAGGCCTGACTACGCTGGAGCCGCCGCCCGGCGGTTGGAGTCAGGGCGTGGAAGTGCGCCTGAAAGAAGTGCCCTTTGGCGTAAAACGCTTCAAGCTAGTGGCCACGAACGGCGACATTGAATGGGTGCAACCCAAATTGTCGCTTCCACCCTTCGGCAATGGTGCCGGATTTACGTTGTTATCGGCCCAGGCACCAACGGTGGCCCATTCAGCGCTACGCGCAGGGCTGACAATGCGACAATTTGGGTTGCACCCCATTGAATGGTTCATTACCAACCACTTGGCTGCTCATCTGACCCGCGAAATGGTGATTGAAGCCGTGCAGGTGCGTTGGCAGGTAGAGGAGTTTCACCGCAGCTTCAAACAGTTGACGGGGGTCGGAGAAGTGCCAGTGCCGGAAGGAGATGGCGCAACGCAACCACTTGGTCTGTTGTTACTTGGCCTGGGTATCGCTGCGTCAACACGTCCGCCGCATGGGGCAAACTATTTATCAGGCGTACCAACAGCAATGGGCACCCTACCTGCGGGATTTGCTCCAAAAACCACTCATTCAAGCACTTGTATAGTCGAGTGCGTAAGTTCTATTAAAGGGTTTTCGCAACAGCAATTGGTTGCTGCAAGCAGCTAAACAGTTTCGGCAGCCAATTGCTTTTTTAGAAGTGGGCAGCCGGCTGTTGGTAAATAGCCGCCGTTTCATTACCAGACGGTTGCTATTGTTTTGCGCGCAGCTAGCTGGCCACCCTGCTCACAAAGCGGGTGGAAGCGTAGTGGGACCACCTGATATCGTTCGGCCCACTTGTTCGTCAAGGTAGCTATCGGGAAGTGCCAGCAGGTGGTTGTGGGCGTCGCAGGCCCGGGAGAGCCTGTTGCACCAGATGCGAACAGACAGAAACCTGCGGGGCCTGCTTTCACAAACCTGAAGAATACAGGTATTTGCATTGTCGGTACTGGCTTGGGCGCGTTGCCCCATCCGCTTTTCACCGGCTCCACTCAACCTATCAATAACTTATGGCACCACGGTCAGCGCCGTTAACCCCGCCGTCACTTACACCACTACCATCTTTCAGTAATGAGCCCCCGTATGGCCTGCACAGTATTCCATTTTTACGCTACCAAAAGGCCAGGCTGTCACTGAAAAAACAAAAAGGCCCTTCACTGCAAGTGAAGGGCCTTTTTAGCAAACGGTAGCGGTCTGGACGGGACTCGAACCTGTGCTGTAAGCCGCTGGCTTCCAGAGGGATGTACACTTTTGCGTGTTTCGGATGCGCCACTTGGGGCTGTGCTTACTGCGCTACTAAATAATCCATAAATACTGCTATTCGGTGAGAGCTGCTTGCTATCTTCGATCTGAATCAAATAGCACAATCAAATGAAAACCAGCGCATATCTGCGGCCGATGGCCCGTAGTCTAGAGAGCATCGTCAGCGTGAGGTACACGCACAAACACAAGTACTTCGCAGTACGCACGGGTCTAACGATTTTGCCAAAGTTCTTCGATGAGGACAATGGCACTATCCGTAGGTCACACCCCGACAACATCAAGCTCAACGCCGTTATCCAGTTGAAGCGGTCGGCCGTGATGAACGCCGCCTTGGACGTGGTGCTGCGAGGGCTGGAGCCGACCGTCGATCTGGTGCGTGACCAACTCAACGGCGTGGTGTCAGCACCAACCAAGCAGGTAAAGCTGCACGAGCCCAAAGCGTTACCGCCAGTGCTCGCACCGGACCCGGAGCCCAGGAAGAAGGGCCGACCCAGCAAGGCAGACTTGGCAGCAAAAGAAGCGGCCAGGACTCTGACCGAGCCCGTGCCCACACCGGTACTGCTGCCGACCACGGGCACGTCACGACGCTTCCACGAGCTGCTGATCATGTACGGCAACGGCTCGGTGCACGACGCCGCCTCCACGAAGAAGGACAAGAAGCTGTTCGTGAAGGTGGTCCACGAGTTTCAGGCGTGGCACGACGCACCGATGGAGTTTGCAAAGATGGACGCTTGGTTCTACGAGCGGCTGGCGAAGTACTTTCTCGACGTGCGGGGTGGGTTCAACAACATCTTCGGCAAGCGGATCAAGGAGCTGAAGGCGTTCCTGCGGTGGTGCGAGACCGAGCACAACGTCAAGGTGCACCAAGCCTACCGGAAGTGGAAGGTGTACCAGGAGGAAAAAGAGATCGTCTTCCTGACCGAGGAAGAGATCGACAAGGTGTGGGCCATCAAGCACCTGAACGGCACGATGGCCCGCTACCGTGACATCTTCGTGTTCGCCTGCATCACCGGCTTCCGCTGGTCGGACATCATTCGCAGCAAGCAGATGGTTGTGCAAAACGGCTTGCTCACGATCCTAACACAGAAAAACAGGGGCAATGCTAAGGTGCCGATGACGGATCGCATACGGCTCATCCTAGATAGGTATAACGGCGATCTGAACGTCGTGCCGCTGCCCAAGCTCAACCTCGCAGTGAAGGAGTTGGCGCAGATGGCGGGGCTCGACAAGCCGGTCCACTACTACCGCCACAAGCTGCGGGAGGCAGTTGTCTACGAGGAGCCGATGTGGAAGCTGCTCTCGATGCACTGCGGTCGGCGCAGCTTCATCACGAACTCGTTCACAAAGGGGTTCTCGGTGAACGAGATCCTGGAGATGATCGGCAGCAGCGACGCCAAGGTGTTGGGCGGCTATCTGGCCATCACAGGCAGCCACCTGGTGCAGCGTACGAAGCAGCTGAGCGAGTAGGGTAGGCCTAAAACAAAAAAAGCCCCGCAGTGATGAGCTGCGGGGCTTTTCTGTTGATGTTACTACATGGTCGATTTAGGCGGCTTGGTTACAGCGTCTGTTATAGACCAGCCTGCGTCAATACGTAAGCGCACCCGGGTGTAGACCACATTATCGTAGGAGGGTAAGAACGATTCAATCGCTTCACCAAGCGAAGTTTTTACCCCCTTAAAATGCACAGGGCGGACCGTTGCTTTATTTCGATGGACGGTTTTCCGGTCAGCAAAGCAGCAGTTGGCTGGGCTGTAGGGTAGGGTTTTATCACGACGCATTAGGTTAAGACGAGGCTCATAGCCGTTGTCTAACGCCCAATCAGCAAACCGACTATTGCCGTTTTTATCCATCCATTCGGGGCAAATAGTTGCGCCTCTTCCGCCATATGCAGCAAAGTGTCTGCCGTTAGGATTTGTGCAGTATGTTTTCAAACTGGCATGAATACTCTTCAGCTTTTTGACGCTATCGTTGCGGTCTTGTTCGTTGCGCATGGACTAATTGGCGAAAAGTTCTTCGGCGGTACAGTAGCGGTCATCGAAGTAGTCAGATGCGGCGCTGCGTACGTCGTCTAGATCAAGCGTCTGGTTGCTGTCGAGGTTGCGGGGCCACAGGTCGTCACGCTGTAGTTCTTCAATGGCCTCGGCTCTGTAGTAGCTGGCCAGCACGTTGCCGTAAATGTAGTCGGGGTCGAACTCGCTTAGTTTGACGGCGTCGTCGTGACGGACGACTACCTCTGGCATGACCTCCTCGTGCCACGTCACCACGTAGTTGAGCACGTCCGTGACGTCGGCCGGTGCGGTTCGCAGCTTCTCTTCCAGCTTACCAATAAGGCTACTACTGATGTTGAGGATGACGCCGAGCCTGTAGAGTGACTCCTGGGACATGGCCAGGTCGTCACGCAATTGCTGTTTGGTAATGAAGGGTTGTTTCATGATGTTAGTGGGTTACTTGCGTTTGTAGTGAAAGCTGCGCTTGGTGGGTGTTGCCTTCGTAATGGCCGCAGCGATGCCTTTCACTGTCGTATCGGGCTGTTTGGCTACTGCTTGTTCTGCCTCTTGCTCGAAGGCTGCGGCAATGGCTTCACGGTGTTCACGGCGCTTATAGCGGATCGCTTTGAGGTTAGCTTCGTCAGCGGCGAAAGCGTCATTGCGGTCACGCCAGATGGCGAGGTTGTGCTCCTTGAAGGAGGGCGGGTTGTCGATGCTGAAGCGACGGTAGTACTTTCGGAAAGCGTCGACTGCGCAGAATGCCTCGACGAGCGCTTCGGCGATGGGTGCAGTGGTCACCTTGAAGTCGCACGTGTAATAGTGCATGATCGGCGAAAGGGCCTCGCACCATTTCAAGGCGTACTCGAATATGGCGGCGGCGTGCTCTGGGTGCTTGGCAGCATCAATGCCAGCGTCGACGACCATTGTGCTGCGCATTTGGGACGCCAGTGCTTGGCAGTCGTGGAGCTTCTTACACTTCTCTAGGAAGCTGAGGCTGCGGAAGTTTGGGTGGTGGTGGTGTTCCATGATGGAATTGGGGTTGGTTGGAAATAAAAAAGGCTGGCACCCTTGACGGATGCCAGCCATTGAAGACTGTGGTAGAGGAGGTTACTTGCAGCGCTTGAACGCCGGGTCGTAGCGCAGCGAGGACATAGCTTTGACTTTTGTGTCGTTGCTTATGAGACCGTGGGCGACCAGTTGGCTGAGCTTGTCGTGCATTCCAAAGAAGAACTTCTCAGACTTTTTCATGACAGAAAGAAGGGGGTTAAATCGGTTAAATAATAAGTCGAAGTTATAGCGATAGACTAATGTAACAGCAGCTGCAATACCACTACTTTCGAAAGAAATGGCCTTACAGTATTCGGTAGTGTGCGGGTGCCGTGCGTCATGACACGGGGGGTGTGCGGGTTTCCGTTCTACCGCATCACGCACTATTCAAAGGGCATACCGGGTCCTTCAACCCCTTCTACCATTACCACCGATTATGATAACAGTACAATATTAGATTCTTGTAAACCCGTTTCCTAGCCCCTATCTTTGTGTCCAATTCCGCCCAGCACGAAGAGTGTGCGGTTTTTGAAAAACAGTTAAAGTGCACACTCTCTTTGGCTTACGCCTTTGAAAGTTCATATAAAATAATTGCCCCTCCGTTATCCGAAGGGGCAATTCTGGTTTTACGGGGTGGCGCAGGCGGGTTACAAGTACTTGTCGGGGATGGTCGCCAAAGCGTAGTAGATGGCCTGGTTGGTAGCCGGGTCACGGTGGTAGGGTATGAGCTTGCCGTCGGCGTGCATCATCAGGTACTTGTCCTCGGCACGGGTTTCGGCGTGGGCCTCGGAGTTGGTCTGTGCCACGTCGACACGTTCTACCTCGAAGGTCTTCTTGCCGTCGGCGTGGTCGGTGAGGTCGTGCAGCATGGCGCCGCCCTTGTAGAAGGCGACGTGGTAGAGCCGGTCGATGCCCATCTCCTGGCGGTGGGCGCAGAGGGCCTTGAACTTGGAGACGGTGAGGAAGGTGTCACGCATGCTGCGCACGTCGAAGTGGCCGTTGCGCACCTTGGCTTCCATCATGCAGGTGGCCGTGCGGGCCTTGCCGACGATGCCGAAGAGAGCGTCGAAGCGTTCCATGTTGCCGACCTCCGAGATGGCCACGTCGGCGAGGGTGTACTTCGTTGCCAGCTTCTGGAAGAACCAGCCGAGGAACTGGCGCTCCTTGATCTCTGCCCGGCGGACGGTTGCTTGGGTGTCTTTACTGTTGCGTGCCATGTTATACGTGGGACTATTTTATAATCCTCTACTGCGAGGACAACATATATATCAGCGATTACCGCTTCCCTTACTGTATTGCTGCAATTTATTTTCGAGGGGTAGGGGAAGGGCCCACGGCCAGTATATACCGCAAGCCAACCGGCTCAAAACGTGGTATAACATCATGAAACGATTCTTCGACGCCCTCTTCCTGGGCACCATTGCGATGGCCCCCAAGGCTGCTGTCATCATCATCCTGTTCGGCTGCCTCGCTGCCATCGGCGAGCAGAACGGCCTGAGCAAAGCGGCCTACACCAGCGTCGGCGCATTCGGCCTGGTGCTCGGCATCGTGGCCGTGATCTACAACGTCCAGGCTGAAAAGAAATAAGCCCACGGATATGGATAACCCCTGCTTCATGCAAATGGAGCAGGGCTTTTTCTGTCCAAACGTGAAAGGGAGCACTCTCTGCGCAGTATATACAAAAACGATTTACCGCCGCTATGCTACTCATTCTCACCGCCATCACTGTCGCCAGCAGCTCCTACCTGGGCAGCGTGCTCTACGACATCCTCCTGCAGCGTGCCGACAAGCCGGTCTACTTCCGCACCAACACGAAGGCCTTCACGCCCACGACAAACAACGCCACCAAATAACATGGCCACGAAGAAGAAGACCGCACCCGTGCTCGAGGAGTTCGCAGGCATCAACAACGACATGATCGCCGAGCTGAGCGACTACATGGACTACTACGGCATCACGTCGGGCAAGGCACTCTCCAAAGCCGACAAGGCCGCCTTCCACCGTGACGCCCGGATGCTTGTGATCGAGATGTGCTACGACCAGTCCACGATGCTGCTGGCCATCGCCGCATGCACCAACGCAGAGGAGCGCTACACCAAGACCGAGGACTACGAGACAGCGGGCAACCTCTACTTCGTCGGCAACCTGATAGCCCAGCGCTACGACGAAATCCACCCCAAGTACTAATTGTCACCCGCCGCCCCCTCTACCGCCCAACCCGAAACCAGCCACCTGACAGACGCCCAACTGCGCCGGGCCATCGGCAACAACTACGACCTCCTGCTCGATAAGGTGCAAAACGGCATACGCTTCAAGCTGCGCATCACCCTGCGGCGTGACGAGGTCATGGACCTGGTAAACGAAGTGGTCGCCAACATGCTCGAGCGCCACGATAGAGGGCTGGTGTCGTTCGAGAGCGAGGGCAAGATGATCGGCTACGTGCTCTTCGGTGCGTGGTGCAACTACCGGACGCAGGCGGGCAAGATCAGCAACAAGGCCAAAGCGAAGCGCAAGACCAAGGACCCCGAGTGGCTGGAGGAAGGGCAGCACCGCATCACCCGAAGCAAAGCCCAGACGGTGGACGTGTACGACTACGCCGATAAGCTGGCGGATGTATCCAGCGACCACGACAGGACCGACCAGGACCTTACGGATGCTTACTACGCCGAGCTGTGGGGCAAGCTGTTCGACTACCTCGATGACTGCGTGGCTGACGGCTTCTTCAAGTTTGATGAGGTCTCGCTCTACAAGAGTTTCATCCTGAACCAGTGGAGCATGAAGGAGCTGATCGCCCAGTCCGATTACAAGCGTTCCTACGTGCAGAAGGCGGTGACCAAGGTGCGTGAGCACATCAAGACGGTGGACTGGTATTTAACAACCTCGGAGTAGGCCGGGAGATGGGGTATCCCTCCTTTATGGAACACTTTACGTACCTGCCGCCCATCATTAACGCCACGAGCCACCTACCCTTATCTCTAACAAATACTACCAAATGCTTTCGGGCACGACGCAATGACACACGATGATGTATTCAACGACGTAACGTCGCTAACGAGAGTGACGAAGGGTCGCAGCTCCGAGGACCTGACGCAGCTACGGCGGCTGAAGGTGCTGGAGATGTACTCGGCTGGGTTGGTGCCGCAGATTTACGCCTACGTGGAAGGGCAGGGGTTCTCACGCCAGACGGCCTCGAACGATTTGACCTGGGCGAAGCAGGAGTGGCTGGAGATACACCAGAACCCGGACACGGTCAACGACACGGTGGAGCGGCACAAAGCGAAGTACTACGCCTGGGCCGCTGCTGCTGAAGCGGCTGGTGACCGCAAGGAAGCACGGGCGATGCTGCAGGCCGTGGAGAAGCTGATGGGGTTGCATCAGAATAATACAGTGGTGCAGGTGAACACGGGCGCCGTGACGAACCAGACGCTCGTGAACCACAACTATGACACCCTGACACTGGAGGAGCTGGAGAAGCTACAGTTGCTGCTGGCCAAAACGTCGCTGCCGGCCGCTGATGGATCCTAAGCAACTACCTAAGCTCGAAGACGTGCAGCGGGCGCTGTACCGCAAATCCTATTACCATTTTTTTCGTGCGGCGTTTACCGTTTTGCACCCTGGGGAAGAGTACACCGACAACTGGCACATAAAAGCGTTCTGTGAGCTGCTGCAACTAGAAGCTGAAAGAATCTCCAGCAACTCGCAGAAGCACCAGGATCTGCTCGTTAACACGCCGTTCCGTAGCGCCAAGAGCCTGATCTTTTCGGTGATGTACAACGCCTGGGTCTGGACCTGGTTCCCCGAGGCGAAGTTCATCGGCGTCTCGTACTCGGCCTCGCTGGCGCTCGAGCTGGCTACCCTCACCCGTGACCTGATCAGCAGCGACTGGTACCAGCGTCTCTGGGGAAGCCAGTACAAGATGGCATCGGACGCCAACCAAAAAGGTTTCTACAAGACCGACAAGGGTGGCTTCCGCAAGAGCGTCGGTACCGGCGGCCAGATCACCGGCTCGGGTGCTGACTTCATCATCCTCGACGATCCCCAGTCGCCGGGCAATGCTACGTCTAAGACTGACCGTGACTCGGTGGTACACTTCTACAAGGCCACACTGTACTCACGCCTGAACAAGCTGGACGTCGGGGTGCGCATCTGCGTGCAACAGCGGCTACACGAGGAAGACCTGACGGGTTATCTGCTGGCCAACAACCCCGATAAGTACCGCCACGTCTGCGTGCCCGCAGTACTCACCGAGGATTTAATGCCGAAGGCATGGGCTGACCGGTACGTGGATGGCTTGTTCTGGCCCGACCGCTTCACCCACGCAGTACTAGAAGACTACCGTGACCAGTTGGGTGCCACCCAGTACGCCAACCAACTACTCCAGAAGCCCAGGCCCGAGGAAGGCGGCATGTTCAAGGCCGAGTGGCTGGAACACCAGAAGCTTTCGCAGCTGCAGTTTCTTGAGAAGCTAAGTGGCCGAACCCCGCAGTGGCAGCTGTTCATCGACGGCGCCGAGACCGCTGACGCCAAGAACGACGCCACCTGCTATCTCTTAGCGTGTAAGCTGGACAACCAGCTCTTCGTGGCCGACGTGAAATGGGTGCGCAAGATCTTCACCGACTTGGTACGTGATGCGAAAGAGTACATACTTCAGCACCAGCACAGCATGTACCCCATCAGCCGGGTCTACATCGAAGGCAAGAGCGTAGGCAAGCACTTGCTTGCCCAGCTGCGTCAGGACGTGCCCAACCAGGTATTCAAAGAACTACAGCCGGGCCGTGACAGCAAAGCGGTACGTGCCGTGGCCTGCCAGCCCTTCGTGGAAGGGGGTCGGGTGTGGCTGCTCCAGGGCGCATGGAACGGCCCCTTCATCGACGAGGTCACCAGCTTCACCGACGGCAAGAGCGGCCACGACGACAGCCTCGACGTGCTGGTCTACGCCATCCAGGACACCAAGACCTCGGACTTCTACTACTCCGCAGTCTAAAAATCTTATCTACCACCAGATGAAGAAGCCATTCAAGCTCAACCAAGCCACCTACTACCTGCCCACAGACTGGAGTGAGGTCACCTACGACCAGTACGTACAGATCACCGACCTGCCCGACGACCTCAACGGCACCGAGAAGGCCACCAGGATAGTTGCTGTAGTTACTGGAGTGCCCTTAGAAACTTTAGAAGCTGCTGGCATCGGGCTCGTGGTGCCGCTCTTCGACGAGCTGGCGTTCATGCAGGAGCCGCCCAAGGCTGCCATGATCGAGCACGTATCTATTGCCGGGGTTAATTACTATGCCCAGCACATAACCACGGTAGGGGAGCTGGCCGCTTTCGATCGGGTACATAACGCCGACTCGTTGACCGAGGGGCAGAAGCTGCCCTACATCCTGGCCATCCTGCTGCGGCGCATGGATTCCGTCGCCTCTGTGAAGCCCACGCTGCTGCAGAAGCTACTGGGTCGCAAAACCGAAACGGACTCCGCACGGGTCGAATACGAAGCGTTTAAGAACGACGAGAGCTGGGTGACCAAGCGGGCCAAGCTGTTCGGTTCCATGCTCAGCCCCAGCCAGGTGCTCGGCCTCGCCTCTTTTTTTTTGCTCAGCGCAAGGACCTCACCGACGACTACGCTGCGCTCTTCGCACCTAGCCGCTATGGCACCAAGACTGAGAAAGCTTTCGGCAGCTATATCGGCGCTAAGTACGGTTGGGCAGCGTCGCTCTACGACCTGGAACCGGATGTTCTCAAGCATCCTGCGCTGCTACATCTGGACGTTAGGGCGCTCCTTGACAAGCTCCAGTATGATCGGGAAGTAGCCGACTTCCAACGTGCCGAATACGAGCGCAACAAAACCACCTAGTACATAACATGAGCATCTATTACAGCCAGCGCACCAGCACCCTACAGAAGGTATACGCCACCCTCGAGAAGGTGTGCAGCGCCCACATTGCCGTGACCGAATACGACTGCGGCGACCTCCAGCTGTTCAGCACCGAGTACCGGTTCCCGCTGGCCTACCTGGAGACCATCACCGAAGTAGGGGAGAACCAGAGCAAGAATGGCGAGACCTACACCGTCACCCTGAACCTCCTGGACCGACAGCCCGAGGCCCACAACCGCACCACGCTGGTCCAGACCCACGACAAGCTCAAGCAGGTGTTCAGTGAGATCAAGTCCTACCTGGAGCGCCGTGAGGTGTTCGGTAATGTCAACGTCGGCCCGGCCACGCTGCTGCTCTTCAACGGCTTCGACGATGCCAACCTTGTCCGGCTGCGTGCCGAGTTCACGGTGAGCGTCGACATGGTCGCCACCGACCAGCCCGACCTGAACCTGCTGTTCCAATTCTAAGAGAAACTTAAGAAGCTGCAGCCCCACCAGAAGCTGGAGTTTCTTTTAGTTGTTCTGGCTCGGGCTGCGGTGGCTTGCGCCCTCCGCCCTCCAGCGCCATTGATTTAGGTACGTAAAGTGTTCCATAAAGGAGGGATACCCACCCCTGACCTGGAGCCCACGCCCAGCCTAACCAGTCCTCATCGGCTGGCCACAACCTGCGCCCACATTCAGATGGCAGCACAAAGCATCGCCCAAGTGGTTCAATCCCTGGGCAAACCCACGCCCACGCCCACCGGCAGCATTAAACCCCGGCTGAACCAGGAGATGCAGCTCGTAGCCGACGCCATCAAGGTGTTCATGCTGGCCGAGCTGGAAGCCCACGCCCGCCACAAGCTCAGCACCACCGGCTCTGGGATAGCTTCTACAGCAACTGCAGCAGCTGATGTTACTGGTGTTTCTATCGGTCTGCCCGCCTACGCCGACTCCATCGACCAGGGCCGCAAACCGGGAGGGAAGTTAGTACCCCTCGAATCCATCATCGGCTGGCTGCTACGGTACAAGATCGCCAGCAATAAAAAGGTGCAAAAGGGGAGTGGTATAAACTCTGCCGCCTACGCCATCCAGCGCAGCATCTACCTGCACGGCATCAAGGCTAAGCCATTCCTGGAAGCCACGATCCAGTTTCGGGACGAGCTGGTGGACAAGGTGGTTGACACCGTCATCCTGCCCCAGATCGCCGCTACGCTGGACCTTATCTTCTTGCAGAAATAGCGCCCACACCCATGCCCTTCACCATTGCGATTACCGTAACCGACCGCACCGTCACCCTCGGCGTCGGCTCTTCCACGCTGACCCAGTACAAGCTGTACCTGCAGACCGGTGAGATCCGGGAGCAGTACTCCAACGTCTTCACTAACCTGCCCGACGGCGATCACGCTGTGCAGGGCACCCAGACCCTGGCCAACGGTACCACCGAGACCGACTACCAGGAGTTCAACATCACCGGCACGGCCGTTTACGTGCCCACCACGTTCTCGCTGGTCACCAAGCCGGGCTACCTCCAGGCCGTGTACAACCCGATGCTGGTGCAGCTGCAGAAGTCGGACTACAAGATTGGCGACCTGTTTTTCGTCGAGGTCTGGACCCTACCAGGTCGCCGTGTGCTATTGAACGCCCCTAAGGCTTACGCCACCCTGCACCGCACCCTCATCGTGAACGGTGACGCCACTGGTAAGGCCACCATTGATATCAGCGACTCCCTTTCCTCGCTGTTCCAGGAGCAGAATCAATACGTACCGAACACCGTGCTCGCCCACCAGAAGGACGAGAGCGCCTACGTGCCCTACTACTTCCTGGCCGGCACCCTCAAGTACGACGAGCAGAACCGACCGGTTAAGACCTACCTGTTCAACTCCACAGTCGCATACGCATTGCGTGCCGCACTTAAGCTGAACCAGACGGACTGGATGATAGATTACGTCTACCAGTTCGATGGTGAGCCCGTACGGCCACTGACCAGCATCCCCGACAACGCCCGCCGCAAGCCATCCGAGCCCACGCTCCTGAGCTACTTCATCGCCTTAGAGAACGAGGGTCCCACGTTCATCAACCGTGCGTTCGTCATGGCCGACCTCACCTTCCTCGACGGCACCAGCCAGAGCGGTTTCTTCGTGAACGAGTTCGACCTGGATGCCAAAGGTGGTGGCCTTTACCTCGTGGACGCCAAGCCCCAGCGCCTCGTCACCCACCCACGCTACGCCGAGCTGGTAAGTTACACCGTCTACCTCGACTACTTCGACGACACCCTGACCACGACCATGACCTCGGGCCGCACCTTCACCGTTGGCGAGGACGTGCAGCTCCCCGTGGAGGTAACCTTCATGAACCGACTCGGCGGCTGGGACACCCTCAGCTTCCGCCGGGACCGCAACACCGACATCAAGACCAAGTCCAGCGTGTTCACCACCGGCTACGGCGCCCGCACCTTCCAGGTCGACAGCACCACCAGCACCACCTACAACTCCGGCTGGCTCACCCAGGTCGAGTACACCTGGCTCAAGGACCTGATGCTCTCGCCCGCCGTCTACATCGACGGTGAGTACGTGCGCACCCAGGACACCACCTACAAGTTCGACTCCTCGCTGGGCCTGTTCAGCATGGAAATCACCGTCAGCCCAGACGCCGAAGAAAACTCTATCAGACTTTAATGGCTCTTGTTGAACTAATCATTAACCGCAAACCCGCCGACCTCTCCGAAGACGTGCGCATCCAGCTCGACCGCATCGTCTCCGAGCTGCGTGACCCTTTGAAGAAGACCGGCACGGTATCCCTGCCGGTCACGCTGCCCTACACGGCCAACAACAAGGCACTCTTCTTTGGTGAAGACGACCACCAGCTTCTGGGCAAGTTCCGTCGTCGCTACGAGGCGCAGCTGGTCGTGAACAACGTGGTCGTGGTGGACGGCATCTGGCAGCAGGTAAAGAACACCGGCAAGGGCTTCGTGGGCGCCATCGGCGAGGCGAAAGTGTCCAACCCGAAGATCGGCGACCTGCTGCTCAACAAGAAACTGACCGACATCAAGTCCTTCGTGAAGCTGGATTACAGAGGAAGCTCCAGCATCGCTGCCTCCTGGCAGAACACCGGGTCCTTTCCCGACGCCGAGGTGTGCTTTCCCTTCGTGGCGACCTCGTTTTCAGACCTCCAGTTCGGCTTTCGGGCCAACTACGAGGACCTCGGGGTGAGTCATTTCGCTGCCGCCATCCTGAAAAACATCTTCGTAGACGCCGGTTACACTGCGGACGGCGAGATTTTTGGCAACGAGACTTTCCAGAAGCTGGTGGTTATGTACTCATCTAGTGCAAAACAGGCCTGGAACTACGGCACTCTTGCACCATTTCGCAGCGAGTGCACCGTGGGTTTCCTTGGTAATAGCTGGGACGGCGGCGTGTCCAAGGTAATCGAGCGGCAGTCCGACAACGTGCTGGTCTTCTCGTACCCCTTCGTGGCAACGGACGGCGACTTTGCTGAGTGCATGGGCACCGACGGCGTCTACACCTGCAAGTTCAGCGGCAACTACACCCTACAGGTGCGTGGCGATGCGGTTGCGGGTAACGGTAGCAGCACCTCGCCCCAGGCGTTCACGGCCTTCCGCTGCATCACCGACAACGAGGCCATCCCCGACAACATGCTCCCTCCGAGCGGCAGCTTCAGCACCCAGGTAGACCCACTCTACTTTGACAACGGCACCATAGCAGTAGGCAACGGCGACGGCGGCGTGGACATGAACTTCGTGGCCCGCCTGGAAGAGGGTAAGCAGTACGCCGTCCAGCGCTACATCTCCGTGGCCAAGTCGGCCACCCCGCCGTTCTACTACAACCCCAACAGCGGCAAGTTCCACTGCTCGCTGGTGGAAGCTCCGGTCCTGCTGGACCCCGCCACCTTCCTGCCCGACATGAGCCAGTCGGAGTTCGTGAACGCCATGTTCAAGCTGTTCAACCTCTACTACGAGATCAACGGCGAGCAGAAGTCCATCACGCTGCTGACCCGCAACTCGTTCTTCAAGGAGACCCTGAAAGACGTGATCGACCTGACGCCTCACCTCAACGTGGCCAACATGGACGAGTACCCGCTCAGCGACAAGGAGATTGCCAAGACCTACCTGACCTACCTGACCGACGAGGCCGACCATATCCTCAAGCACACCGACTACATGGCGCTTGTAAACGGCGACGCACCGGAGGAGAGCACCAAGCTGCCCTTCGCACCCCTTGGCTTCCTGCGCATCACCCACACGGCCCTCAACGCAGACGGTACCGGCAACGAGACCGGTGAGGACGACATCCCCGCCATCCTACCGGCCCAGACTTCCGAGGACAGCTCGGTGCTGGCCGATATGGACAACGCCACCGTCGGCGGAGCCTGGACCCCACGCCTGTGCTTGTACCAGGGTAACTACTGGATCAAGTCCAGGCTAATCCAGCCGACGCCGTCACCAAGCTACCAGTACTATAACGTGCGTCTGGGTAAGGAGTACCGGGGCACGTCTAACATTTTCGTTGGCGGCGGTGCCGTGCCCATCAGCTACGACTACACCGGCCCGGCTCCTAAGCTCACGTTCTTCGACGTCAACCACCAACCTGCCTACCAGGTCACGGTCAACACGTCGCTGCGCAGCTTTGCCGTAGAGAAGGCCACCACGCCCACCATTTACGCTGGAGCGGGTAACGCTTACTTCCTGACCGACGTGACCCGCACGGTGACGTTGGAGCGCACCTCGCTGGCCACCAACGTAGACAGCTCGGTTAACCCGAAAGGCTTCTTCTACAAGCTGTAAGCCAACGACCTGCTCATCGGCCAGCTCAGCAACTACTTCGAGGGGCAGGGTCGGATGAACGCCGACCTCTTCACCCGCCTCACCGGCCGCCAGACCCTGCGCCTAGGCAACGACCTGTTCCTGCTGGAGAGCATCAAGAACTACGACGTGGATAAGTCGCTGTGCGTCTACAAGCTATACAAGTTTGTGTCTAATAACGCCGACGAAGACGCACCAGCCCAGCGCTACACCAGCACCCAGAGCTTCACGGCCACCTGTCCGACCGGTGAGATTGGTAGGTCGACCGGTACCGCCACCCGTGTCAGCTTCATCAGTCAAGCCGCAGCGGACGCCGCAGCTCTCGATGCTGCCACGCTCATCGCCAACACGACGCTGGTCTGCTACTTGCCCACTGTGACCTACACTAGCACCCAGACCGTCACCGTCAATTGTAGTCCGGGCTACTCGGGTCCTTCTTCCACGGCAACTGCTACGGCCACCTCGACCATCAGTCAGGACGACGCCGATACCCAGGCCACCAACACTGCTATTTCTGACGCCAACACCGGCCTGACATGCACACAGGACCCCGATCCGGGCATGTAATTCCCTTGCGTTAGCGGCTCTTATCTACGAGCGACTGGTAAAAACTGGTCGCTCGTATTTTTTTATGGCAACCAACACTAAGATTTTAACGCTCAGCATCAATGGCGTAGACACCGCAATCAAGAATGTGACCCAGCTCAAGGCCACGGTGGCACAGCTGGAGCAGGAGCTGCACGGTGCCGACTTTGGTAGTGAGCAATTCGATAAGCTGACCGCCGAGTTGAACGCTTCCAGGAAGGCCCTTGACGGCGTACAAGATGCTGTCAAAAAGGCCGGGCAGGGCGCTGATGCCGCCGGTGCCAACGCCAAGAAGATGGGTGGTGACTTCAAGGGTGCTTTCGGCATTGCTTCTCTCGCCGCTGGTGATACCGGCGCAGCCCTCGGGCGACTGGAAGGCGGGTTCAGTTCCGTAAAAGGCGGCCTTGACGTCGTGAAGGGGGGATTCGGCTCCCTCAAGGCAGCCATCGCTTCCACCGGCATCGGCCTCCTGCTGATCGCTTTCGGCTTCCTGGTCACCTACTTCACGAAGAGCCAGGAGGGCATGGACTTCCTGAGCCGTAAGACGGCGGCGCTCCAGGCGGTATTTCAAGTGCTTACCACCAAGGCCATCGCCATCGGCAAGGCCATCTTCGAGGCGTTCAGTAACCCCAAGAAGAGTTTGCAGGACCTCGTGTCCTTCATCGAGACCAACCTGCTCAACCGCCTGAAAGCGTTCAGCGTGGTCCTTGACGGCATTGTCAACAAGGACCTCGGTAAGATCACCAACGGTTTCATCCAGATGGGTACCGGCATCGAAAACGCCACGACCAAAGCCAAAGCGTTTGCCGACAACATCGCCGGTCTAGGTAAAGAAATACAGGCCGCCGCCGTCGCCGGGGAGAAGCTGGCCGTCAGCAACCAGAACATTGCCCGTGAGGAGAGCAAGCTCAACGTGGAACGTGCCAACAGCCGGGCCCGGATCGCCGAGTTGAAGCTCATCACCGACGACGCCACCAAGAGCCTGAAGGTTCGGACAGAAGCCGCTAAAACGTCATTTGAGATCGAGCAGGGTCTCAGCGTGAAGCAGCTGAACCTGCAGAACCAACAGATTACCAACCTGAAAGCCGCCCAGAAGATCAAGGGCCAGTATACCAACGAGGACCGTCAGGCCCTGGCCGAGCTGTTGACCAAGCGGGCCGAAACGCAAAAGGAGTCACTGGAGAAGCAGGCCGAGCTGACCGCTAAACTATCGGGTTTCACCCAGCAGCAACTGGCCGCCGATCAAGCGGCCATTGCCAAGAAGGCCGCCACTGAAACCAAAGCAGCCACCATCACAAAGGCACTGCGTGAGAAAGCCCTAGCCGATAACACCGCTGCCCACGTGGTAGAGGGTGAGATCCAGAAGAAGGCCATCGAAATAGAACTGGCCGCCGCCGTGAAGGGCAGCGACCAGCAGTTGACGCTGCTGCGTCGCCAAAAGGTAGAGGAGTTGAACATCACGCTCCAGGCCATCGACGACAAAATCAAGAAAGCTGGACCAAAAGAGGCCGAAGCGCTGCTGAAACAGCGTACGGCGGCTGAAAAAGATGGCAACGTAGCCTTCCTTAAGATCAGTGCGGACTTCGAGAAGGAGCGTTTGGCAGCGGCGACACAAGGCGAAGCCGACCTGGCGCAGGTGAAAGTGCTCGGTTTGGAAGAGGGTACCAAGGCATACATCCAGGCATTGCTTGACCAGGTGACGGCCCAGATGTTTGTGGAGCTGTCCAGCCTCGAAAACACGAAGGAAAACGAGGCAAAACGTACCCTGATCATCGCCGATGCGGCTAAAAAACGGGGCGAAATCATTAAAGCGGCCAGTAAACCCGCCGATCTGGAGACCGACATCCTCAAGAGCCTGTTTGGCTTGACCGGAGACCAGTTGGAGGCCACGAAGCGTGGCATTTCCGATACCATGAATTACGCCGCAGAAGCGCTCTTTACGCTCCTGGATCAGGCTGCACAGGCCCGTACCAAGGCCCTGGACGCCCAACAGAAGGAAGTGGAGGACGCCATGACGGCCGCCCAGGATGCCTCCGATCTGCTGAGAAGCCAGCTCGACGAGTCACAGGGACGCATCGATGAACTCGAAGGCAAGCTCCTGACTACCCGTGGCGAGCAGCGGCAGCGCATCATCGACCAGCTGGCGATCGAGCGCAAGCGCTTGCAGGAGATCGCTGCCGAGAAAAAGAAGGAGGACGACCGCATCAAGAAGGCCGAGCAGGACAAGCTGGCCATCGAGAAGCAGCGCACGGCAGAAGCCGACAAGCGGGCCAAGGTACAAGCCCAGATGAACGCCCTCACCGCCGTTGCATCGGCGTTGGAAGCAACCTACGCTGCTTATGCCTCTATTCGGGCCATCGCTAAAGCGGGTGCGGAGGGCAAGTTCGGCTACGACAACATCGCTTTGATCCTGGCCGCAACGGCGGGCATCGTCGCTGCTGGTGTGGCCGTGAAAGGGGCGGTCAAATTTGCTGAAGGTGGCTACACGGGTAATGGAAACGGCACCCCAGACGACACCGGCTTCAAGGTGGCCGGGGTGGTACACGAAGGGGAGTACGTCCTGCCCAAGTGGATGGTCACTTCCCCCAAGTTCAGCTCCACCATCGCCCAGCTGGAGTCGGCCCGTGTCAACAACGGCCTGGGCTACGCTACCGGTGGCATGGTCACGGCCCCCGCAGCCGGTAACGGAAGCGGCCCGGACATGTCAGTCCTTATCTCCATGCAGCAGCAGCTCAACACCCTGCAGCTCCAGACCGCCGTGGCGCTGGAGAAGCCCATTACGGTGCGCCCCAGCGACATCGCCAACTACCAAGCTGAGCGGGTATTCATCAACGACCTGTTCATCAATTAAATACGCCGCCCACCCCATGCAATTACCCCTTTTCCAACTGGAGATCGACGAGTTCGACGATGAAACCGGCATGTTCCTAATTTCGATGGTCGACGCCCCCGCCATGAAAGTGGCGGCGGTGCTACTGGCTGAGCAGGAAGCGCCCCTGGTGACGCTCAAGGCCGTCAACGACCACAAGCGCTACCTGACCAGCGCCGTCATCATCCCCGACAAGCTGATCTTCCGCACCGACGCCCGCCGGGGCGACTACAACATCCAGTTCAGCGTGGACCAGATCGAGAAGATCCGCAACAAGTTCTTCCAGTCCACCGGCAACCTGCGACTGAGCAACAAGAACCACGTCGAGAGCGATGTCGTGCAAGCCCAGCTCATCGAGTCCTGGATCATCGACGACCCCAAGATGGACAAGGCAGTAGCCCTCGGCTTCGACCTGCCCAAGGGCACCATGATGGCCACCTACCAGATCACCGACGAGCAGTTCTGGAACGAGGAGGTGCTGACCGGCAACGTGACCGGCTTCTCCCTGGAAGGCCGCTTCACCGAGGCCGAGGTCCAGCTGATGGAGGAGAAAGGGTTGTACGAGCACCTGCTGGATATACTCGACGCTATTGAGGGATAACCATCAGTCTCCGTGGCTTTTTTACGCACTGCTTCTTATCTGCTGGTGTAACAAAAAATACATCATCATTCAATGAAAGAACTTACCGACGACCAAAAGAAGTCCATCTGGACTCGACTGGGCGCACTGGTTGGCTTCTCGGAGAAGGCTGAGGTGAAACTAGCAGACTACGTCGCCAAAGACGGCTCTACCATCAGCATCGACGACGCCACCCAAGAGGTGACGAGTGGTCAGGCTGACGGCGAGTACGAGTTGGAGGACGGCACCACGCTGGTTATCGCTACAGGCAAACTTGATAGCATCAAGGACGCCCCTGTAGCCGCCGCTGACGCCGCTGCTCCTGCTGTCACCGAAACACCAGACGCCGCTGCCGCCGAATCCGCCGCCATGGCCGACCTGCAAAAGCAGATCGACGACCTCAAGGCCGCCATCGACGCCCTGACCAGTGGCAACGCTGCTCTCACGGAAGCAAACACCACCCTGAGTGTGCAACTGGCCGACATCGAAGCCAAGCCCGCAGACAAGAAAGTAACCCTTTCAAGCCACGTCGCTCAAGACGCAACACCAGCCCAGCGTGCTTGGGCCCGGTACCAAAAGTAGTCGCACATGATACATGAACTACACTCCCCAACTATGGACTAACACTACTCTCGGTCCGATTTTCTCCGAGATGCTCTACAGCAATGACACCGTTTCGAAAGGCCTGGTGCGTGTTCTCGAGAACATTAAATACAAGCAGGTTGTCACCACGATCAGCGGTGACCTGACGGTTCAGGCTTACGCTGTTAACCCCGTAACCGCAGGTGCTATCACTTTCGGTGACACCGAAATCGCTCCTGTTAAGAAGCAGGTGTACCACACCTTCACGATGGACGCCATGCGCTCCACTCGTTTCGGCCAGGACATGAAGAGCGGCGCCGCTAACATGGAGTCGAACGAGTTCCTCCAGGCGGTACTGGCTTACGCCATTCCCAAGATCGGCCGCAGCATCGAGAAAGACTTCTGGGTTAACCTGACCGCTAAGCTGGACCTCGTGAACGCTGGCGAGGAGATCGTTGGTGTTGCGCTGACCGCTGGTAACATCGTTGCCGAGCTGCAGAAGGTTTACTCTTCTGCTGCTATCGCTGAAGCAATGGACAGCAACGAAGTGACCATCTACGTTCCCCGCAAGGTGAAGCAGCTGATCGCCATCGCTAACCAGAACGCCCTGTACCGTGACCTGATTGCCGTGAGCGGCGACAGCGTTTCGTTCCTGAACATCCCCGTTCAGTTCGTTGACCTCGCTGGCAACAACATGATCGCCGGCCGCAAGTCTGACTTGATCCTCGGCACCGACCTCGCCTCGGACTTCGGTTCGCTGGAAGTTGGCAAGGTGAATAACACGGGCGACGAGATGTTTCTAAAGGCTACCTTCTCGCTGGATGCTGCCGTGGTAGTGCCCGCTCAGAAAGTGCTTTACAAAGGCTAAGTCTGAATAACCGGACAAGGGAGAGCGCTTAATGGCGCTCTCCTCAACCGCCTAACCTAAAAAAATATCAGACTCAACCATGCCCACAAGCACCTTCCTAAATTCGGCCTTCGGCGGCGTATCGCAAGCCAAGTTCGAGATGGGCGGTATCGCAGAACTTTACCTGCTGCCCCTCAAGAAAATCGCCAATACCGTTAACGTAGTAGACGCCTTCGGCGCCACTACCTCGGTGACTGACATCAACCTGGTTGACCCGCTGGTTAAATTCCAGGAGATCGGCTTCGTAGAAGGTTCCGCCTCCTACACCGACGCTTTCAAGCCGTCGAACACCAAGCGCTACATGGAGCTCTCGCTGAACTTCACCGTGGACGCTTCCGGCGACGCCGCCATCGCTCAGGCCCACCAGATCCAACTTACCCACGACCACGTTGCCCTTGTTAAGCGCAAGAACGGCAAGTGGTATCTGCTCGGCAAGGACTTCGGTCTGAAGGTGAGCGACGGCAACGCCAACTCGGGCGCCAAGCGTGAGGACGACTCCGCTATGACGTTCACGCTGGTAGGTGGTAACCTCGGACATGCTGCTGAGGTAATTATGCCTGCTATCGAACTCGCAGCCATCCTGAACCGTGTAGCCTAAACAAACAAAAAGGCAACACTGAAAGACCGCACTCCCTACCCGGAGTGCGGTCTTTTCATTTTGTGGCTTTCGGCCTCGGTGGCTCTTATCTACTGCCGATGATAACCCTCACCACTACCACCGACATCTTATTCCAGGTCCACAAGAACCACGTCAGCGCCCCGCTGCCTGCGCAAAGTACGCTGCGGTTCACGGGCTTTGACGGTACCCAGGTAACGATGAATTGCAACGTGCAGGAGCTGTCCAACTGCTACCTCATCAGCGTTCCCGTCGACCAGGTGGATACTTCCCGACTGGGACTGAACGCCCGACTGGAGATAGGGCAGGGGCTTTACTTCAGCGACGTCCAACTACAACTCCCCGCATAACATGGCCTACACCAACTACCTCCAGAACGGCTACGAGAACAGCCCGACTTTATTCATCCCTGGCGCTAAGACGCTCATGCTTATAAAGGCTGATGCCGTACAGCAACTCGTGCTTGCCACTAAAGACGAAGTGGATGATGTTGTCCGGCGCTCTGGTGAGAATTGGAATCTGTTCAACAACCTCGACAACCTGAGCTATATCCTCACGCCGGAAGCCACCCGCAACGGCACGCTTTACACCGCTGAGATCAGTTTCACGGTACCCATCCAGACTACCCAGAAGAACCGCTTGTTTGAGGCGATGCGCAACACCGACCTGGTGGCCATCGTGGAGGACAAGAACTTCCGCTGGTGGCTGATCGGCGTGGACCAGCCGCTGCGCATGGTGCAGCAGGAGCAGAAGCTCGACAACGACACCAACCAGTACGCCATAAAGCTTGCGTGCCGCCAGCGTGACAACGTGAAGCAGATGACGCCTGCGTTCGTTTCTGGTCTCACAGCGGCGATGTTTAATACGTCCATTGACGCCGTGGATGGTGTGACCCTCGACATCCGGGTGGCTACTTCCACCAGCGGCACCACGACCCCAATCACGCTGCCCAATAACTTCCAGAACACCGTGACGGCCCCGCCGAATAACTACGTAATCCTGGACAGCATCGGCCTCGTGTTTGCTACCCCGGCAACCACTGTCAAGCTACCCGCCGTGGCCCTGAACGGACAGCAGCACACGGTGAAAGACTACAATGGCCTCGCATCCACGGCGAGCATCACGGTAAGCGGCAACGGCAAGCTCATCGACGGTTACGCCTCGTTTAGCATCAGCACCGACTTTGGTGCCGCCACCTTCACCTACAACAACGGCGCATGGCTGGTCAGCAGCTTCGTCAACTAAAAAAGCGACCCATGCCTTTACGTGAGCAACCGCAAACCCCAAGCTAAAACCGCTACCAGCTACGTCGTCAACCTTGCCGAGGTAAAGATCCCAACGGTTAACCTCAACCAGGTGCGCCTGTCCCCAAAGGACTGGGTGCTGTACGGCGACAACAACGCCTTCCCGAAGTTCCTCAGCGACTCGGTGAAGAAGAGCGAGAACCACTCGGCCTTCATTCACCTGCGGGAGAACATGATCAAAGGCTCCGGCCTGAGCTACTCCGATAACGTCAAGCCCTTCCTGGAAAACCTCGACGAGGAAGGCACTACCATCGAGGAGCTGTGGGGCGAGTGGTCGGCTGACATGGCCGTGCAGGAGACCTTCGCCTGCTTCGTGCGCTACAACAAGGCCCGCACCAAGATTACCGCCATCGACTACCTGGACACCACACTGGTTCGTCCTAGTAAAACCTTCCAGACCGACTCGGAAGGCAACCCAAACGGTAAGATCAGTGGCTACTGGGTCTGCGAGGACTGGAGCAACATCATGATGTACCCGCCCGTGTTCTACGAGCGCTTCGGCGGCGAGAAGCCCACGGAAACGACGCAGGTGTATTTCTACCACAAGCGCACCAGCGGCCAGCCGTTCCTGCCTGAGATCTCCTACGCCTCCTGCCTGAACTACGTGCAGATGGAGTACGAGACCAGTAAGTACGGCCTCAACGCCATGCTCAACGGCTTCTTCGGCTCGGCCATCATGAGCGTGAAGGCCAGCATGAGCGACGAGCAGAAGGAGATGTTCACCCGCAACGTCAACCACACCTTCACCGGCAGCGAGAACGCCTCGAAGCTGATGGTGATCGTGAGCGAGCAGGACGACACCGTGAAGGTGACCCCGCTGGCAACCGGCGACAACACGCCCATGCTCCAGGCCCTCTCCGAGAAGTCGCAGCAGGCCATTGCCACCGCCCACCGGGGTAACCCTTCGCTGGCGGGCATCCAGGTATCGGCCGGTTTCGGCTCAGATGCCGCCTTGCTGCGCACCGCCCAGGAGCAGTTTCAGAACAACGTGATCCTGCGCCTCCAGCAGCCCATGCTCACCTTCCTCAAGAAGGTCATGAAGTTCAACGGCGTGGCCGAGTACGACTTCAACGTGGGCTCGCTCAACCTCGTGTCGGAAATCACCCCCGACTTCTTCCTTCAGAATTACGTGAAGGCTGAGGTACTGGCTGCGAAGTACGGTTTCAAAATAGAGGACCTAAAACCAAGCGTCCTCACGCCGGAAGTTACTCCAGCAGCACCTGCTCCAGTAGCAGCGCAATAAACACGGCCCTATCGCCCAATGACCCCGTTTCTCATCGACGACCGCTACCTGACGGAGAATACCAACATCGCCACCTCGATGAAGGACAAGAAGCTCAAGGTGGCCTTGCAGACTGTTACCGTCATCAACGTCAAGCCCCTGCTGGGCCTACCGCTTTACGCCCTGCTGGAAGACCATGTTGCCAACGCCACGGCGCTCAACGTCAAGCAGACCGAGCTATTCAACCAGGTCGCCTACTACATGGCCCTGCGGGTAGAGCGGGAACTGATGTACGACCTGCTCAACCTGAACAACAAGGGCGCCACGACCGACCAGAACGCCGCCGACATGGCTCTGGTAACCGCCAAACGGCAGGACGTTGAGGCCAAGTCGGACTTCCTGCGCAACGGCATCCTGGCTTATCTGGACGCCAACCGGACCTACTTCCCGGAGTTCTACCCGGAGCCCAACAGCACCACGCCGAACCAGAATCTGTACGCCAGTGGCATCGTCTTCGACTACGCCCCAAAGCGCTACTTCCAGTAGCCTGAATCTTATCTACTTGCAATGAAAGAGACCAAACTCACCATTAGTAACAAGAAGATGAAGGTGGATCTCCCATTAGTGGAGCAGCTCACCCCGTTAACGCCAATTTTAGCTTCCGTGTTGGCTCCGGAGACGTTAAAGAGCCTAGTTGCTACTACGATACAAACGGAGCCCGCACAGGCTCTCATTCCGCTGCGTGCGCTCGTTTATGACGGCAACACCAAGCAGATGGCACTGGGTAAATTCACCGGCGGAGTAGACACTTCGTTCGATGGAACACGTCAAATCACCCGTGACGGCTTGCCACACATCACTCCCGGCGGCATAACGGTTGGCGACGTTCTCGAAAACCTGCTCTATCCGGCGGTTGGTCCTGGCGCTTCCCTCTCGGTAGTCGATCCAGTGCGCTTGATGGGTGCCACACCCACTGTCGTGATGAACTGGAACGTAACGCAGCAGACCAACCCGATCACGGAGATCGTGGTAAACGGCATCGCACAGGACATCACGCTCACCAGCGGCTCAGAAAGTGTGCTTACCTACAACTCAACGGACGCTACGTACTACATGAGCGTAGCCACTGCAACTGAGGCAGCCACTGCTTCTGCTTCGGTGAACTTCAGACACAACCGCATCTGGTTCACGGCGACAGACGATAAGCTCGGCTACTTCGACAAAGACCTCAGCAATAGCCTCAACGCCCTTTCGAGCGGCAACAAGGAGTTCGCTACGAGCCGACAGATGACGAAGACGTTCACGCTCAACGACGAGTACATCTACTTCGCTTACCTGGAGTCTTACGGCCCGGCAACGTTCGTAGTCGGCGGCCTTCCCAACACAGCGTACGTCTCGAAGACGTTCACGTTCGCTAACGAAAACGGGTACGATGCTACTTTCCTCTTGTACCGCTCCGGCGGCAAAGGCACAGGCTCCATCGGCGTCCAACTAAATTAAGTACCATTTAACATGAGCAAATTAACAGGAACCGTCGTCGCTGATGGCCTCGTGCCGCTCGGCTCGAACGTGACGCACTACGACACGTTCGGCCAGCAGGGCTGGATGTCTGTCGCCACCATCGCCGAGCGTGACGCCATCAACGTGGAGGAAGGCGTGATAGACGCTGACGGTATCTCTAGTGGCCACCGCAGGGTCGGTATGTTCGTCTACGTGTCGTCTACGGATAAAGTGTACCAACTCAGGGTCAGTGATATTGCCAAGCGGAGTGGACTGGAGGTAGCCGAAGCTCTTGGAGACAACACTAACTGGGTTATCGCCGAAATGGGCGGTGCAGCCGACAAGCCGGTGTTGTCTCGTGGCGTAAACGGATTGCGTGGCTACGATAGCGTTAACGACGCCTTTACCAGTGAAGACTACAACTTCGAGTTCAACAACCTGTACCAAAACGAATTCACGGGTAACCGCTTCCTGTCGGATTCCACCATTATTGGCAATGGAGCAGGGATAAGCCTGGCTAATGGTGGTCAACTGCTTATCACAGACTCCTTTTCGGCTACTGGCTTTGGGCTGACCGGCGATAGTGCAGACCCTAGCAGCCTCTTGTTCAAGGAGGCTGTCGCTTCTTTCTACGGCCAGAGCTACATCGTCCAAGCCAACCTGGACTCCTCGCAGCTGCACCTATTCGGTTCGAGTGTTGCGTACAGCCCCATTGGTTTTGGTACCATCTACCTCTATGACAACGCTAACGCATACAACCTGGCTGTCGATGTTAAACTCGTAGACCACCGTTTGTCTACCTTACCCACGAATGTGCAGAACAGCATGACGCCTGGTTCGGACACGAAGGCGCCCACTGTTGACTCTGTGAAGACGTACATCGACGCAGCTGACACTGCAACCAACACCCGCATCAACACCCTCGTTGCCGGCGCACCTGCAGCACTCGACACGCTGAAGGAGATCGCCGACCAGATCGCAGCCGACGAGAGCGGTGTTGCAGCCATCCTGTCCACGCAGCAGTCGCACACTAGCCAAATCTCGTCCAACACCACAATTATTACAGGCAACACGGCCAACATCAGCGAGCTGCGTATTAAGGTTGACAGCAACACGAACGCACTGGCGACGAAGGTAACCACCGTGACGCCGTCTTACGCCTCCAACGTGCTGACGATCACGACGAACATTGGCTCGGCAAACGTGACGATTCCGAACGCACCGGCCACCACGTACGTGCAGAACAGCTTGGCCGCATCCACGGTGCTTGCTCCATCAGTGACTGCCGTTCAGACTGCGCTTGACCTCAAGCAGGTTAAACCGGTGTACGGTAACCTAGGCTTCGGCTACATGGCCGGAGGAGCTACCAACACGGTTGGCACAGGCACCCAGAACACTGCAATCGGCACGTACGCAATGTACCAGAACGGTAGTGGCTACAACAACACTGCGGTAGGCCACTACGCAGGCTTCCAAAACACGACAGCGTACGAGGCCACTTACGTTGGCAACGGCGCAGGCATGTACACCACTACTGGCGCACGCAACACGTACATCGGCTACAACGCTGGTTACAACAGCTCTACTGCAGCAAAGAACACGATCATGGGAGCGCACGCTGGCGAGTACCAGAATGGCTCGGAGAACTCGTACATCGGTTTTGCTGCTGGATACGGCATCAACGGCGGGTCTGGCTCTAACAACACGAGCCAGGGTAACCGCACGCTCTACTCGCTGTCCAGCGGATCACGCAACACTGGCATCGGTAACGGCGCCGGTAACCAGATCACTACAGGTAACAGCAACGTGTTCCTCGGCATCGACAACGGCCTGTACACGACTACCGGTACCGGCAACGTGTTCGTCGGTGACACTACTGGCGCAAGCAACACGACTGGTAACTACAACGTTGCCTTGGGTGACCACGCTGGCCCTCTGACGGGCGCACTTTCCAACACTGTGGCAATCGGCCGCAACGCTAAGACGTCCACCTCGAACACGATGGTGATCGGTGGTGCGGGAGTTGACGCCCTCAACGTTGGTATTGGTACTCAGACGCCAGGTTCGCCTCTTACGGTGGCTGGTGTGATCGAAACGACCACTGGCGGCATCAAGTTCCCTGACGGCACGGTTCAAACGACTGCTGGTGCTTCTGGACCGAGCGCTGACGTGAACAAGTCCTACGTGGACTCGGCTGATGCCAACCTCCAGTCGCAGATCACGTCGAACACGAACAGCATCACGACGAACACGAACAGCATCAGTTCGAACACGAGCAGCATCACGACGAACACGAACAGCATCACGACGAACACGAACAGCATCAACACGCTGAACACGAGCGTTGCAGGCAAGGCGGATAAGACTTACGTGGACTCGGCTGATGCCAACCTGCAGTCGCAGGTGACAAGTAACACGAACGCACTGGCCACAAAGGTGACCACAGTAACGCCTTCCATCGCTGGACAGGTGCTGACCATCACGACGAACATCGGCTCGGCAACCACTACGCTGCCTGCCGCACCAGTCTACACGGCTGGTAACGGTATCGACATCACGAACAACGTGGTGACGGCTAGTGGCTACACCGACCTGACGGCAAACAAAGCCATCCTAGTGAAGGCGGACCGCACCAAGGTCTACTACACCGGCAACGGCACAGCGACGGCCACACCAGCCAACTCGGACGACGCCGTCGTGAAGGCCTTCGCAGCAGCAACGACCGGAGACTACGTGTACATCACGGCGCCCGTAAACATGCCCAACGCTGGTTACTACGACGGCATCCTGAAAGTGAAGGGCGGCTCCAACGTCGTGCTGAACGGGTTCGGCGTGCAAGGTATTGGACGCCAGGACTGCATCAGCATCGTGTCCTCCGGCTCAGGTGACATCATCGGCGGCGGTGCTACCATGTACAACCCCGGCTCGTCCAGCTTCTACACGAACTCCACGGCAATCGGCAACTACCGCATCCTGGACGTCACGCTCAAGGCGGACGGCAACGGCTCTGGCGCACTTATCCGCTCGGGTAACTACTTCCACCGTGGCTCGTTCGACGTCCGATCCAATGGCGGACGCTACGGCCTGAACATGAACAACGGCTCGACGTACGAGTTGGTAGGAGACATGATCATCGGCGGTTACGCTCTCGGCATCTACTCGTACGACACTTGCTTTACGAAGATACGTAACGGCGAGATCAAGCTTGTATCGGCAACGGCAGCACTTGGCCAGCTCAACGCTAGCACCACGCTGGAGATAGAGGACTGTGTGATCGACCTGACCGCACGTCAGACTGACGGTGGCTTCCAGATGACGGCAAGCACCGTTACGCTGCGCCTGACTGACGTAACTGTTGTTGGTGGTGCACTAGTTAATGCCGTAACAGGCTCCACCATTGTATTGCGTGGCTCTACTGTTTTGCCCGCAGCATACAGCGTCGCTTACCTGCAGTCGCAGGGTGCGGTAGTTGTTGACGAGCGTATCACCACGCCTGGACCAGACGTGAACAAGGCGTACGTGGACTCGGCTGACGCCAACCTGCGATCGCAGATCACGTCGAACACGAGCAGCATCACGACGAATACGAACAGCATCACGACGAATACGAACAGCATCAACACGCTGAACACGAACGTTGCGACGAACACGAGCAACATCACGAGCAACACGAACGCCATTACGGCGCTCCAGGCCGTGACTTCGTTCGACCAGTACAATGTCAGCTCAACTTTGAGAACGGCTGTCGTACAGGGCTCCTATGACGCCTACAGCGAGATGACCAGCACGACAGGTAGCCTTACCGGATCTGTTGCCGGCATGCGCTTCTCGTACCAGGTTTACTTATATGAGTACATGCCTGGTACTGCCGGTACACTTGTTTGGGTTAGACTGGCCAAGATGTAATAAATAGTGAAGGAGGAGGCTAATACCTCCTCCCAATCTTAAAAAATTCCAAAGTATGAAATGACTAAGAACATTCAAACCGCTGATAGCTACGCACTCGGCAACCTCGGCATCAGTGGCCCAACACTGACGCCCATCCCGGTACTGCTTGGCTCTACTGGTGTATCTACCACGGCTGGCATGACGCAGAAGGCGATCTCCGACGCCATCGCTGGAGTAGTAACCACAATCACCGTAGGCACTGTCACCACGTTGGCTTCGGATACTACGGCTACTGTTACCAACGTAGGTACGCCTACTGCCGCACAGTTCAACTTCGGTATTCCCGCTGGTGCTACTGGCGCTGTTGGTGCTACCGGCCCCACCGGTTTGCAAGGTGCTACTGGTTCTACTGGTGCGCAAGGGCCAATCGGTGCTACTGGCACTACTGGTGCTACTGGCTTGCAAGGAGCTACTGGTTCTACAGGTGCTACTGGCTCTGCTGGTGCAACAGGTGCTACTGGTACTGCGGCTACAATAACCGTTGGTACCGTTTCGCCGTTGACTGCAGGAGCTACTCCGACTATCGTAAACGCTGGTACTACTCTACCCTACTATTTTTAGTAATTGATTTTTAGCAAGTTGCCTCGTAATCCAGTTCAGTAGCGTTTCAACCAAGCGGGCCAATGGGTCCTCGGGCAGGGTCAGCGGGCGGGCGAGTTGGCGGAGCAGATTGAGGCCGTGGCGGCTCAGGCTGGCGGCCCGGTAGCCGTGGTTTTTGCGGGCAATGGGCTGGCGGCCGCCGTGGGCGGCCGCGCCCACGCCCAGACAAAACGCGTAGGCCAGGCTGACCAGGGCCACGAGCTTGCGCAGCTTTTGGAAACAGCGCAAGTGGGTGGCTTCCAGGTTAAAGCCCCGCCCTTTCAGATTTTGAAAGCATTGCTCAATCGTCCAGCGCTTGGCATAGAGTTGCTCGAGGTGGTTCAGACCGGCCGTGGCAAACAGGAAGACAAACGCGTCCGCCGCCACGGCCTTGACCCAGACCTGCCCCCAGACTCCGTCGACCTGCACGTGGGCGAAGCGGCGCACCTGCCCCGGCACCAGGCCCAGGTCGGCCACGGCCTGCCGCCGGCCGTCGGCGTGGGTCAGGCAGTGGTGCTTGGGCAGGCGCATGACAAAATTAAGCCCATTGTCTTTGAGCCACTTGAACCACGCATGGCCGACAAATTCCCGGTCGCCCACGACCAGGCCGATGCGGTCTTTGCCCAGCAAGGCCAGGCACTTTTCGAGCACCGCGATGCGGTCGGCGGCGTTGGAGTTGCCGCTGCGGTTGTCGAGCAGGTGCCAATAAAGGGGCACGTGGACCTCGCCCGTGCCGACGGTGACGAGCAGGATGTTCACTTGGCACTGGCCGAAGTCCCACTCCGTGCGGTCGAGGCATAAGCGCAGCTTGCCCTGCGCAGGCAACAAACTCAGTAAAATCCTGGCCACCAGTACGTAATTGAGGTCTACTTCGCGGAAAAAGTCCTGAATGCGCGTTTCGTTCGAGGCGGGCTTGGCCGCGTCATTGAGGTGCTGGGCCACCTCGCCGAATTGCACGTTGCGGCTCTTTATCAGGCCAAGAATAAACTGGCCCACAAACTTTTGGCGGGACAAGTGGCCCACAAACGGGGCCTGCTGCAAAAGCGTCGTAATTTTAGCGGCGAAGTGTTGCTTCACGGGGCAGAACGGGTTTTTGGTGGTGTCGTAACCCCAAAGGTCGGGCTGCCCCGTTTTTGTACCTGAAAAATAGTAGGGTAGAGTACGCTGGTACTACTAGTGCTGCACAGTTTAACTTCGGTATTCCTGCCGGTGCTACAGGTGCTACCGGCACTACGGGCACTACGGGTGCAACTGGTCCTATTGGACCACAAGGCACGACTGGTTTACAAGGTGCTACAGGCTCTACGGGTGCTACTGGTACTACAGGTGCTGCAGCAACAGTTACGGCTGGTACGGCATCACCGTTAGCTGCGGGCGCTACGCCTACGGTCACCAATGCAGGTACGTCTAGTGCCGCCCAGTTCAACTTCGGCATTCCAGCCGGTGCCACAGGTGCAACCGGCGCAACAGGTACCACTGGTGCAACCGGCCCTACTGGACCAACAGGCCCACAAGGCACGACTGGTGCGACAGGTACTGCAGCAACAGTTACCGCTGGTACGGCAACGGCATTAGCTGTAGGTGCCTCGCCTACGGTCACCAATGTAGGCACGTCTAGTGCAGCACAGTTCAACTTTGGTATTCCGGCCGGTGCTACTGGTGCTACCGGTCCTACCGGTGCTACTGGCGCTACCGGTGCTACTGGTCCAACGGCTTCAGCTACGGCAGGCGGAGCTTCTGGAGACGTGCAATTTAACAGTGCCGGGGCTATAGCAGGCTCTTCGTCCTTTAACTGGGACAACGTAAACAACGCCCTTTCGTTACTTGGTTCCAATACGGATATAGTAATGAAAGGAATTACAACTGAACCTGTCACCCCTGTCGCAGATACTTTAATCTACTACTCTAAGAAAATTGCAGGTAGGATGTTTCCCAAAGTAAAGGGGCCATCTGGTTTGGATATGCCGATGCAAGCTGCGTTTTGGCAGAACAACATAACAATGTGGAACCCCACGACAGCAACAGCGGGTGTTTGGTTAGGAACAGCAGGAGCTGGTGCAGGTACATACGCAACAGGCTTGCCTACTACAACAAGTCTGTACACTTCTACAAAAAGAGGCAGGTGGGCAAATGTCGTTACAACGTTGAACCAAGTATTAGGGCAAAGAAATTCTGAGCTTATGTACATGTCTTCTCCTTCTACTGCGGGCCAGGGCGGATTCTTTTTTTATGCGAGATGCGGGTTTGATGTTTGGGCAAACGGCGGAAGATTTTTTGCCGGTTTTCATACCGCAACTACCGTCATTTCAGCCAACCCGTCTTTGCTAAATAACACGGTAGGCTTTTGTATTGATGATACTGACAACGGGCTGATCAACTTTATGACAAGAGGAACCGCAGTAACTAAAACTTCAACAGGTTTTACTACAGTATCGGGTAAAGGGTATGACCTTTACATCTTTAATGCACCGGGCTCAAGTACGTATAGCTGGAGAATTTTAGACATAAACGCAGGAACAGAGACATCTGGTACAACAGCGCTTACTCCTCCAGCAGCAAACACATTGTTATCGGTCGGCGTACTTGCGAGCAATGCGGCATTGGCAACGGTAACGGCAATCCAATTAGGTTTGAACCGAGTGTACGTCGAAACTGATTATTAAATTGTCTTCATCTGGAGGCCGAGGCTATAGCAATTTAGCGTAGCGACTCTCGTGTTTCCTAAATGGTGGCTGTTGGTGTTCCTCGGAGTACTGACAGCCACCATTTTGCGTGTAGTATGGAAATGGATTCGGCAGCGGTAAACAGTACGGCCGATTAAGGTACGCACCCTTATCTGCTGTAGCACACCTAAAAACTACGCCACCCTTTACCCAATGTTTCTTGCTCTACTACTCCAAGCCGCCGCCGCAACCGTGGTTAACCAGCCACTGCTGCCGTCTATTGGTGTGGAGATAGTTCTTTTTGTGTTGGGTAACCTGGGTTTCGTCTGGGCTTTCATCACGTGGAAAATAGCCCGTGCCGATAAGGCGACCGCCGACCGGCAGAAAGATAAAGACGACGCCCGTGCAGCGTTTGAAAAGAAGCACGACATGCTCTCGCAACACGTTGCCACCCACGAGATGTCCATCCAACAGCACCAGATCGAGTTTGACAAAGCAAAGGCTGCGGCCGATACCCGCTACCAGTTACTAAACCAGAAAGTGGCGGCGCTGGAGCCGCTACCGGGTAAAGTCGTTAGCCTGGAGAACAAGTTCGAGATGATCACCGAGCAGATGAAAACGATGAAGGACGACATGAAGGAAATCAAGTCGGACCTGAAAGTAGCCACGCACGAGCTGCGCTCTGACATCAAGGACCTGGGCGCTTTAATACAAAATCACTTTGCCAAGTAATGGGCCTGACTTCCGACCTCCTCAAGAACGACCGAGGCCTGTTCTCGACTAACATGCTGATGCGGCTTATCAGCTACGTTATCGGCGCTTTCCTCTCGGTGTTCGTGGCCATCAAGTACGGGCCGACGCTGTCCATCGAAGTCATTACGATCAACTACGCCCTCGCCTTTGGCCTGACTGGCGCTCGCATGTTCGAGGCCTTCACCAACCGCAAGACCAAGGATGCTGACGGCGCCTTAATGCAGGCAGGTACCGCTGAGGCACCTGCCCAGCCGGTAATCCCGGCAGAAAAAGACGATCTCACCGCCGTTGAAACTAAAACTGATTCGTGAAATATTCACCCCAACTAGCACTGTAGGCTCCCTATACATCGACGGCAAACTTGTCGCTTTCGTACTCGAAGACGTCGTTCGCCCGAAAGGGGAGAAGGTAGACGGCAAGACGGCCATCCCCTACGGTACCTATGCCGTCACTTACGAGAAGAGCCCACGGCTGTCCAAGCTGAAAGGCCACGACTTCTTCACCCCACGCCTGCAGAAAGTACCGGGCTACTCCGGAATTTTGCTTCATTCCGGCAACACTGCTGAAGACAGTATTGGCTGCTTGATTTTAGGCCTACAACGTCAAAAGGATCGGGTTACTGCAAGTCGTGATGCTTGCGACCGTGTCTACCCCCTGATTGAAGCGGGCTGCGCAGCCGGTAAGGTCACCATCGAAATCGTGGACGGCCGCAAGTAATGAGCACCGTGACAAAGTTTCTGGTCTTCATCGGCCTGACGGTATTACTGCTCTTCGGCCTCAAGACCTGCGGACCAATGCCACACCAACCGGCGAAGCAGCCGCTTTCCTGGGTCGCTCCTGGCGAGCAGTCGACCGACACCATCATCAAGACCGTGATCAAGGAAAGGATCGTCATACGCAATCATTATTTGACCCGTGTCGTATCCGATGCCGACAACAAGCCGAAATACCACCTGGAAACCCCGGACCTCGTAGTGGATGCTAAATGCGACTCTGTGGGCTTGATGATAGATAGCCTCTCACTTACCAACACCAAGTCCATATTAGTCACCGACGACAACAAAGGAGGCGCACAGGTTAGCGTACAAAACACTTCCCCGTACTTCGAAACTGCGAACGTGGAGGGGCTGTATGTGCGGCCTAAGCAATACCCACGCATCACCACCGGGATCCAGGCTGGGGTAGGTATTACGCCCGTTGGGGTGCAGCAGTACCTCGGCATCGGTATTAATTTCTCACTCACTAAACGACGCTAGTCTAGCGGAAGACAGAGAAACCCCATCCTAACGTTAGGATGGGGTTTTCTTTTTACTTTCAGGTACGTAAAGTGTTCCATAAGGGAGGGTAACCTTCCTTCCTCCGTTCACTTGACCTTGGGTGCGGTTACGGCTCCTGATGCCTTTACGACCTCCACGAACAACTCTTTGGCTAGGGCCAGCTCTTGCTGCTTTACCAATGCACCGTCGTAGATGGGCACGATGTCGTTGATGCCGTGCTCCAGGCAGCGGGTCAGAAACTCCTGCATGATGCCCGACTCAATACGCTGCATGATCAGCGCCAAGTTGGAGTGGGCGCCTTCCTTCTTGCTGTTGTTGCAGGCAAAACGAGTCTTCTTGATGGCGGCGAACAACTGCCACACCGATGGCCACTCGGCCTTAAAGGCGTCGTTTAGGATGCGGAAGTTCTCAGGTAGTCGTGATAACCGGCCGCTCTTGGCAATGGTGCCTTCCTGCTTGGCGAAGATTACCCGGAAGAACAAAATCTTAACGAGGCTGCGGTCGTCTATTTCAACGTCCTGAGCGTCGCTGTCTTCGTATCCGCACTCTTCGTCGAGGGCCGCCATCTGGGCACGCCAGTCGTCGCCGATGTGTTCCTTGAGCAGCTGCATCCAACGCTCGTAGACCGTTCCCTCGGCACAGATGCGGCGGTACTCCTTGAAGTCGTAAGCGGCGGTCAGGCTACTGTTCAGGATGTCTTTTACCTCGTCGTAGGCTTCGGGCACGAACTGCTTCACCAGTTCAGCATCCACGATGGACGTGATCCACGGCTGGCTGTTCACGATGTCCAGCTCGGCCATGCGCTCGGTGCAGCCGGGGAAGCGAAGCAACGCACGCAACTCCTTCTTGAGACTGGTGTACTGGCTGTGGAAGCGACGGCCAAAGTTGCAGGCGAAGTAGTACTCGGTCTCCTGGGTCTTGATGGCTTCGAGTTGAGCGTCGAACTCGTACTTGTCCTTGTAGCGTGGCTTATTGTGGAGGGCGCTCAGAATGGCAGCAGCTTCGGGGGTGTCGTTGACCACGGTGATGTTGCGCATCAGCGGTGCCAGCACGTTGTAAGGCGACTCCAGGCGGCTCAGCATCTCCTCGAACTTGAACTGCTTGTAGGCCAGGTTGGCCCGGATGGCCCGGGGCGAAGTAACGGCGACACGGGTGTAGGTGGGTGCCGAGATGTCAAACAGGTCGAGCGACAGGGTGCAGCGGGGGTGCACACGGTAGCGGGTAGACGTGGCCGAGGCGGCGTGGGGGTTCTGTACTTCGATCAACTCGTGCTCCACCATGAAGTCACGGTAAGCCTTGATCTTGTTGGCGCTGAACAGCTCTTCCATGTGCTGCCAGTGCATCTGGACGAACGTGGTGGGGGTGATGCGGCCATCGCTGATGCTGCGGGTGCGGTTGTAAAGGAACTTGAAGAAGACCACAATGCGGTCGGCGTCGAAGGGCTTGCCGTGGCAGAGGTCGTGTAGTTCGGTGGCACGGAGACCACGAGGCAGGTAGCCTTCGCAGTAGGGCAGGGGTTGTTTCTTTCTGGGCATTAGTTCATCAGCTCATCAGTTATTTAATCGGAAGGCGGCAAGGAGGTTTTCGAACTCCTCCCTGCGCTTCACACCGCTGATGAGCCGGTATGCCGTGACCTTTTGTTAGATTATGTATGGGTTATAGAGCCCTCCCTTTCGATAGTTTGAGATTTATTTTCTGGGTTTAGGTACGTAAAGTGTTCCATAAAGGAGGATAACCCTTCCTCTCCTCCTGTCCAGGGGTTCGGTCCTTTCTTCTTCTTCGGCCATGTGTCAAATAAACCGATATAAGCGGTAGGGTAGGCGACTGTGCGAAATACATAGCGGAAACGTCCTCGCCACGAATGACCAGTATTCCTGTCAAAATAGACTACTCTGCCCTCGATACTGTGCGTGGCATGACGCCTGTAGAGCTGCTGCAGCTTGAAGTGATCCACGTTCGGGTGAAGCTCGACGATCGTGGGTTCGCCATCGACTTCGTGATCGACGCCCCTGAAGCCGAAGCTCCGGCAGCAACCCCTGAAGTTGCAGAGCCCAAGACGCCGCAAAAGCGCAAATGATCTTCACATTCTTACTATACACCGCCATGCTGGCCTACGCCGCACTAGACGGCTTCTGCGATGCTTTGTACTACTCACGCATGGGGGCTGATGCCTTCTCCTGGAACGAGCACTTAACGCTCACTGCCCAACGTGTCGTATTCGTCCTGTGTGGGCTCCTGGCAACGCAAGTGAGCATGTATCAGTTTGCAATCGTCGGGCTCGCCTGGGGGCTCGGTTTCAGCCTCGTGCATAATGGTTTCTACGAGGTGGGCCGCCAGCTCATCGATGGCCGCAAACTAGACTACACTTACCGGAGCAGCACATCAACTGCCAAGTGGGACTTCACCTTCAAGCAAGGCCTATGGATGGCTATCGTGGGTATTGCAGTACTAATCGCTAGTATATTTTTCAGGACTTTTTAGTCCGATTAATATACAAGAGTTATGAAAATAACTCTTAGCAAAATAGTTGACGGCGTGGAAGTTCGCCAAATACCAGCATACCCTAAATACTGGATAAGCTCTACTGGGGGAGTCATAGGTGCCCGTGGCAAATGGCTCAAAACCTTTCTCAACAGCGGTTACAAAAAGTTCTGCTTAGCAGGCGGTAATCTTCAATCAGTACATCGACACGTTGCCGAGTTGTGGGTCGAGAATCCAAAGCCGGACGAGTACTTCGTAGTTGACCATATCGACAGGCACAGAGGCAACAACGATTACAATAACCTTCGCTGGACAACACCAAGGGGTAACTCTCAAAACTTACCACCCCGCATAAACAGCAAACACAAGAGTGGTTTCGTCGGCGTTCACATAGATCCACGACGTGAAAAGGGTGCACGCTACCAAGCGTTGATCCGGATAGACGGCCACCTTAAGCACCTCGGCCTCTTTTGGAACGCCGAAGATGCCGCTAATTGCTACGACAACGCACTCGAAGAACTGGGTTTCCCACGAGTGAATTTTCCGCAGCACCAATAAAAGTCGCCCGCACTAAACGTGGCCGCAACTACCCAGCGCAGACAACCCGCACAGATTGAATACAACGGCGCCACCTACTCCCTCTCGGATCTGTGCCGCCACCTCGGTTACAACCCCCGCAAGGAAGACCGCATAAACAACTCACGGGCGTACAACTACCTCCACAACGCACTCAACGTGCAGGGGCAGCCCGTTGGCACCGTAGTCGCCAAGCTACCGGCGCACATGGCCAAGCCGGCCGGGGTGAAGGCTACGTCGGTGCCGAAGGAACTGCCAGAAGCGACCCCGGAGCGGGCCGCCGACATCGAACGCTGGATCAACCAGGTCTACGCCCCAGAGATCCACACGGGCATCCAGAAGCGCATGTACATGAAGTTCGGCTACAAGCACGAGCGGTTTGAGGAGGCCTACCAGCAGATGGCCTTCAAGCTCTACCAGCGGCTGCGCATCGATGAAACGCTGGTCTTCAACAACACCGGCCACCTCGCCTCCTACGTGTTCATGGCCGTTAGCAACAACATCTCGCAGCAGTTCACTTCACTGGAATCGAAGAGCACGTACAGCTACGACGCCCAGGTGGAGACCGAGTCGGGCGACTTCACCATCCTGAACGTCGTGGGTGACGAGGAACCAGAAGACGACGAGGTAGACGACGAGCAGCAGACGCACAACCGCAAGCTGTGGAAAGCGATGGCCGGTCTGAAGCCGGAGCTGCGCAACTGCATGGAGCTGCTGACGGAAGGGGCGGAGTACAAGGAGATCGCCGTGCGGCTGAACCTGCCGATGTACTCGGTGAAGAACTACATCAAGCGGGCACGGATACTGCTACAAGCCGCCTTGGGTAACAAGTCCTGACTAACTCAAGTCTGTGGGCTTTGGTACGGGTATCAAACAGCTTACGCTGCGGCTCCTGCTTATCCAGTGCTTAACGACATATTCCACTACACACTCATCAGGCACGGGCTTGCAAATAGAAGCTAACTCGTTGCCTATTTGAGTTAATGATACTCGGCCAGCAGGGATGGAAGCTCGAGTGTGTTTGTCGTCGGTTCGTTGTTTGATATAGGCTATATCGAAGTATTGCCCATGATAAGAAAGTTGCAACGCTTCCGTAGTAAAGCCCATACCGGACCCTGTAGATTCAAACGTAATCAGGCCTATTGCATCGAAATGCTTTAGTTGAGAATATGTGAAAGCGACGGGCAAATTATCTCGGACTTCAAATATGATAGGGAAGTACCTGCCGCTCTGATCCTTCCAGTTATAGGAGCAGAAGTTGCGGAACTCCAGCGCTTCCTTCTTCGTGAGTGTTGCCAAAAAATTTACTGTGCGGTGCGAAAATGCGCCTGGTTCATTTGCCTCGCCCGCCAACACCTGCGCCCACAAGTCCTGCATCTCTTCGTTTGATACCAGCCTGCTCTTGTCGAAGAAGTTGGCAATCCAATCATCGTCCATGTCCTCGGGCTTGGCGTCTTCTCGGATGTTCGGCAACGCTTTCATGATCTGCGCTTCTATGTTGCGCTGGTCACGTAGTTCTTCAGCGAGCACCCGGACAGACGCCCGATTCTGCATTGCCGCAATTTCTATATCCGCTTCCGCTTTCGTGATGGCTGCATCCTTCTCAGCCAGTGCCATTCGTCGGGTCTGCCACGGTTTGAGGCCGCCTTCAATGGCATTGGACACCTTTTCGATAAAAACCCCCGAGTGCTTATTGGCAACGCCAAGGCCAGCCAAACTCATTAACCCGTCAAAAATCGTCATATCAGACATGTGGTAGAACACTGTTACGTACCCTCGCAAGATACGTGGACAGATTATTTTAACCCTCGGAACCCACTGGGATGGGAGGGTACAGTCTGCGCTACTTGGGGCATCACTCTTAGTTCTGTACTATTCCTAAAAAGTAAAAACCCTCATAATCGGCTGACTATGAGGGTTTTTGCTAAACGGTAGCAAGGAATAGTGATATTCCAGTGCGGTCTGGACGGGACTCGAACCCGCGACCTCCGCCGTGACAGGGCGGCATTCTAACCAACTGAACTACCAAACCGTTTGCCTTGGTGGAGAAGCCGTGTGCTTTTCCGTTTTGGTGATACAAAGGTAGGGTAAGAAAACTGCGCCCTGCAAGTATGGGGCCAATATTTCTTTAAAAAAGGGCTGTTTGGGAGCTTGGAGGTTGTTTCTCAGGAACATTAATTTTTGCGCCTTGCCGCAACGGCAGATGTTTTACCTTTGCCATCCGCCTTCGCAGCGGCATTTGGGGGCGCAGATAGTAGGGCCAATCCCCTTTTTAACTGTGCCGCCCGCTATTTTCGCTTTCCCACTCCACGCAAACACGCTTCGCAGTCCATGCTTCTTGATTTTGAACAACCTATTGCTGCCCTCGAAGGCAAGCTTCTTGAAATGCAGAAACTCGCTGCCGACAGCGACGTGGAAGTAGGCGAAGCCGTCGCGGCGCTGGAAAAACGTATTAAAGACCTCAAAAAGGAAACCTACGCCAACCTCACGCGCTGGCAGCGGGTGCAGCTGTCGCGCCATCCGGAGCGGCCCTATACCCTGGACTATATAGATGGCATGGCCGATAAGTTCGTGGAACTGCACGGCGACCGCACCGTGGGCGACGACAAGGCCATGGTGGGCGGCTTCGGCGAGATTAACGGGCAGGCCGTTATGTTTATTGGCCAGCAGAAGGGGCACAACACCAAGCAGCGGCAGTTTCGCAACTTCGGCATGCCCAACCCCGAGGGCTACCGCAAGGCCCTGCGCCTGATGAAGCTGGCCGAAAAGTTCAACGTGCCGGTGGTGACATTGATTGATACGCCCGGTGCATTTCCGGGCCTGGAGGCCGAAGAGCGGGGGCAGGGTGAGGCCATTGCCCGCAACCTCAAGGAAATGTTTATGCTGAAGGTGCCGGTTATCTGCGTTGTTATTGGGGAGGGAGCGAGCGGCGGGGCCCTGGGTATTGCCATCGGCGACCGGGTGCTGATGCTGGAAAACACTTGGTATTCAGTTATTTCGCCGGAATCGTGCAGCAGCATTCTGTGGCGCTCCTGGGATTATAAAGAGCAGGCGGCCGAGGCACTCAAGCTTACGGCCACGGATATGAAATCGGCCGGGCTGGTCGATGGCATCGTGAAGGAGCCGCTGGGCGGGGCACATACTGCGCCCGAGGTGATGATTGAAACGCTGAAAAACACCCTGCTTAAGACGCTGAAAGAACTGAGCGCGATTTCGGTGGAGGACCGGATTTCACAGCGGATTGATAAGTTTTCGGCGATGGGCGTGGTGGTGGAGTAGTTTTTTAAGCCGTTAGCTTATAGCAATTAGCTGTCAGCAGCTCTTGTTATTTGAAAAAGCTAACAGCTAATAGCCAGCAGCTAACAGCTAAAATAATGAAAGTTCATACCATTGATACCGGCCTTTTCAAGCTCGATGGCGGCGCCATGTTTGGCGTGGTGCCCAAGAGCATGTGGCAGAAGCTGAATCCGCCCGATGCCAATAACATGTGCACCTGGGCCATGCGCTGCCTGCTGATTGAGGACGGCGGCCGGTTGCTGCTCATCGACAACGGCATTGGCGACAAGCAGGACGACAAGTTTCGGGGGCATTTTTACCTGCATGGCGACGACACGCTGGAGAAATCCCTGCGTAAGCTGGGCTTCACCAGCGCCGATATTACCGATGTTTTTCTCACGCACCTGCACTTCGACCACTGCGGCGGCTCGGTGCAGCGCCGGCCCAATGGGGTGTTGCAGCTGGCTTTCCCCAACGCTACCTATTGGAGCAACGAGGCGCACTGGGACTGGGCCGTGACGCCCAACCCGCGCGAAAAGGCCAGCTTTCTGAAGGAGAATATTCTGCCGATTCAGGAAAGCGGGCATTTGAAGTTTGTCGACCTGCAGAAGGGCGTGCCTGATGCGCTGCCGCAGTTCCGCGAAATTATTGTGGCCGACGGGCACACCGAGAAGATGATGGTGCCGGTGATGGACTACAAAGGCCACACCCTGGCCTTTATGGCCGATTTGCTGCCCAGTGCCGCCCATATTCCGTTGCCCTACGTGATGAGCTACGACGTGCGCCCGCTCATTACCATGCCCGAAAAAGAAGCCGTGCTGCGCCGCGCTGCGGTCGAAAATTGGGTGCTGCTGCTGGAGCACGATCCCACCAACGAAGCCTGCACCGTGACCCTCACCGACAAAGGCGTGCGCCTGGACCAGACCCTGCGAGTGGCGGATTTGTGAGTTGGCGGAGTGGCGGATGGATGAGAAAGCCGTATCTGGCTAACTACCAATAGATAACAACGTGCAGGTTCCTCAACAATCAGTCAATCCACCAATCCATCAACCCACCAGTCCGCAGCTTGGGTTGGCATTATCGGGAGGCGGCGCGCGCGGAATTGCGCATCTGGGCGTGCTGGCGGCCCTCGATGAGCTGCAGCTGCCGGTGGCGCGGCTGGCCGGCGTGAGCTCGGGGGCCATTGCCAGCGTGTTTTATGCGGCGGGCTTTGCGCCGCGCGAGATTTTGCGGCTGTTGTTGAGCACCAATGTCTTTCGGCTCACACGGCCGGCGTTTAGCCGGTTTGGGCTGCTGCATCTCGATGCGGTGGAGCAGCTGCTGGCCCGGCACCTGGGCAGCACGGTCAACTTTGAGGATTTGAGCCGGCCTCTGACTTTGGTGGCGACGGATTTGATGGTGGGCGAGTCGGTGTATTTCAGCGCCGGGCCGTTGCTGCCGCCGCTGCTGGCTTCGTCGGCGGTGCCCATTATCTACCGGCCGGTGGAGTACCAGGGCCGGCAGCTGGTGGACGGCGGCCTGCTCAATAACCTGCCCGTAGAGCCGCTGCTGGGCCAGCCCAACCTGCGCGTGGTGGGCGTGCACTGCAACCCCATCAACCCCGAAGCCCGCATCCCCACCTTCCGCCGCCTGGTTGAGCGGACCCTGCACCTGGCCATCAACGCCAACACGGCGGCCCGCAAAAGCCAGTGCCACCTGCTGCTGGAGCCGCCCGAGCTGCGCCACTACCGGCCCCTGAGCTACAAGCGCGGCCCCGAGCTGTTCGAAATTGGCTACCGCTACGCCATGGGCCAAGCCGAGGCTTTACAGGCGCTGCTGTGAATGGGCGGCAGGCACTGGCCGCCTCCGGAAGGCTAATATTCGTCCTTTTCGGCCGGGCCGGGCATCCATAAGTTACTTCAAACGCCTAGTTTTACCAGTTGCTTCGGGGCCCTGTTGGGTTCCGAAGAGCCAACCCATCCCTTATTACCCGTATTCCTCGACAATGTCTCCTCGCGAAAAATCTCCCTTCTGGCATTCCATGGCCACGCTCGTGTTCAAAGTAGCCGGCTGGCACCTGGGCGAGATTCAAAATCCCGAAATTAGGAAGAGCATGATAATTGCGGCCCCGCACACCAGCAACTGGGACATTATCATAGCCCGGGCCGCCTTCTACCTGATGGGCGTGCCGGTGCGCTTCACCGTGAAAAAGGAGTGGACCGAAAACTGGGCGCTGGGCTGGCTGGTGAAGGCCATTGGGGGCCTGGCCGTGGACCGCAGCCGCAACAACAGCCTCGTGGATGGCATGGTGAAGCTGTTTGATACGCACGAAGACCTGGTGATTCTCATCACGCCGGAAGGCACGCGCGCCTACCAGCCGCGCTGGCGCAAGGGCTACTATTTTGCTGCCCTGGGCGCGCACGTGCCCATTCGGCTGGGGTATCTGGACTACGCTGAAAAGGAAGCCGGCATCGGCGAAGCCGTGTGGCCTACGGGCGACTACGAGGCCGACGAAGCCCGAATTAAAGCGTTTTACCGCACTAAGTCGGGGCGCTTCCCCGCGCAGGGCGTGCGCTGAAACCAAAACTGTCATTCCGACGCAGGAGGAATCTGAGATGAGCTGTCGGTCAGGCTTATTTCAGATTCCTCCTGCGTCGGAATGACAACGTTGAATGCTAGCAATGGCCGCCCTCGCCGTGCAGAAATACCCGGAATACCGTGCCTTGGCCTTCCTCACTTTCGACGGCGATGTGGCCGCCCTCGGAATGCACCAGCCGGTTGACGAGGAACAGGCCCACGCCCGTGCCTTCGCCTGCCTGCGGGTGAAACCGCCGGAACAGCTGGAATAGCTCGGAGCCGTAGCGGTCCAGGTTCATGCCCAGGCCGTTGTCGCGCACTTCGAGTACCGGGCAGCCACTGTCCTGATAGGTACGAACCTGAATATGAGGCACCCGGGCCGGATGCCGGTATTTGAGGGCATTGCCCAGCAAGTTGATGAGGATGGTGCGCAGGTTGCTGCGCACGTAGCTCAGGGCGGGCAAACCGGCAAAATCGGTGTCGACGCGGGCTTCGGTGGCTGTTAGCTGCGGGCGCAGGGTCTTTAGCACGTCGGCCACGAGGCTGGTCAGGGCAACCTCCTCGGCGGCCTGCTTGCCGGGGCTGCGCTGCTCCTGCACCACGGCGGCCAGGTCGGTGATGGTGGTGGACAGGCTGTGCAGCGATTCTTCCAGCAGGCGCAGCACTACGGCCTCCTCGGGGTCCTGGAAGGTGGCACTGCGGCGAAGCTCGTCGAAGAGGCCGCGCAGGTTGTTGAGGGGCTGGCGCAGGTCGTGGCTGGCCGCGTACACGAAGTTGTCGAGGTCCTGATTGGTGCGGGCCAGGAGGCGGTTGCGCGCCCCGATTTCCTGGTTGGCGGCGCTGAGCTGGGTGTTTTTCTCGTGGAGCTCCTGCCGGGTTTCGGTGAGCGCGGCCAGGGAGTCGCGCAGCTCGCGGTTCACGTCCTGCAGCTCGCCGTGGTAGCGGGCCACGTACTGGCGCCACTCGTTTTTCTCGATGGCGTACAGCACGGTTTTATTGAGCAGCTCGCGGTCGAACTGCTGTTTCACCAGGTAGTCGAGGGCGCCGGAGTTGAGGGCGCGCACGGCCAGGGCTTCGTTGCCGCCGCCGGTTATCATCACCACGCATAGCGTATCGGGTGGGGCCAGCTCGTTCAGGGCATCGAGCAGGTCGAGGCCGTCAGTGTCGGGTAGGTTGTAATCAAGCAGAACGCAGTCGGGCTGCTGCAGCTGAAATTGCTCCAGGCCCTCGGCCCCCGAAGAAGCCTCTATGATTTCAATACGCTGAAATCCAGCGTTCTGTCCCAGGAAGCGCCGGTACAGCATTCGGTCCTCCGGGTTGTCGTCAATCAGTAAAATTCGCTTCACAGAGGTTTAGCCAGCCAGCGGAAGCTCGGAAGCCTCCAGCCAATAATGAATAATAAGCCGCACTTTTTCTTCCAGCTCGGGGTAGCCAATGGGCTTGGTGAGGTAGCTGTTGGCCCCCAGGCGGTAGCACTCGGCAATATCGGTGCTATTAGACGAAGTAGTGAATACGATAACCGGAATACTCTGCAGGGCCGGGTCATTTTTCAGTGCGTCGAGCACGGCGCGGCCATCGGTGCCGGGCATATTGAGGTCGAGCAGGATGATGACGGGCAGCTGGCTGGGCCAGTTCGGGTGCTTGCCGTAGCCCTTGAGGTATTCGAGGGCCTGGTCGCCGTCTTCGCAGCGCAGCACGGGGTTGGTCACCGCGTTTTTGTAGAAGGCCCGGCTCAGGGCCGTAAAGTCTTCGATGCTGTCTTCCACCACGAGGATGGGGATGAGGGCGGTGGGATTCATTGATTTACAGATTGTTGGCCAGCGAAAAATAAAAGGTGGCACCATGGCCGAGTGTGGAATCAACCCACAACTCGCCGCCGTGTTTTTCCACCATCTTCCGGGCAATGGCCAGGCCCGCGCCGGTCCCTCCACCGTACTTGTCCTGCGCGTGCAGGCGCTTGAATATTTTGAAAATATTGTCGTGGTGCTTCGGGTCGATGCCGATGCCGTTATCGTGTACGTAAATAACGGTAAAACCGGCCGGGTCACCGGTGCCTTTGGGGCCGCGAATTGCGGGCGGGGCCACGCCAATGATAACGTGCTTATCGGGGTGGTTATTGTAGCGCAGGGCGTTGGTCAGCAAGTTGTTGAATACCTCGTGCAGCGAGGTGCGGTTGCCGCGCACGGTGGGTAGGGAAACGGGCACCGTCACCGTGGTGCAGGTTTGCTCCAGGCGGGGGTGCAGCAGGTCGATAATGTCGGCCAGGGCATCGTTCAGGTTCACGGCCTCCACTGCCATTTCAACCCGGCTCACACGCGAGAGTTGCAGCAGCGCCTCAATCAGCGCCTCCATGCGCTGGCTGAGGCGCACCAGGGTCTGGAGCTTGCTCACGCCCTCATTATCAAGCTTATCGGCGTAGTCTTCCAGCAAAAACAGCGAGTAGTTATGAATGCCGCGCAACGGTTCCTTGAGGTCGTGCGAGGCCACGTAGGCAAACGAGTCCAGCTCGTCGTTGCTGCGCTCCAGCTCGGCGTTGAGGCGGGCCAGGCTGATGGCCTTGGCTTGCAGCTCGTTAAATATTTTTAGCCGGATGTCGGAAATATGCAGGCGAATTTCTTTGGCCGCCTCAATTTCCAGGGGCCGCCACGGGGCCGACGTTTCCTCCACGGTTTGCTTCCAGGCCTCAAACGACTGCCGGGGCGAGAGGAAAATCTGCCCATCCACGATGGTCTGGTTTTTTTCGTGGCGGCCGGCCCAGGTCACGGTTTGCAGCTGCTCGGGCCGAAACCAGAAGATGTACTCCCCCGCCTCGCGGGCCAGCGCCACGGCCAGAATGCCGCTGGCCGTGCTCCGGATGACCTTACCGGCCGGGTTCAGCCGTGCGTAGGAATCGGTCACGAAAATATCGTGCGGGTTGTGGGTGCGCAGCCATTCCACCAGCTCCGTAATCTGGGCGGGCGTGGGCGTGTGGCCGAGGGTAATGATTTCACCAGCGAAGCAAATGGCCGCGCCGCCGCAGTCCAGCACATCCAGCAGGCTGGGGGTGAAGCGGTGCAGGCCATCCAGAAAATTCACCTGCGTGCTCACCAAATCGAACAGCCGCACCTGGGCCTCGCGCATGCGCAGGCGGTAGGCCTGCTCGTCCTGCTGCTCCTTGCTTTTGAGTAGCGCCGACACCGCTTTGCCCAGAAACTGGCACAGGTCGCGCAACTCGTAGCTCACCAGGCGCGGGGTTTGGTGGTGGCAGGTTATCATGCCCCACAGCTGCCCTTCCTGAATGAGCGAAATGGTCATGGTCGCCTCCGAGCCCAGGTTATGCAGGTATTCGAGGTGAATGGGCGACACGCTGCGCAGCACCGAATACGTCATGTCGGGCGGGCGGCTGGCCCCGGGTGCCACGGCGGGCACCAGCGGCACCGGCTGGTACCGGGCATCGGGGATGAAGCGGAGCCAGTTTTTGAGGTACATGGCCCGCGCCTGCTTCGGAATGTCGGTGGCCGGGTAGTGCATGCCCAGCCAGGGGGGCAGGTCTTCGCGCACGGCCTCGGCAATTACTTCGCCGCTGTCGTCGGGCGCGAAACGGTAGATGGCCACCCGGTCGAACCCGGTGATGGCCCGCACCTGCTCGGCCGTTAGCTGGCAGCAGTCGAGCACGGTTTCGGCCGCGAGCAGGCTGCCCAGGCTCATGTTGAGCGCCGACAGGTCGAAGGCGCTGACCGTGGTATCGGCCACCGGCTCGCCTTCCACCCACAGCAGGCCATCGTAGCGATGCAGGATGAGCTTGTAGGCCGGCTGGCCTACCACCCGCCCCAGGCGAATGCCCAGCAGCCGCGCCTCCGGCCCCAGCGTGGCCCACAGGCGCTCTACTGCCACCAGCTGCTCGGGCTCCAGCAAAATGCCTAAGCCGGCCCCGATAATGTTTTCGGGAATTATGCCTAGCAGCGCCAGCGTGTTGGCGCTGGCCTGCACCACGCGGCGGCTCTGCTCATCGAGGCACAGCAAAAAGCCGTAGGGCTGAATCAGGCCGGGGAGGTGAATGGGCTCCCGGTCGCAGTTGCTAAGCGTGATGGACTGGCCAAGCAGGCTTTCATCGGTAAGGGTTAGCGCTGATTCAGCCATGCGGATAGTGCTTGGAACGTATGAACGGCCGAGGCCACGATGGCCGCTGGCTCTTCGGAGCCGGTTTCGGCGGCTTCGGTCAGGTGCTGGCAGAAGCCTTTCCAGAGTGGCCCGGTGCGCTCGGCCCGGCCCGTGAAAAAGGCGTGCGGGGCAATGCCCGCCTTATCGAGCTGCCGCGCAATGACCTGCCCGCCCAGCGTCGAGCCTTCGAGCACGTACATGGCCCCCAGCAGCTGGGCGCGGGTGCCGAGCGGCGGCAGCCCGGGGTAGAGCGGCGGCGCGGCATCGTGGCCCAGCCGAGCCAAATCTTTCAGGATGAGGGGCGCGCGGTAGCGCTGGTCGAGCTGCCAGGCTGGCCCGAAAAAAGTAGCGTGGGCGTGCAGCTGCGCCTCGTACGGTGCCAGAAAGCCGTACATCTTGGCCAGGAACCGGGCGGTATCGGCTGCCGTTACCGTGCCTGCCGCCAAGGCCAGGTTAAATGGGTTTTGCTCCACTGCATCGTGGAAGGGTCTGGTTTCGTGACGAAGACGCGGCAGAATAGCCGGGCTTTCCGGAGGGTTGGGCATAAAATAGAACAACGTTAGCTGGGCGAAAGTAGGCCATTGAGCGCGGCGCGGTGGCTTTTATTCAGTCCTGGGTCAGGGCGTAGCTCACCAGGTTGGCCCCCATGCGCAGGGCGGCATCGTGCGTGGCGGGCGAGTCTTCGGGGTAGGTGCCCACGTCTTCCCAGCCGTTGCCGAGGTCGCACTCATAAGAGTAGAAGCACACCAGCCGGCCTTTGTACACCAGCCCGAAACCCTGGGCCCGTTTGCCATCGTGCTCGTGCACCTTGGGCAGGCCCCGGGGAAACTGGTATTTCTGATGATAAATAGGATGCGAGAAGGGCAATTCCACAAATTCGAGCTCGGGAAACACCTTCTTCATCTCGGGCCGTATAAATTTATCGAGCCCGTAATTGTCGTCAATGTGCAGAAAGCCGCCGCCGATGAGGTACTGGCGCAGGTTTTTGGCCTCCACGGCGGTAAAGCTTACGTTGCCGTGCCCGGTCATGTGAATGAAGGGATAGGAGAGCAATTCGGGCGCGTCGAGCTCCACGGTTGCTTCGTCGGGCGCGATATTGGTTTTCAGGGCCTGATTGCAGAAGCTGATGAGGTTGGGCAGCGAGGTTTTGTTGGCGTACCAGTCGCCGCCGCCGCCGTAGTGCAGCTTGGCAATTCGGAAGCTGGGGGCGGGCGCGGCGGCCGTGAGGGTGAGCAGAATGGCAACGGATAGCAGCAGGGATTTCAGCATAGCGACGGATAAACAGGAGCAGCTTATTGAGCGCTATAATTAAGCGGGGCGTGGGAAAGTTCGGCCGTGGCCGTTACTAATTTCGCAATGAGGCTGGCTCCGGATACCTGCAAAGTAAATCATGCCCGCTACCTTGTGGCGCAACTGGCCCATGTCGGTAGCGAAACTTTGGTGCAGTAGGGCCAGGCTGCTGCTCATTGTTAAGGGTACACTGCGCGAGCAGCCGTGGCCGCTGGCCGTGCGAAAGTCTGCGTTCTTGCAGCGCCGGCCAACAAGCTGGCCAACATCAACCACCAACCAATGGTAACGGGAAACGACTTGCTAAACCTGGGCCTCAAGCCCGGCAAATGGTTTAAAGAGGCGCTGGAGCACATCAATGCCCACGCCTTTGAGGGCGATGCCCTGCACGCCTACCTCGACACCGTGAAGCCCGCGCCGGAAATCCCGCTGCTGGCCCAGCCGGTGCCTTTCCACGAGAATATCCGGGCCGAAACCGTGGTGGAGCAGCAGAATATCGACTACGTGAAGCAGTCGATGGACCTGCTCATGCGCACGCCCACGGTGGTAGCCGGCGCCATTATGCCTGATGCCTGCCCGGCCGGGCCGCTGGGCACCATTCCGGTGGGTGGTGTGGTGGCCACGCACCGGGCCATTCACCCCGGCATGCACTCGGCCGATATCTGCTGCTCGGTGATGCTAACCAACCTCGGCAAAGTGGACCCCAAAATCGTGCTCGATGTGGCCCAGGGCATCACGCACTTCGGCCCGGGCGGCCGGCCGGCGGAAAGTCAATTTGCACTGCCCGCTGAAATTCTGGCCGAGATGCAGGCCAACCCGTTTCTGAACTCCGAGCGCAGCCTGAAAATGGCTCGCGAGCACCTTGGCACGCAGGGCGATGGCAACCACTTTCTCTACGTGGGCGTGTCGGCCGCCACCGGCGATACCATGCTCGTGACGCACCACGGCTCGCGGGGAGTGGGCGCGGTGCTGTATGGCAACGGGATGAAAACAGCCGAGTTTTTCCGCCGTGAGATTTCGCCCGAAACCCACCCGGCCAACGCCTGGATTCCCAGCGATACCCCGGAGGGCGAAAATTACTGGCGCGCCCTGCAAACCGTGCGCAAGTGGACCAAGCGCAACCACGAGGTGCTACACGAAGCCATTGCCGCCCAGCTGGGAACGGCCGTGCTGCAGCGCTACTGGAACGAGCACAACTTCGTGTTTCGCGATGGCGACGTGTTCTACCACGCCAAAGGCGCGACGCCGCTCGACCCCAAGTTTATGCCCGACATCACCGGCCCGCGCATTATTCCGCTCAACATGGCCCAGCCCATCCTCATTGTGGAAGGTGCCACCACCGCCAATAACCTCGGCTTCGCCCCGCACGGCGCGGGCCGCAACCTCAGCCGCACCCGCCACAAATTCAGCAAAATCGGCCAGACCAACGAGCAGATTTTCGCCGAGGAAACCCAGGGCATCGACGCCCGCTTCTTCTTCAACCGCATCGATATTTCCGAGCTGCCCAGCGCCTACAAAAACGCCGAGGACGTGAAGCAGCAAATCACGGGTTTCAACCTAGCCACCATCATCGATGAAATCCAGCCCTATGGCTGCATCATGGCCGGCGATTGGGAGCAGGACGCCCCCTGGCGCAAAAAGAAGCTGGCGAAAGCCGCCGCTGCTTTAGAAGCGCAGGCCGCAGCCGATTCGCAGGTGGATATGTCGGCACTGTAGGGTGCGGGGCTTGTCCCCGCCCGTCGTTGAACGATTTAATCGGGTCCCGTTCAAAGGCGGGCGGGGGCAAGCTACACCACTGCCAATTGCGCCGTGAACACAGCCGCCAGCGCCGCCGTTTCCGTCCGCAGCCGCGAGTTGCCCAGTGTCACCGGTCGAATTCCGCGCCCCAACGCCAGCGCAATTTCCTGCGGCGTGAAATCGCCCTCCGGTCCGATGAGTACGCAGCAGCCCGGCCCGTTGCCCACCACCTGCGCCAGCGCCATGCGCTCGCCCGCTTCCAGGTGCGCGATGAAGGTGGTTTCTGGCGTCACGCCCGCCACAAACGCCCCAAAATCGGTCAGCTCATCCAGCTGCGGCAGCCACGCCTGCCCCGACTGCTTTAGGGCGCTGATGGCGATTTTCTCCAGCCGCTCCAGCTTCAGCTCGCGGCGCTCGGAGCGGGCGCAGCGCAGGAAGCTGATGCGCTCCACGCCAATTTCCACGGCTTTTTCCACGAACCACTCCATGCGGTCGAGGTTTTTGGTGGGGGCCACGGCTACGTGGGTGAAGTAGGGGCGGGGCGCTACCGCTTCGTGGTGCGTGATGCGCAACTGGCAGCGCTTGGGGTTGGCATCGGCCACGGCCGCCTTATAGAGGCCGCCCCGGCCGTCGAGTAGTTCCACTTCGTCGCCGATGCCCAGGCGCAGCACGCGGATGGCGTGCTTGCTTTCGTCTTCGGGGAGTGTGTAGGTGGGGCCGGCAAGGTCGGGGGCGAAAAAGGTATGCATAGGGGCAAAGAACGGAGTCGAAGTGTATTGGCAGTTGCATTCGGGCCGCTACGGCTCCGGGTTGGCGGCAGAATAAGAGGATTCAAGTACAACGCAAAAGCCCCGTCGGCTGCAACCGACGGGGCTTTCTGGTGAGTGAACTGCTCTGAAGCTTACGCTTCTACCGCCACGCGCGGCGCACCGGCCAGAATTTCCTCGTTGGCAAATTCGGCGTATTTCTTAAAGTTCACCACGAACTTCTCGGCCAGGTCCGAAGCCGTTTTGTCATAGGCCTCTTTGTCGGCCCAGGTGTTGCGCGGGTCCAGAATTTCGGTGGGCACGCCGGGCACCGCGCCGGGCACCATCATGCCAAACACAGGGTGTTTGGTGAATTTCACCTCGTCGAGCTGGCCGTTGAGAGCCGCCGTAATCATGGCGCGGGTATAGTGCAGTTTCATGCGGTGGCCGGTGCCGTAGCTACCGCCCGTCCAGCCCGTGTTGATGAGCCACACATTGATATCGGGGTTCTCGTCCATCTTTTTGCCCAGCATCTCGGCGTATTTGGCGGGATGCAACGGCAGAAATACCGCGCCGAAACAGGCCGAAAACGTCGTCTGCGGTTCGGTAACGCCCATTTCAGTGCCGGCCACCTTGGCCGTGTAGCCCGACATGAACAAGTACATGGCGTGGCTCTTGTCGAGCTTGCTGATGGGCGGAATTACGCCAAAGGCATCGGCCGTGAGGAAGAAAATGTTCTTCGGCGCATCGGCTACGCCGGGCTCAATGGCGTTGGGGATGAAGTTGATGGGGTAGGCGGTGCGCGTGTTTTCGGTCACCGACTTGTTGGCATAGTCCACCGTGTGCGTGCCGGGGATGAAGCGCGTGTTCTCCACGATGGAGCCGAAGCGGATGGCATCGAAAATCTCGGGCTCCTTCTCCTTACTCAGGTCAATCACCTTGGCGTAGCAGCCGCCTTCAAAGTTGAAGATGCCGGCATCGGGCGTCCAGCCGTGCTCGTCGTCGCCGATGAGGCCGCGGTTGGGGTCGGCCGAAAGGGTGGTTTTGCCGGTGCCGGAGAGGCCGAAGAAAATGGCGGTGTCGCCCTTTTTGCCCACGTTGGCCGAGCAGTGCATGCTCAGCGTTTCGTGCTCGTGGGGCAGCAGGTAGTTCAGCACCCCAAAAATGCCTTTTTTCATCTCGCCGGCGTAGCCCGTGCCGCCAATCAGAATCATCTTCTTGGTGAAGTTGATGATGGCGAAGTTGGGCTGGCGGGTGCCGTCCACGGCCGGGTCGGCCTCAAAGCCGGGGGCACAGATGATGCTGAAATCGGGCGTCCAGGACGTATCCGCACCTTCTTCGGGGCGCAGAAACATATTGTAGCAGAACAGGTTGTGCCAAGCCTGCTCGTTCACGATGCGCAGCTTGAGCTGGTAGTTGGGGTTGGCCCCGGCGTAGGCTTCGCGCACGTACAACTCCTTATCGGCCAGGTAAGCCACCATTTTCTGGTGCAGCTGGTCGAACTTATCGGTATCGAAAGGGATGTTGATATCGCCCCACCACACGCTGTTTTCGGTGTTGGCATCCTTCACCACAAACCGGTCTTTGGGCGAGCGGCCGGTAAACTTGCCGGTGTCGGCCATCAGCGCGCCGGTGTCGGTGAGGTGGCCTTCGCCGTTGCGCAGGGCGTACTCAATGAGCTCGGCCGGCGTGGGATTGAGGTGAACGGTGGCGGTTTTTTCGAAGCCGAGGGCCTGCAAACGATTGCGGGTGTCGGCGGCAAGGGTGGAGGCTTCTTGCATGGCTATGAAAGTGTTGGGTGGGAATTCTCTTGACTTCTGGTACAAAGGTAGAATATCGCCGCTTGGGAGCAGTGAAACAAACCCTTTCTTTAATGGGACAAATCAAACTGCATCAGGCCCAAATTGTTCCGCTGGTGAAAGTATACGGCTCAGGGCCGCACAAGGGTGGGAGTAATGCAACGCACGCTTATCTTTAGGTTTGCTTTGTCCCAGTCTTTCGCATCTTTGTCCATGGCCATCGAAATTGCTCGCTACAACGGAATCTACGGCGACCATAAGGCCCGGATTTCGCACGACTACCTGCAAAGCCAGCTCATCGTGCCCCGTCAGCGCTTCACCGACTGGGGCCTGAAGCCGCACCTGCACGAAAACCTGTTTCAGCTGTTTTTTCTCGAAGCCGGCCGCGCCGCCTTCGAGGCCACCGAGCTGGTGGAGCTGCGCACGCCCTGCCTGGTCATCATTCCGGCCAATACCGTGCACGGCTTCACCTTCAGCCCGCAGGTGAAGGGCCGCACCCTCACCTTATCAGAAGCGCTGCTCGATACCATTTTGCAAGCCACGCCCGGCGTACTGGTCGAAATCAACGCGCTACATATTCTATCCGAATTCAACTCCGAAGTCAGCTTCGCCGATTTATCGGCCCTGGAGCAGCAGATTCACGAGGAAATCAATTCGGAGCTGCCCGGCAAGCAGCTCGCGTTGAATGGCTATTTCAAGCTGTTGTTCGTGAAAATATTCCGGCTGCTGCACCACCGCCGGGGCCAGGAAGAAAGCCCCAACCGCGCCCTGCACTACTTCCGCGAGTTCCAGAAAGCCATTGAGCGCACGGCCCCCTTCGAGAAGAAAATATCCGACTTTGCCCAGGAGTTGAAAATTACGCCGGTGCACCTCAACCGCATCTGTCAGGCCGTGAAGGGCAAAACGGCCCAGCAGATTGTGCAGGCCCACACCATCCGGCGGGCGCACAATTACCTATTATATACCTCGCTCTCGGTGGCCGAAATTGCCTACGAGCTGCAATTTGTGGACCCTGGCTATTTCACGCGGTTCTTCCGCAAGCAAACCGGGCTCTCGCCGGGGGCTTATCGCGCCAAGGCGTACCGGAGTGATTCGGCTGGGAAGCCGTAGCGCGGACTTTTAGTCCGCGACCCGCCCTAATATGCCCATGGCTGGTGCGGGCCGCGGACTAAAAGTCCGCGCTACATGCCGAAACTTTCCTAGATTTACCGTGCCCGTATTGCAGCGCTTGCGCAGCGGGCCGCTTTTCAACTGCTTTCCTCTTATTTCTCACCCCTAGTTTCTTTCAATGCAAACCATTCCTGCTCCTCTAGAGCAATCTGCGGAATCCACGAGCCACCCGCGCGGCCTGTACCTGCTCTTCGCCACCGAAATGTGGGAGCGGTTCAGCTACTACGGCATGCGTGCTGTGCTGGTGCTGTTCCTCACCAAGGCCATGATGATGGACAAGGCCTTCGCGTCGAAGTTCTACGGCGGCTACACCAGCCTGGTATATCTCACGCCGCTCATCGGCGGCTTCATTGCCGACCGGTACTGGGGCAACCGGCGCTCTATCCTCACGGGTGGCCTGATGATGGCACTGGGGCAGTTTACGCTATTTGCTGCCGCTTCCGACTATGGGCCGCAAAGCACCCATGTCCTGAGCCACTGGCTCCTTTACCTGGGCTTGGGCGTGATGATTGTGGGTAACGGTTTCTTCAAGCCTAATATTTCGAGCATGGTAGGCTCGCTGTATTCGCCCACCGACAAACGCAAAGATGCTGCTTATACCATTTTCTACATGGGCATCAACCTGGGTTCGTTTCTGGGCAATACCATTACCAGCCTTATAGGCGACAAAGAGGGCCATCCCGAGGCCTTCCGTTGGGCGTTCCTTGCCTGCGGTATTGCCATGCTGCTGGGCACGGGTGTATTCAACTGGGGCAAAGGCAAGTACCTGCATACGCCCACCGGCGAACAGGTGGGTACCACGCCCGTAGCCTCGGGCGGCATCATGGGCGTGTATGCCCTACTGCCCGTTTTGCTGGCCCTGATTCTGGGCATTCTGTGGCTCGACTCCAATAAGCTATCCGTCATTGCCCCACTGCTGGGCATTGCAGTCGTCGGCATTGCCTTTATGATTTTCAGCGATAAATCCCTCAGTGGTGCCGATATCAAGGGCATTATGGTGATTTTCATTGTGTCATTCTTCGTGGTGTTCTTTTGGGCGGCCTTCGAGCAGGCCCCGGCCTCGCTCACCTTCTTCGCCGATGAGCAGATGAACCGCACCATCTTTGGCTTCACGCTGCCAGCCAGTATCTTCCAGAACCTCAACGCCATCTTCGTGGTGGTGGGCGCGCCACTCATGGCCATGGTCTGGACGGCCCTGGGCCGTCGCGGCGCCGAGCCGCCGTCCCCCCTCAAAATGGCCATTGGCCTGGCCTTCCTGGCCGCCGGCTACCTCGTGATGTGCTTCGGTGTGCACGACCTGCAGCCCGGTGTGAAGGTGAGCATGTTCTTCCTGGTGGCGCTCTATTTCCTGCACTCCGTGGGTGAGCTCTGCCTGTCGCCCATCGGCCTGTCGCTGGTAAACAAGCTGGCCCCCGCCAAATTTGCCTCCCTGCTGATGGCCGTGTGGTTCCTCGCCAACGCCGCCGCCAACTACCTGGCCGGCTACATGAGCAGCCTCTACCCCGACCCCAAATCGACGGCCCCCGCTCCGCAAATTCTGGGCTACCACATCACCAGCCTCTACGATTTCTTCATGGTGTTCGTGGTTTCGGCCGCTGCCGCCGCCATCATCCTGTTCCTTATAAGCGGCAAGCTAGCCAAGATGATGGACGCCCGCAACTACCCCGCGCCCGTCGTGCAGGCGTAAGGCAGCGTCTTTTTTAGCTCCTGAAAAAGCCTCCGATGCTGCTGCATCGGAGGCTTTTTCGCGTAGTGTTCCGCTGGCCGCTGGCCGCTGGCCGCTGGCCGCTGACCGCTGACCGCTGACCGCTGGCCGCTGGCCGCTGGCCGCAGTTTAGCGCGAAGCACGTAACTGCTGGCCTTGGGTAAGGCGAGTTTGCAACTCGCCGTTGGTTTGGCAACCGCCAGCATTATGCGCCTATACCTGGTGGCCCTTGCGTTGTGAGTCATAGACTCACGGCTAGCGGGTAAGCCGTGAGGTTAGATAAGTATTACATAAAAAAGTCCCGCCGGCACTGCCAGCGGGACTTTTCAGGCTAATAGCTAAGGGCTAAAAGCTGGGAGCTAATGCAAAATTACATCATGCCGCCCATGCCACCCATACCGCCCATGCCGCCATCGCCGTGGCCATGACCAGCATCCTTGGGCTCGGGCTCGTCCGAAATCACGGCCTCAGTCGTCAGCAGCAGGCCAGCGATGGAAGCGGCGTTTTCGAGGGCCAAACGGGTTACCTTGGTGGGGTCGATGATGCCGGCGGCCACCAGGTTCTCGAAACGGTCCTCACGGGCGTTGTAGCCGAAGTCACCGCTGCCTTCGCGCACTTTCTGCACGATGACCGAGCCTTCGCCGCCAGCGTTCTGCACGATGCAGCGCAGTGGCGCCTCCAGGGCGGTGCGGATGATGTTCACGCCGGTGCGCTCGTCAGCATTGTGGGTATCCACTGCGGCCAGGGCCTCAATGGCCCGCACCAGGGCTACGCCACCGCCGGGTACCACGCCTTCCTCAACGGCAGCGCGGGTAGCGTGCAGGGCATCGTCAACCCGGTCTTTCTTCTCTTTCATCTCTACTTCGGTGCTGGCACCGATGTAGAGAATTGCCACGCCGCCGCTCAATTTAGCGAGGCGCTCCTGCAATTTCTCCTTATCGTAGTCCGACGTCGTGGTTTCCATCTGGGCCTTAATCTGGCTGATGCGGCTGGTGATGGCCTCTTTCGAGCCCTTGCCGTTCACAATGGTCGTATTGTCCTTGTCGATGATGATTTTCTCGGCCGTGCCCAAGTATTCCAGGGTGGCGTTTTCGAGCTTGTAGCCCTGCTCTTCGCTGATAACGGTACCACCCGTGAGGGTAGCAATGTCCTCCAGCATGGCCTTGCGGCGGTCGCCGAAGCCGGGAGCCTTCACGGCAGCGATTTTCAGCGAGCCGCGCAGCTTGTTTACTACGAGCGTAGCAAGGGCCTCACCGTCAACATCTTCGGAGATGATAACCAAGGGCTTGCCAGTCTGCAGAACCTGCTCCAACACGGGCAGCAGCTCCTTCATGGTGCTCACCTTTTTGTCGTAGATGAGAACGTAGGGCGACTCGAACTCAACCTCCATTTTCTCGGGGTTGGTCACGAAGTAGGGCGACAGGTAGCCGCGGTCAAACTGCATGCCTTCCACCGTCTTTACTTCGGTTTCGGTGCCGCGAGCTTCCTCCACGGTGATAACGCCTTCCTTACCAACTTTGTCCATGGCATCGGCAATCATTTTGCCGATTTCCGCATCGTTGTTGGCCGAAATCGTACCCACCTGGGCAATTTCCGAGTTGTTCTCGATTTTCTTCGACTGCGACTTCAGGTTGGCAACTACGGCGATAACTGCCTTGTCGATGCCGCGCTTCAGGTCCATCGGGTTGGCCCCGGCGGCCACGTTTTTCGAGCCGGCGGTGTAGATGGCCTGGGCCAAAACCGTAGCCGTGGTGGTGCCGTCGCCAGCCTGGTCGGCCGTTTTCGACGCTACTTCTTTCACGAGCTGAGCGCCCATGTTCTCAATCGGGTCGCGCAGCTCAATTTCCTTGGCTACGGTCACACCGTCCTTGGTGATGGTGGGCGCACCAAATTTCTTGTCGATGATGACGTTACGGCCTTTGGGGCCGAGGGTCACTTTCACGGCGTTCGCCAGTTTGTTCACACCGGCCTGCAAGCGGGCGCGGCCTTCGGTGTCGAATTGGATGTTCTTAGCCACGTTGGGAAGAATTATGAGTTATGAATTATGAGTTATAAATTTTCGGCGGGCCTAAAGCACAGCGAAAATGTCCGACTCGCGCATGATGAGCAGGTCCTCACCGTCAACGGTGATTTCGGTGCCGGCGTACTTACCGTACAGCACCTGGTCGCCCACATTCACCTGGGGCTTGATGATGGTGCCGCTGTCAGCGGTTTTGCCTTCGCCCACGGCCACTACTTCGCCACGCTGGGGCTTCTCCTTGGCCGTATCGGGGATGATGATGCCGGATTTGGTTTTCTCCTCGGCGGCGGCGGCGCGAACAATTACGCGGTCGGCCAGCGGTTTCATGCTAAGTGCCATTTTGGGTGTATTTGGGTTGAATTAAGTTGAAATACTAGGTGTCTGGTATTGTCTCATTTCCCGTGCCAGCGCCACAAACCTGACAAAATGGGCAGATTTTATCAACGAAATGTGGCAGAAGTGGCGGATGCGCCGGTGCCAATGGCTGGTTCCGCCGTGCAATACGACCGCATCGGCCCAGTGTTGCGCGCAACAAAAAAGCCGGTGCCTCTCGCTAGAGAAGCACCGGCTTTTGCAGGTTCAGAACGGGAGCCGCGACTACGGAGCAGGCGTGTTGGCCGGCGCTGGCGTGGTAGTGCCAGCGGGAGCAGTAGCCGGTGCAGTTGCGTCGGGGGTAGTAGCCGGCGCGGTAGCGTCGGGGGCAGCGGGGGCCGTAGGAGCCGTAGGAGCCGTAGGAGCCGGCAGCTTGGTTTCGAGGGCGCGCTGCTGGTTCACGCTGCGCACCGTGCCACCGCCGGTGGAGGTAAGCATATGTGAGCCGAGCGACAGCACTACCAGACCAATGGCGAAGCCCCAGGTGAGTTTTTCGAGCAGGTCGCCGGTGCGTTTCACGCCCATCATGCTGGCCGCGCCGCCGGCGCTAAACTGGCTGGAAATTCCACCCCCTTTGGGGTTTTGGGCCAGTACCACGAGGGCCAGCAGGAAACACACCAGGAGAATGAGGATGATTAGAGCAGTGTACATGAGGGGTAAAAAAGCTGAAAAAGCAAATTACGCTGAAGGTTGCAATGATTGAATCTGGGCTGCAAAGTACGCAATTTTTTCCGGCTGCTTCACCATGAGCTTTTCATAAATCTCAATGGCCCGGGCCGTTTTGCCCTGCCGCACGAAGATGCGGGCCAGATTTTCGGAAACCAGGTCGGGTTCGGCGCGGGTGCTGCGCACGCTCAGGTCGGGCTGGCCGCCGGGCGCGGGCGGTAGCATGCCGGGCCGCGTGAGGCGCGGCTGGCGCTTGAGGAAGTTGTTGATGAGGTCAGCCTTATTGGGCAGCTCGGGCGGTACCGGGCAGTGCGTGGCCCAGTGGTCGAGCAGCAGCGGGTCGGGCTCGAAGAAGGTACCGGTGGGCGGAAGCGGCACGGCCGGCGGCTGGGCGGCCGCTTCCACAGCGGTGGAGGTTTCGGCGGCTTCGGCCTTGGAAATCAGCAAGTCGAGTAGCTGCATGGACAGTCCCAGGCGGCTGCTTTCCCCGAAAGCATAGCCCACCATGGCATCGCCGGTGAAGGCGGCCGGGGTGAACACCGGCGCGGTCGGAACTGGTGCCGCCAAGGGCGATGCCGCGGGGCTAACCAGGCTGCGGGTAACGGCCGAGGCAGCCCATTCGTCAACCAGGCCCGGTAGCTGATAGGTTGGCACGATGACCGGTGACGCATCGGCCAAACCAAACTCAAACCGGGCTTCGCCCACCTCTACCGGTGGCCGAATGGCGGGGGCCTGGGCCGGCAGCTCGTCGGCTGCTTCAGCTAATTTGAGTGCTTCGGTGGGCAGCGCGGCGGGCGTTTCTACTGTTTCGGCCAAGGTGGTTACCATGATGGTAGCTTCTTCCAGGTCGACCAATAGAGGTAAATCCACCAAGGCTGGCTCCACCGGAATCACCTCCATCAACGGTATTACTGCTTCCGGCTTAGCCACTAGCGAAGGGCTTTCGGGTATTGCTGGCAACGCCACCACCGGCACTTCCGGAACCACTGGCACTGGCACCGGTTCCGGCTCAATAAATGGAACTACGGCGGGGAGGACTTCAATGATAGCTGCCGGAGCTACCGGAATGGCAGGAGCGGCGGGCAGCGGAGCAGCGAGTATTAACGAGTATTCAGCATCGACAGCGGCTGGAACTGTAACTGCTGGCTGCGCTTCCGCAGCTGTCGCAACCGGTTCGGGTATTACCTCCGGGATAACGGCTGCCAGTGGTGGTGCGGGTGCTGCTACCGGTTCGGGCGTCACTTCAATTGCCACGGGTGCTGGCGGTGGCGCGGGTGCTGGCGGTGGCGCGGGTGCTGGCGGTGGCGCGGGTGCTGCTACTGGTTCGGGTATTACCTCAATTGCTTTAATTACCACTGCTGGCAGCGGTGGCGCGGCAATTTCGGCGGCGGCTGATGCTACCGGCTGCGGGAGGATAACCGGCGCGGCTTCGGCGGCCGGGGCCGGGGCCGGGGCCGGGGCTTCAATAGCGGCCGCAGCTTCGGGCGCCGTAATAACGGCGGGGAGGGGCTCCGGCTCTACCAGCTCGATGAGGCGGCGCAGCAGGCTGCGGTCGGCGGCGTAGGTGGCGGCACGGCGCAGGCGCTGGCTGGCCAGCATGGTGCCCTGGTCGTGGGCGGCTTTGGCCAGCAGCAGGTGGGCCGTCTGGCAGTAGGGAAATGCCTGAGCCAGCTGCTCAAGCTCGCGCACTTCGGCCGGACCCAGGGAAGTGGGGCGGTCGAGAACGTGCAGGAGCGTAGCGCGGGTCACGGATGAAACAGGCAGTGAAAGCGGTGAAAAAATAACGACTGGTGTTCGGGATAAAACCGTTAATCAGCGTATTCGGACCCACTAAATGGGGGTGCAACATTACGCTAATTTACGCAGATACCCCGGCTGCTACGGTGCTGCTAATTAATATTTCCCGGAAAATTAAGCACGTAATTTCTCCCCCGCCTCACTACTTCAGCACCCAATTTCTTCGCCGACTACCAGTTAGCTACCGACTTATTGAAAATGTCGGTAATGATTTTATCCGTGGTGGTGCGCACGGCGGTAGGGTCGTTGTTGATGGTCGAAATATTGCGGTTGGCTGCGTAGTCGTCGAAATTCTGGAACACCTGCTCGAAGCTCTGCTTGTCGTCCTTGGTGTTGGTGAAGCGCATTTTGACCTGAATGGTGAGCCGGTTCGAGCCGGCCTGCGATACGCCGTTGACCTGCTGAATGGAGGCCGGGGCAAAGTCGTAGGCCACAATGTTGCCGTCGAATTGCAGGTCGCCGTCGCGGGGCACGAGTTTCAGGTTGGTGTTGCGCTGGAAATAGTCCTTCAAATCCTCGGTGAAGCGTTGCGTCAGAAAGGCCGGCCCCGAGGGCGAGTTATTCTGAATAGTGGCAATGGAAATGGTACGCACCGCCGGGTCGATGTTGGTGCCGTTGAACGAGTACACGCCGCAGCCGCTCAGGCCCAGCAGCCCGCAAAGCACTACTGCCGAATAAAAAGCGGCTTTACACTTGCTCCAGGTCATATTGCTTGAGTTTGCGGTACAGCGTGCGTTCCGAGATGCCCAGGTCGTGGGCGGCGTATTTGCGCTTGTTGTTGTGCTTCTTCAACGCCTTGAGAATCATCTCGCGTTCCTTAATGTCGAGCGAGAGCGTTTCCTCCTCGGTTTCGTGCGAAATATCCTCCACCGGAGTTTCGTCGTCGTAGCTCGTCGTCGGCTCGTTTTTATACGGGTTAGGGGCGGTGGGCAGAAAATACTCGGCGGCTTCTCGGTTGTCAAACGCGCCGGAAGGTGCCGTATTGTTATTGCTGAAGAGGTGGCTGTTCTGGCGCAGCAACTCCTGGGCCTCGTGGGGGCGCTGACCGGTGGCTAGCTCCAGCACCATTTTCTTGAGGTCCGTCATGTCGCGGCGCATGTCGAACAGGATTTTGTAGAGCAGGTCCCGCTCCGAATAGCCGGCCGCCCCATCGGGCGCGCTGGAGCCCAACAGCATGGGCAGTCGGCTGGTCTGCTCCTGCGGCAGGTAGGGAGCCAGGCGGTGGGCATCAATGTCGCGCTCGGTTTCGAGCACCGACATCTGCTCGGCGATGTTCTTGAGCTGGCGAATGTTGCCGGGGAAGCGGAAGCGCGTGAGCACCGGCACGGCATCGGGTAGCAGTGTGATGGGCCGGGTGCGGTAGCGCTCGGCCGCATCCGAAGCAAACTTGCGGAACAGCAGGTAGATATCGTCGCCGCGCTCGCGCAGCGGCGGCACCGTAATCGGCACCGTGTTGAGGCGGTAGTACAGGTCTTCGCGAAAGGTGCCGGCCTGCACACGGTCGAGCAGATTCACGTTGGTGGCAGCCACCACGCGCACGTCGGTTTTCTGCACCTTGCTGGAACCTACCCGAATAAACTCGCCATTCTCCAGCACGCGCAGCAGGCGGGCCTGGGTGCCGAGCGGCATCTCGCCGATTTCGTCCAGGAAAATGGTGCCGCCGTTGGTTACCTCGAAGTAGCCCTTGCGGGCCTCATTGGCGCCGGTGAAGGACCCTTTTTCGTGGCCAAACAGCTCGGAGTCAATCGTGCCCTCCGGAATCGCGCCGCAGTTGATGGCAATAAACTGCCCATGCTTGCGCGGCGAAAGGGCATGGATAATCTTGGAAAACGACTCCTTGCCCGACCCGCTTTCGCCGGTAATGAGCACCGTCATGTCAGTCGGCGCGACCTGCGCGGCCACCTGAATGGCGTAGTTCAGCGTCGGCGCATTGCCGATGATGCCGAACCGGAGCTTGATGGATTGGATTTCTTGTGTGGTCAAGGCGATGGATGTCTACTAGGTCGAGGATTTAATTCACTTAACTATTTCGTTAAAGCGAGGATAGGTAGGCGCATATTTTATTTTGACTACATCACCAACCTTATATTTTGAGTCAAGACTGTTGCCAGTATATTTTTTGCACTCGACAACAAACTCATAGGAATAAGTGAACCTGCCCCGAATATTACGATTTCCCAAATAGTTTTTGTCGTCAATCACAACTCCTTTCGTCATTAGGCCTTCGGTTCGTAAATAATAGCTGCGCAGTGAGGAGTAGAAAACAAGCCCAACTGGAAAAGCAGCAATGACAGATAACAGAAGCAAAAAGCTTCCCACCACCTTAAGCAGCTGAATCTTCTTCCTCCGTTTGTACTCAGGTGCTAACTCGCGGTATTTATTTCGAGCCATTCGGAAAACGGATTACGAAACCGCTTCGCCTAATAAAGTGCTGGCTGAAGAAGAATGCACGAGCACATTCACGTAATCACCTTTCTTGAAATCGCCTTTCGGAAAAATGACAACCTGGTTCTGGCTGT